>RECI01000127.1 GCA_007694095.1 Balneolaceae bacterium | reverse complement strand
TTAAGAGTGAAATAGATAGCTGCTACAAGAAATGCACCCGCAATCAAAATGACCTGGGCACTTCTCAATACCCAGAAAATTCGTGAATACCCAAGTTCTTTTAACCAAAGCCATTCAAAAATCCAGCTTGATGAAATGGAAAGTAAAACCAGTGGAATGGCGATAAATACAAACAGTTTAATTAGTCGTGATGACATAGGAAATGATATTCGATTGAAATTGGAGCATACAAAATACGAATAAACGTACTTAAGCTCGACATTATGATGAACAGTTCTTTCAATTCATAGATTTGAATCAAAACTAACCCATCGCTTTTCCACCCGGAAGCGTTATGGAAGGTAAAAATCTCGCACTGGTAACATCTAAAAAAGAGAAACAGCCTAAATGATTCCTATAGGATGATTCCTGAGGTCTTCGATTGTGTAAGCATGCCAAATTACCCATGCCAAATAAACAAAGGGGGCAAAAAGGCCCAACCCCGCCGTTGCGAACCCAAGTATTAAACCTGCCCAGATAAAAATAGGACTAATAATCAAAATACAGATACCTTTTTTAATATGACCTTTGTAGATATGTCCCAGCCCCGGGAGGATACTTGAAATTGCAGCAATTACGTCCCTGGATTTCTGCAATTTATCATGGTGAAAAGTACGTTCTTGAGTATTCATGGAAACCTCCGTTCAACCCGTTCGTTAGTACTTAATAAAAGATACCCGATTTGAATGAAGAATTAGTGAAGTTGTGAATGTACAAGAGAACTGAAACTATTTACCAGGAGGAGAGTTGCTGCACACGATTTTGCTGCAAGTCAATCTCAAACAGCCCAAGTATGGATAGTGCATTTTCAACAGGTCCTTCATCCCTGGCCCTGATCGAATCACGATGAATTTTTTTATCCATACGGAAAATGATCTCAAATTCAGCCAACAGTTTATTATCGGCAAAGCTGATTATTGAAACATTGCCGTTTGTGGCTGTGAACTGATGATCAAGATTGAGAAAAAAATCCTCATCCTCATCATTATCCAGTAAAACCTCCCTGTAAATAGAATTAAAAGAAATGAAAAATTGACCGGTTTCTCTTTTTTGTAATTCTGCCAAAGACACAACACCAATGTTTCCGCTCACCGGCCAGTCATTATTTCTGGAAATCGTAAGTATATACCTTTTCCAGATATCACGGTTATTTATTGTATCACGTGAGGATACAAAGAACCTTGCAACCGACTCATTGAACTCATTTTTTGTCCACTCAACTCTTATGTCAAAAAAATCATAAAGAATATCATCATGTATTTCTCCCCTTATCATGAATTCTATCGGTCCGTTCAGATTATACTCGATGGGTTCAGCCTCTTCAGAGACACCGCAGCCATATAGAAATCCTGATAGTACGATGCTGTATAAAAGAAGATGCAGATGTTTAACCATATAAATTGTCTGTCATCAGAATTGATTCTTGTACTTATCGCAAAGTATTAATTTTGTGTATTTTATATCGCTAATTACCTATACCATTTTATGGTAATGGCACTGGTTTCGTGTCAACCATAAAATGATGGGCAAGCCATCAAATGAGCCGAACACAGTTCTACCCAAACACCGTAAAGGGCTCATTTTTCAAAAAAATGGTATGATGACTATATGACATTTCATCCATGATATAAGACTAAAGGTAATAACCGATGATTTATAAATAATCACAGTGTTATAGATACTGAAAATCAAGGCTTAATAAAAACATTCTGCTGGAAAAAATGATATTTTACCACAGAATTAATATCCGTTTTGATATGGTAAAAAAAGTGGAATGTCCCGGATGTGCAATGGAAGTTGACAGTCATCATGATGCCTGCCCGGTTTGTGGTTATGATTTCCCAAAACAGTCCGCATCGATGAAAATTGCCGTTTGGTTATTTATCATTTTGATGTTGATGTGGCTGATTTTTTAACCCAGAAGCGGCTGATATAACGAATCGGTTTTGTAAAATTCAACGTGAAATGAGAGAATCAGGGAACGAATTGTTTGAAAATTTGCCTATCTTTAAGATTAATTTAAAAACTGCTCCCTGTAGTTTATCATGACCTTTATCACATTTGCACTGAAGGAGAGAAGACTTCTTTCATTTGCTGTCTCTTTTACTTTTTTTTCAAGTTTTGGCCAAACTTTTTTAATATCGCTGTTTGTGCCCTTTTTTCTTATTGCATTCGAGTTGAATAATGCAACGTTCGGCACACTCTATTCTGCTGCCACACTTACCGGTGCGGCTGCATTACCCTGGCTTGGGCAGTGGATAGACCGTATCCCATTGCGCCAGTATAGTTTATATGTAGCAACCGGTCTATTGTTTGCAAGTATTTTAATGGCGATTTCATGGCATATTTCCATACTCTTTATAAGCCTGATTTTACTCAGACTTGCGGGCCAGGGACTCAGCAGCCATACAGCATCAGCCACAATGGCACGGTATTTTGATGGCCATAGGGGTAAAGCATTGAGTATCTCATCGCTTGGTTATCCTTTGGGTGAAGCCATTCTACCAATCATCCTTGCCGGAATGCTGGTAATGTTTCACTGGAGAACAACCTGGGTGTTTATTGCCGCTTTAATTGCGCTTATCTTCATTCCTGTTACCTGGTACCTTGTACGACGGGAAAATCATGTAACGCCTGAGGTGGATATAAAGACAACAGACTTTAAATCAGCGGGAGATTATTACCGCGATATTTTTGCAGACAGGCGAACACCATATGTAATTCTCGCAACCATTATGCCGGCATTTTGGGTAACCGGTCTGTTTCTTTACCAGGTTGCGGCAGCTGAATCGCTGGGATGGACAGTAACCCTGATCGCTTCGGCATTTGTTGCATTCGCTTTAGCCAGAATTGTTTCCGGCCTGGCAGCCGGACCAGTTATTGACCGGGTAACGGCCCGGTCATTATTCCCATTTTATCTGATTCCCATGATAACCGGGTTTCTGATTGCATATAATTTCTCAGGCAACTGGACCGCATTTGCCTACATGGGTCTTATTGGTGTAACAATGGGGCTTGGAAGTACGATGAAGGCCGCTTTGTGGGCCGAAATGTTCGGAACCAGGTTGATTGGCACAGTTCAAAGTCTGTTTTCAACGATCATGGTTTTCAGTACAGCACTAAGTCCGTTTCTTGTGGGCTGGATGCTTGACGCATCCTATTCTATGCACTCCATCCTGATGATCGCTGTAATTTCAAGTACCGTTGCGGGCGTACTTTCATTTCGTGTGTTTCCGTTTTTCGACAAAAAAGGTGTGGCATAACGTATTCGGATTTGAAAAAAATTAATCCGGCTCAGTATTGGGCACGTTTTTTTGTTAGATTGCGTTTCACTTCCATCTATACAAACAATTTACAATGATGAATGTTTTAATCATTTTACTCTCAATTTTATCTATGAACGGTCAGATGAACGATACAGATACCGAATATGAAACTGCTGTGCTCGGAGCAGGATGTTTTTGGTGCGTGGAAGCAATTTTCCAGCGTGTGAACGGTGTTGTGGCTGTAGAATCTGGTTATGCCGGAGGCCATATAATCAACCCAACGTATGAGCAGGTTATTACCGGACGAACCGGCCACGCTGAGGTGGCAAAAGTTACCTTTGACCCGGCAATAATATCATACGAACTTCTGCTTGAAGTTTTTTGGCATACTCACGATCCCACAACACTGAACCGGCAGGGAGCCGATGTAGGCCCTCAATACCGCTCTGCAATTTTTTTCCAAACAGATGAGCAGAGGGATATTGCACTTAAATCATTACGAAAAACCAACGATTCCGGCCTTTGGCAAAATCCGATTGTTACTGAAGTAACACCGTTAACCAATTACAGCGTGGCTGAGGATTATCATCAAAATTACTTTAACAACAATCCGAATGCCGGGTATTGCTCAGTGGTAATTGCACCGAAACTTGCAAAGTTTAAAAAAGATTTTCCACATTTATTGCAAGACTCATTATAATGTTTCAGTACTGAAACTTAATGTAGTCACCTTTTTATATTGACAATCAACACGAAAAACTAACCGGGTAAAAAAATGAAGAAGATTTTTATTTCAATAATCGTTGTGATTGCGGCAATCTTTTTTGTCCGTGATGCAAATGCTCAGGAACGAACCACCGACCGGGTATGGGCCAGCCCGAATGCATCTGTTGCACAAACCATCGGCCTTACTGAAGTGTACCTGACTTACGGACGTCCTGCGGTAAGAGACAGGGTTATTTTTGGTGATCTTGTCCCTTTCGGAGAAGTTTGGAGAACCGGGGCAAATGAATCCACAGCTATCGTTTTTTCAGATAATGTATTGATCGGAGATGAACGTAAAGCTCTGAATGAAGGGACTTATTCACTATATACCATTCCCGGTCAAAATGAATGGACAATTATCATCAATAACAAACTCTCCTGGGGTACACAGTACGATGCCTCAGAAGATGTATTGAAGGTAACCGTACAGCCTGAAGAATCCTTCCACGTTGAACAGATGATGTTCTATTTTGAAAACGTAACTGAAAACAGCGGACATCTTGTATTGCATTGGGGCACTGTAAAAGTACCTGTACGGATTGAGATAGCTGGATAGGCGGGATGACTTAACGATAGGTTTATGAGTTTTCTTCCGGCCTTGACAATAAGTTTGTGATCATTTGCTTAAATTAAAATTCTTGAGCTGATAGTCAGGTTCGGGTTTAAACCGATTTCTTTTGCCTGTTTATTACCGTATTTAATTCAAGCGCTATTCTTCCTGATTCTCTACAATCGCTTCGCGTGATTGTATTTACAATTTTTGTATCGTTATTATTTTTGTATAATGTGCAAAATAAATACAATATGTTTACATATGTTAAATCGTATGTAAACTGCACGCTCGAACGAAATGAATTTATACAACACCTTCCGTTTAGCTTCTTTTATTATCCTGCTTCCATTTCTGTTTCTTATGTCAACCGGATGTTCGGGAGATGACCGTTCGGTTGAATTACAGGCTGGCTCTGACGATCCCAATCTTCTTACCATAGTTCTGCGCAGTCAGGCCGAAACGGAGCCCGGAAGCAATATCTGGCAGGTTATTCATCACAAAGAAAACTGGGATCCAAAGCGTTCAGCAATTATTGTAACAGACATGTGGGACAGGCACTGGTGTGAAAGTGCAACAGACCGTGTGGCAGAAATTGCTCCTTCCATGAATGAGGTTATCTCAGAAGCACGACAGCATGGTATGATGATAATTCATGCTCCCAGCGGTACACTTGATTTTTATGAAGGAGCAACACAGCGGCAGCGTGCAATCGATGCCGTCTGGCATGAAGCGCCTCCGGGTTTTGATCTCACTGCATGGTGTTCAATTGACGAAACAAAGGAATCAGGGCTTCCGATTGACGATTCGGATGGTGGCTGCGATAAACCCTGCTCAAACGGAGAGCCTTGTATCGAGAGGAGTGTTTGGTCGAGTCAGATCGCCACAATCGGAATTCATGCTGATGACATCATCAGCGACAGCGGACAGGAAATTTATAATCTTTTTATGGAGCACGATATTGAGAATATTATTGTGATGGGTGTGCATATCAACATGTGCATTCTTGGCCGTTCTTTTGCAATCAGACAACTGGCCAATCTCGGTAAAAATGTTGTATTGATGCGTGATATGACCGATGCCATGTATAACCCTGCCATGGCTCCATATGTCACCCATTTTCGCGGTACTGAATTGGTTACTGAACATATCGAAAAGTACTGGGCTCCAAGCATCCTGAGTTCTGATATTACCGGGGAACCAGCGTTCAGGTTCAGTGAAGATCAAAGAACCCATATTGCATTTGTGATTGCTGAAGATGAGTACAATGCCCACTTGACACTGCCTGCTTTTGCAAATGAACACCTAACAGAGGGCGGACATTACGCGTTTAATTTTATTCAAAGTGATGATGATAATGACATCACTGCGATCGAACAGGTTCGGGATGCCGACCTGGTGATACTTTATGTGCGCCGCCGTCATTTTCCCCAGTCGCAGCTTGAATGGATCAGGAAACACCTGGAGGAAGGGAAACCTATGATTGCCCTTCGAACAAGCAGCCACGCCTTCGAAACATGGACCAATTTCGATGCCGATGTGCTGGGTGGTAACTACATCGGCCATTACGGGAATCGCCCTCCTGCGGATCCGCCTACCTGGGTGCAGGTTGCAGCCGAAGCAAACGGACATCCTGTTGTGGCAGGCCTTCCTGAATTGCCTGTACGCGCAGCATCCTGGCTTTACAAAACCAGTCCAATTGCAGATGATGCAATCCCGCTGATGTTTGGAAGAGTAGGGGACGATGGAGAAGCAGAACCGGTTAGCTGGGTCAGAAATTATGGCAACGCAAGGATTTTCTACACTTCCCTTGGATCTGCTGACGATTTTGAAATACCGGAGTTCAATCGGCTGCTGATAAATGCCATCAGCTGGGCAACAGCCCCATAGTGATATACCGCATGTATGTAAGCTTATCGGTGCCATCAAACTGGCTCAGCGACATTGATCCTGAACAGGTCCGGGTTCGTGAAAAAGCCGTTGGATAGGCTTGTCCTTCAAAATAATCCGTGCTCAAAAACATCATTCACAGATGACAATTACAAAGACTTCCGTGTTAAAAAAGTTCATAACTGTCACTATTATTGGATTACTTTTTGCCGGTTGCAGTACCTCATCATCTCCACCAGAGCACTGGCCGTTTACACCTGAGGTTGAAAAATTTGTGCAAATCTATGCTGAAGTTGGTGGAGAAAAACTCAGAAATTGGATGCAGGATGAGACAGCATCCGGCCCAAAGGAGACTCTTGAAGATTTTATGCCAATTGATGGTTTTGCGGTGGACCTGGTTGTTTCCGAACCGCTGGTTCGTCAACCCATCGACATCCATTTTGACGATCGCGGGCGGCTCTGGGTTGTGCAGTACCAGCAGTATCCGTTTCCGGCAGGTGTAACCATCCAATTTTATGATCAGTATCTGCGGGCCGAATTTGATGGAATTCCTATGCCGCCTCCGCATCACGTTCCGGGCGCTGATAAAATTACCGTGTTCGAGGACACAAATGGAGACGGTGTATTTGACTCCCACAAAGATGTGATTACAGGTCTCAACATTACAACAAGTGTATTGACCGGTCGCGGCGGTGTTTGGGTTATGAATCCTCCTTACCTGCTATTTTACCCCGACCGGAATGGCGACGGATTACCCGATGGGGATCCCGAAGTTCGGCTTGAAGGTTTCGGTCTTGAGGATACGCACTCACTTGCAAACTCCCTTACCTGGGGACCTGATGGCTGGCTTTATGGTGTGCACGGCAGCACGAGTACGGCTAAGGTGCGGGGAATCTCATTTCTTGGCCAAGCAGTCTGGCGATATCACCCGGAAAATGAAGATTTTGAACTTTTTTCAGAAGGTGGGGGCAATCCCTGGACATTATCCTTTGACAGCCTTGGTCGGGCATTTTCCGGAGACAATGGGGGAGATAACCGAGGATTTCACTGGGTTCAGGGCGGCCGGTATGAAAAGAACTGGCCGAAACACGGCCCTTTTACAAAACCTTACTCTTTTGGCTATTTCCGCAAAATGGAACACCAGGGATACCCGGCACGATTTGCCATGACATTTACTGTTTATGAGGAGGGAAGGCTGCCCGGGTATGAAGGTCGGTTGATATCCGGCATGGCAATGACCAACCGTGTGCAGGCAAGCCGTTTGATCTCCGATGGTTCCACGTTCCGAACTGTCGATACTGATTCTCTTGTCATAACAACCAACCGCAGCCCGGCTGCCGGTTGATCAGTCACTCGAACTTCTTAGCGGGCTGACAGGGAATAATGAGGATGTTGATGATAAACATATTCCTTTGTTGATTTGGTGGGCACTTGAAGGTAATATGACCAAGGACATGGATGCTGTGATGAATTGGCTGCAAAATGACGGCTTGTGGGAAAAGCCTGTTTTTACAGAACACCTTGCCGGACGAATCGCGGCAAGACTTGCTGCAGAACGGGGAGATACTCCTTCATTTACAAGGATAAATCCTTATGATAACTGGATTGAATATGCCTATCATCCGCGAAATCGTATGCCCGGAGGAAAAGGTGATTATACCGATTGGGTTAACAATTACTCGGCAGATATCAGTAAAAAAAATCTTGGGAGACTCGCGGAATTATTTGAAATGGCAAAAACTCCCGCCATGCGTGAGCCTCTGCTTACGGGTGCAGCAGAAGGTTTGGAGCTGGGGCCACATGTTGAATATGTGCCGGAGCCGCTAGCGAAAGTGATCGGGAAATGGTGGGATGAGGGGCCTCAAAAAGAGTCACTTCTTCATACAGCGGCACTCCTCAGGAATTCTGAATGGGTGGCCGGGCAGGAAGAGCTTTTGGTACGGATTGTACTGAACGGTTTGAAGGGTGATTTGGTGATGCCACCAATGAACACCCTTGAAGACGGTGAACTTGCCGATATATTGACCTATATTCGGGGGGCATGGGGACACAATGCCGGCCCGGTTTCGCCCGGGTTGATCCGGCTGGTTCGCGAAGTTTCAAAAAGAAATAACGGAATTTTAACGCGGGATGAATTATCGGGTTTAAGAAATAGCGTGAGAGACGAATAGTCTGAATGATACCTGGTAAATGACTGGATAATATAGTCTAGCGTCAGCGATAGAACGACTCCCCTGCGATTTTACAGATGACACCACAATTGCTTAAACAACAAATTTATAACAGGAAATGAAACTGAAGGTAGAAAAGAGCAGCTGTAACTTTGAAAGAGAACCCCTGGTACGTCCATTTGGTTTTAAAGGTGGATATATGAATCAAATCTGGCAGGTAGCTGCCAAGTTAGAGACTTCTGATGGTATCAGTGGATTGGGACTTGGCTGCCAGAATGTGCTATGGTCAGACAGCCGGGTTTTTACATCCACTTCAGAGCCGGGTGGGAATGCACTGATGTTTGCCATTACAGAACGCGCCCTAAGGATGATACGTGATACCGATTTTATCACGCCAATCGATCTGATGGACCGGATTTTTGATGACCTGTATTCGTATGCCTGTGATATTACCGGTATCAGTAATTTAAAAAAAACGTTTGTACTTAACGCCCTGGTGCCTGCTGACAATGCGGCATGGGTACTCTATGCCCGTAAACACGGCCTTGAAAATTTTGATCGGATGATCCCTTCTGAGTATCGCCCTTCGCTCTCTTACCGGCACAAAAAAGTAGCCAGTGTCCCCATTTCATCCTACGCTATGCCCATACGGGAGGTAGTAGAGCTGGTTTCCGGGCAGGGGTATTTTATACTCAAATTGAAACTCGGTTCACCGGGCACTCAAAGCGAGATGCTGGCCGGAGATATGGAACGCCTTGAACAAGTCCACAAATCGATAGGCGATGTCGATGTCTCCTATACAAAAAACGGGAAACTGCCGTACTATTTTGATGCCAACGGGCGGTACGAAAAAAAGGAAACGCTTCAGAAACTACTGGATTATGCACAAAAAATTGGGGCATTTGAACAGATTCTGGTTGTTGAAGAACCTTTTCCAGAAGAGATGACGGAAGACGTAGGCAATCTGGGTGTTCTCGTGGCAGCCGATGAAAGTGCACATACTGCGAAGAATGTTCAGGAAAGAATCAAAATGGGGTATGGGGCAATTGCCCTCAAGGCGGCAGCAAAAACACTTAGTATGACTCTAAAAATGGCCCGAGAAGCGTATGAACAGAATGTGCCTTGTTTTTGCGCCGATCTTACAGTAAACCCGGTCCTGATTGAATGGAATAAAAATGTAGCTGCAAGGCTTGCCCCATTGCCTGGTCTTGACGTGGGACTCCTTGAAAATAATGGTCATCAGAATTACAAAAACTGGAACCGGATGAAAACTTTTCATCCCTATCCCAATGCCTTATGGGCAAATGAACGCCAAGGCGTTTTTCAGCTGGATGAACACTTTTATGAAAAAAGTGCAGGTATTTTTGAAGATGTTATGCACTACAGTAAAATGGTTACAGGTGACAAGTGAGCAGGGTTGTCATAGTGCAAGTGTTCATCATGGTTTTAAGATGAAAAGGCACACCATTACCTGAATAGGAACATAAAAAGCTCATATAAAATAAAATGCCCAAACATGAGTGGGACCAGTTTGATGATGAAGCCCAATTGCATGGAAAGATCTGCTCGCAGGCTTTATTCCGAATCCGGCTCTTATTTTTCGGCCGGCCGATGGTTTTGCACCGATACTGGCCGGTAACCTTGGAGAAGAAGATCTGGTCATGGCCGCCACGCTTATAACCCGCGATGCGTTTGATCTGGCGTTTTCATTGGAACCTTTACTTGGCAGGTTATTCGGTAACATCATTTTCGGGATCGGTGTTTTGGGGATGGCTATATCCAGTGTAACATTGATGATGGTAATTTGCGGTTTTGTGGTTTGCGAAATCATGAAAGTACCCTACAATGGGTGGCAGTTCAGGGTCGGTATACTGATCCCCGGTGTTGGAATTCTGGGGCCGTTTTTCTGGGGACAGGCCGACTTCTGGCTCGCTATACCAACATCGGTGATCACTCTGCTGTTGCTTCCCATTGCTTACGTCGCTTTCTTTTTGATGATTAACAATAAAAAAATCATGGGAGAGCACAGGCCAAAAGGGCGAAGCAGGGTGACATGGAATTTTCTGATGGTCAGTGTGATTTTACTTGTTGGCTCAGCAAGCCTTTACATGCTCTGGCAGTATGCGGGAATATGGGGTTATGGCATCCTGGGGCTGTTTCTTGCTTCAATTGCGATAACAGAATGGGTGAAAAAAGATAAATATTCCGAAGAGAACTGAAAAGGACATTTATCTAAATTCGCCCGGCAAATGATTACATATATAGTTTTTCGGTTAGATTTTCGGATTGTTCATTGTTAAAAAAGATTCTGCCCCATAATTCGGCACTCATGAGCTGAAATTTCAGAAAATTATCAGACTCAATCTGTGCAAGAATGTTTTTCTTTTCATTGACTCTCCATTTAAACCAGTGTTCCATACAGCCACCATTCAGCAGATTAGTTGAAAAATTGTACATACCTTTACTCACATGAAAACCGATCTTTTTTTGATGAATTAATGTATGTGGCAGTTTTTTTTCGGCTGATTTTTTTAACAATGATTTCAATACTCCATTGTCATACTTTGCTTTAACCGGGAGGTGTATTCCAAAATCAATCAGCCTGTTATCCAGAAATGGCACCCTGCTTTCGATAGAGAAAGCCATATTCATTTTATCATTCATCTTGATAGATGTGCCCAGGTGTAATTCAAAATCCTCTATTGAGCGTGCAATAAATGCACTATCGGCATTAGATAATTTTTCGGATAATTTTTTGAAGATTACTTTTTGTCTGATTTTGGTTATACCACCCCCTATTGCTGCAATATTACGATTCTCCAAAAAATCCTTTGAAAATGGGTCAAAGAATGGATTGTTTAACAATGCGTCGAAATTAAAAAGAGATTCTAAATAGGTTAATTTTTTCAGAATGCCATGGTATGGTTTAATGTATTTAAGGTATGCCAGACGTTTATCTCTCATCAACCATGTACGATGGACTTTTTCATACCAAAAATAACCTCCGAATAATTCATCTGCACCTTCACCGCACAATAATACCTTATAGCCATCTTTTTTTACAGCTTCTGCGACTGCCATGTGCATGATAGACTGGCGAAAATATAACGGTTCATCATTATGATATATAACCTTGGGCCAAAGCCGTAAATAATCATCAAGATCTATTGGAACAGTTTTGAGGTTTACACCAATATGTTCGCACGCAATTTTTGCCCTGCCTACTTCATTTTCTTCTTCTCCTTTTACATCTGCTACATAAGCCTGAATATTTGGGCGGTAATCTTTTGCTATTGCGGTGATAAGGCTTGAGTCAACACCCCCACTTGTCATAAAAGCAAGAGGCGCATCGCTTTGTAAATGCGACTCAACACATCCAGATAATAGTTCTTCCAGGTTATTTAGCAAAAAATCACCATTTATAAGCCCTCCCTCCACAATTCTGTTTACATCTATGTCTCGTGATAAATCGAAATAAACGATCTCTTCAAAATGTTCATTTCGAATTCTCACCAGGGTACCGGGCTTTATTTCTTGTACATCATCGAATGGGGTAATTCGATTGAGACGTTTTTCCAGAATAAAACTGGTCAGGGCATGGAGGTCAGGTCGGGTTGGAATAGCAGGATGGCCAAAAAGTGCTTTTATTTCTGATGCAAAAGCGGTAATACCGTTACTTTTTGTATAATACAATGGTTTTATACCGGTCCTATCTCGCCCAAGCCAGAGTTCTTTCCTGTTTAAATCATAATAAGCAAATGCGAACATTCCATTAAAAAGCTGAACAGCAGTCACCGGCCCCAAAATTTTTAAAGCAGATAAGACAACTTCCGTATCGCATTTACTTTTGAATTGCCCCCCCTTGTGTTCGAGTTCTTTTCGTAATTCTCTGAAATTGTACACTTCACCATTATAGAATAGGATACCTTTACCATCTTCAGTTACAAAAGGCTGATTACCTTGCTCGGTTAGATCAAGGATTTTCAGGCGAGTGTATCCCATCGCTATATTTTGGAAAACCCAAGATTGCTGATGGTCAGGACCTCTATGGTATAATCTCTGAAGCATTTGTTTCACGATCGCACCATCTGCCTCTTTACCATTATGATTGATGAATCCGGCTATCCCACACATTGTTGTTCAGTTAATTGGTATTTTTCGTCAACAAAATCAGGTAGAGATGAACTATAATTTATCTGCCTGATGATAAGCTGAAAATGAATTTAGAAGTGGGTACAAAATAGCAATCAATGTGTGATAATAATAAGACTAATGTAATTGAAATTATTATGTATATACCTAATTAATTACGAAGTTGATCCATTGTTACCGAACATAGAAAGTTTATCACAATTAATGAAATAGATTAATTAAAATAATTCATCATTCATTATATAAAAATAACCGTTGTCTGAACTATACTAATGACGGCATAGATCAGACAAGGTTAGTAATCCGTATTCTTACAGGTAGTGGAGTTAGATCGTGTTATAAATAACCCGCAATTTATTAAAAGCCCAATTTTACGTTCAGCAGAAAATTTCTCCCTGCCTGCGGATAATAATAATTGAAAAACTGCTCTTCTTCGCCCGAAATCCATCCGAAAGTGTATCCGTTTGAGACATATTTTGCACCCAGAACATTATTTACCAAAACAGAAGCCACGATATTCCTCAGGTATGGAAATCCTTTAATTGTGTAGCCAAACCTAAGGTTATTTACCCAGTACGGGTCAATGGACCGGCTGGTATTCGCTGTATTGTCAAGGAATTGCCGGGAGACATACTGAGAAATCCATTCCGCCTGGAGCGGGCCGGTATGGAATGCAAGAATCGAGTTGCCGATAACGGATGGCGAGAAGGAAATGTCTACGTTCCTGAAGGTTTCCGCTTGCTGGCCTCCCTGGTCAAAATCATCCAGGAAACGTACATACTCACGGATGATATTTCGGCTGAGGGTCAAATTTCCACTCCAGTGCAATTCGGGCAGCAGCCTAGCGCCAAGCTGGAGTTCAATACCTGCACGGTAACTGTCGGGTACGTTTTCACGGACAATATTTCCCACATCGTTCACTTCTCCGGTGTTGATCAACTGGTCGCGATAGAGCATATAGTAAAGATTTACACCAACATCTAACCGGCTCAATGAACCGTGGTAACCCAGTTCGAGGTCATACATCCTTTCGGGGTCTGGACGGCTCTCTTCGGTAGATTCAATATAATCGCGCCTTGTTGGTTCTTTACCGCCAACACTTACGGAGGCAAAGGCGCGGTGGTCGTCCGCAAAACGGTAGACAAGGCCCGCTTTGGGATTAAAAAAGTTGATGCGATCGCGCTGGGCTACATCGCTTACTTCACCTGTTTCCCCATCAATTCTGAGGCCGAGAAAGCGGTACATCACTGTACGGTACTGGAGATCCACATAAGCGTTGATTGCAGAACTGAGGTAGTAATTCAGTTTACCGTATACGTTGAAGTCGGTTTTAAAGCCGTTATTGTCGTAATAACGATCACCCAGGTCACTGTCACCGGCAAAACGTGCCCAGATAACCTCGCCAAAATGGTCGCCGTCGTATTCGTTGTAACCTCCTCCAAGGGTAAAACTCCATTGCTCGGGACGGTTGATTTCTGTAGAGAACACTCCGCCATAGAAATGATTGTCGAGCCAGCGACGCCGTACCAGGTCAGAACGTGCTATGGTTTCATCTCCGATCACAACAGGGCTGATGTTATATGTACTGAGGCGGTCGTTCCGGCGGAACTGCTCAAAATAACCACGTCCATGCGTGTAATGAAGGGATGCATTTGCCAGCCAGTGGTCGCGGACCCGGTAGGAGTAGTGAAGCTGGTAATGATCCTGCTGGTAATTATCCACCTGGTTTTCGTACAAAAATTCATTGAAACGCCGGTTATCGATATTTTGCCGCCAGTGAGCGGCATCTTCGGAGCCGAGCCAAAGTTGTGAAATGTAATGCTCAAGTTGAGCGGAATTATTGTTTAAAATCGGTTCGGGCACACCATTCCAGGCCTGGTAAGTAACTTCCTGGCCAGAGAAAATATCGGCCTTCAGCAGGCTGCGGTTGCCGTGACGTGAGCCCGACAGGTAAAAAGAGCGCAGGTCGGAACTGGCCCGGTCGATATATCCGTCGGAATCGATTTTAGATAAACGGCCTTCAATCTGCCAGCCGTTATCCAGGATTCCGGAACCAATCTGTACGTTCGCTTTTTGTGTACCATAAGAGCCAATCCCGGTATTGATTTCGCCGTATGCTTCGGGGTTCATTATCGCGGTCTGAAGGTTCATCGTAGCCCCGAATGCACCCGCCCCGTGTGTGGAGGTGCCTACTCCCCGCTGTATCTGGATATTTTGTGTGGATGATGCCAGGTCGGGCATATTCACCCAGAAAACCCCATGCGATTCAGCATCATTCAGGGGGATGCCGTTGATGGTTACGTTGATCCGGCCGGGGTCAATCCCGCGAATCCGTATTCCTGTATAACCGATACCCGCACCTGCATCGGAGGTGGAAATCACCGAAGGTGAGGTTTGGATCAGGAAGGGAATATCCTGGCCGAAATTTCGGGCTTCGATCTCCTCACGGCTGATATTTGTGTAGGCAATCGGAGTGGTGTCATCTACCCGGAGAGCACTAACAAACACTTCACCTGATAAATAAATCTGCTCATCGAGCCGGATATCAAGGAACTCATCCGGATTTGTGATAGTATACTGAACCGGTCGAAATCCCACAAAACTGACGGTAATTTCATTTCGATCCGTAGTAAGCGTGAGTGAAAATTGCCCGTTTTCATCAGTAAACGTGCCATTTGTCGTTCCAGTTTCAAGTATGGTTGCACCATCGAGCGGTGTGTCTGTGGCAGCATTTGTTACCTGACCTTCGATGGTTTGAGATTGGATTGGATGTAAAAATCCTGAATAAATCAGGATAAATGAAAAAAGAAGTATGAATTGTTTAAGCATGTTGCCTCCTGCAATATAAAACGCGATTGAAGGAGGGGGCAAATCAAACGGGATTACATAAACCCGCTTGTAAGATCGGTTTCCCTACGCCGGTATAACCCGGTTCAGGTTCACAGGGTATGATCTCAGTCCCGCCGTCTACGGCAGGACACCCCCAACCTTTTGATTGGTTTAAGGTTTAAAAATAGGCAGGAAAACCGTATGCTTCAAGAAAAACAGTTCAACAGGAAAATTAATGTGTATAATGACTGAAAACCGTCTATCATCACTCCTGGTCTGATCAGGATTCTACTAGTATAGATGAAGGCCGATACTCAAAAAAATGAAGGAGATCGCGTCTCAGGGGCGGGTTCACTTAATCAGTCTCAGTTAATGAATTCAAATTAAACGCCAAGCAAAGAACTTTACTACCCAGATGATATTTCAGATCAACCCTTTTACGCGGAATTGTCTCTTTACACTGGTCATTATTTATTTTCTGGCTGGGTGTAAATCTCAGGAAAAGGATCTGACCATTGAAGAATACCTGCAAACCCATGTTGAATGGCTTGCTTCTGATGAAAGAGGAGGCCGCCTGGCAGGTTCGATCCATGAGGCCGATGCGGCAAACTATATTTCAGACAGGTTTCTTCGGTATGGTTTGCTTCCCATGGTTGAGAGATTGAGATATATTCAACTGTTTGAACTTACCGGGCCAATACCCCAGCTTTTGGGTGTGGATAACCACGTTTCGCGCAATGTAATTGGTGCGGTTCCAGGTTCGGAATACCCCGACCGGTTTATTATTATCGGGGCACATTACGACGGGCAGGGAATGGGGGGCCTGATATCCATGGATTCAGGTAATGAGCCGCAGATTCACAATTCAGCCGATGACAACGCTTCAGGCACAGCCGGGCTGTTATGGCTTGCGAAGCATTTTGCCTCAAATCCGGCTCAAAACACAATCATTTTTGCTGCTTTTTCGGGAGAGGAGCTGGGTCTGTTGGGGTCGCGATGGTTTGTTGCGAACCTTGAGATGCCGAAAGATTCAGTACTGGCCATGATTAACCTCGATATGATAGGCAGGCTTGATGATGGAAAACTTGATATTTTCGGCACCGGAACGGCCAACATCTGGGACAGCCTCCTGGATGAAATCCAGGCCGATTCACTAACCATCACACGAACACCCGGAGGAATGGGGAGCAGTGATCATGCCGCATTTTATGAAGCGGGTATTCCTGCTTTGCACTATCACACAGGTACGCACGATGATTATCACCGTTCATCGGATACCGCCGAAAAAATAAATTATACGGGCATTAGATGGGTATTGGCGCATGTTGAGAAAACAGTAATGATGGTAGACAGTTTTAGTCCTGATGAGATCGAATTTCGTGAATCTACAGATCCGAGGCCTGCAGCCATGCGCCGCGATGGCATCGGGCTGGGAGTTGTGCCCGATTATCGCTTCAGCGGTACCGGCCTGAGGATTGACAGCGTGCGCAGTGGCAATTCCGGTGACAGGGCAGGGATGAAGGATGGCGATATTGTGATTAAAATTGGAGAGCGTTACATCGCCGATATTTACGAATATATGAACTTTATGAACGGCGTGGAGCCGGGCGACAAGTACCCTGTGGTGGTTTTGCGGGGAGATGAAGAACTGGAACTGACCGTAATTTTTTGAATTTTTTACAAACAAATGAAATGACAACAATATCACCTTTCTTGAAGACTTCCTGCTATTTGTTACTTATTGCGTTACTGGCCATTTCCTGCCGTCAGAGATATGATCTTCCTGTGCTTCCGGCAGGTGCACAGGCAATCTCGCTTTTAGGCGATACACTGAAAACACCTGTGATAAATCCATCTGATTTTGATGAATACAACAACAATCTGCTTCAGGCGGTAATGGATTACCGTACAGATCCTGAAAACCCGGATTACATCATCTGGCTGGGAAGGCGAACGGCCTACCTGGGTGGTTATCGTGAGGCGCTCAACATTTTTACAGAAGGTGTTTACAAACTTCCCGAAGATCCCAGGATGTACCGTCACCGCGGGCACAGGTACATTACGCTCAGGCAGTTTGATCTTGCAATCCGTGATTTTGAAAGTGCAGAAAATCTGATGCGTAATTTACCTGACCAGGTTGAACCGGATGGGCTGCCGAACGAAGCCGGTATTCCCACAAGTACACTCAAATCGAATGTATGGTACCACAAAGGGCTGGCCTACTACCTGAAAGGGGATTTTGAGAGGGCAGTTGAAGCATATCAAAATGCACTGGAGCTCGAATTAACAGAGGATATGAGAATTGCCACTCTTTACTGGTATTACATGGCTCTGCGGCGTATAGGTAAAGATGATGATGCCGGACGTGCTATTGCAGATATAACCCCGGAAATGGAATTATTTGAGAATGATACCTACCTGAGCCTGATACTGGTATTTAAGGGTGTTTTTGACCCGGAACGCCTCTTGGAAACGGCTGAAGACGCCCTTACGAACGCAACTCTTGGATATGGCCTGGGTAACTGGCACTATATCAATGGCAGACAGGATAGGGCGTATGAGATCTGGCAGGATATTTATGATTCCGGCAATTGGCCGGCATTCGGGTTTATTGCAGCGGAGGCGGAATTGGCAGGGAAAGGGAGGAGGTAAGTCGGCTACATGATGATGGCTATCTAAAGAAACGGGGAATTAATAACCGCAGAACTGAGAAATTGTTGAATTGTGGATGAAGGGAAGTTTGGATTTGTCCCGTTATTCCACCCTTTGGCAACGTCTTTAATCCATTCTCGTCTTCGGTTATTGGGTCATTCCTCACTTTGATTTGCGATAAACCGAATCACCGATGAACCGATTGACCGATCTGGTTTTGCCTCACCGGGATGTTGTGGAAGGTGCGATATCTGATCAACTTGAAACAGGCTGAAAACAATAAATTACCGTCTGCTTTAAATGACGGAATGATAAGCCACGGGGGCTCCCCCTTTTCTAAAGGGGGTCGGGGGGATTTCTGGAAAGATAAGATACGTTGCCGAGTGGTTCATGAAAGGATTTATTTAAACCAACCACGTAGTGATCCCTATGGGAAAACACATTTTCCAAATCTGTCACCAGTCGATCATGCCTGATTTTTAGCTGGGTATAGAATCTGTCAGCAGTGTAATATGAAATTCAGCCTGTTTGATCTTGCCGGAAAATTTTCTACGTTCGGATACAATGAAATAATAAATTTATAAAATACAGGGGGACTATGAAGCAGGCAGGAATAGCCGGAAGTGTGGATATGGTCGGTAAAAAGAAGGCTGGCAATGTGAAAATTCGTAACAGGAGAATTACACATATCTACTACATCACGTCTGTTATTTATATGACTGTAATGGTTATTCTTGGGTTTTGGCCTAGCTACTTCGGTCAATTATTCGGTGATTTCCCTGCCAGGAACTGGATTATACATCTACATGCCGTGATATTTACTGGTTGGCTGATGCTTTTACTGGTACAGGTATCCCTGGTTGCTGTGGGCAATACAAAATTTCACCGGAAACTGGGCATAGCCGGAGGGACATACGGTTTCCTGATTCTTGCACTTGGGTTAGCGGCTGCATTTGTACTACCGATTGAAAATATTGAGAGCGGCCTCTGGAGTATAGATGAGGCGGCATCGTTTCTGATACTGCCGCTTGGTGATATGCTTATATTCAGTGGTTTTTTTGGAGCAGCCCTGTATTATCGGGGCAAAATGGAACTTCATAAAAGATTGATGCTTGTTGCATCCGTGATGCTTGTTTTCCCAGCGGTAGCACGCATGTTTGGTGAAGAAAATATTCCTGGTTTGCTGTTATTTTGGCTATTTCCAATAATTGCAGGCATCATTCTGGATGGTATTCTTAACAGGAAGGTACACCCTGCATTTTTGGTAGGTTTAGCCGTACTCCTTTTATCCGTAGGCCGGGTAGTTGTCTGGGAAACAGAAGCCTGGCTGCATTTTGCCCGTGCGCTTTTGAGGATTTTTTTATAGGCTATTAGCCTCCTGAACATTTAAAAAGCAGATTCCTTATCGACACTGTCAGAATCTTGTTTTACTGTGGCGCTGCCATGTATTGAGATCCCAAAACCTTGATTTACTGTCTCACATCTCGTGCTCTGACAAATAATTTACAAATCTCGGGGGCATATCGAAGGGGCGTTCTTCAGGGACTGGTGGCAGCCGGGGTTGTCTCGGCTCAGGTTTTTCAGGTTTGCGCTCGGGATCCCATCGGAAATTGTCAAGCTTTCGTTCAATGTTTGTTGGGTCTTCAGGCAGGTAAGAACCGTCAATATTTTGTTCTGCTTTAAAAAAATCGAGTTCACCTTCCAAAAAATCCATCGTGGAAGGTCCCATTGAAATCAGTTCAACAAGGCCATCGGGTTCATCATTTTCATCCTTTTGATGAAAAATAATTTCAGTGTTATTAAATACCCTGATCTGATAAATTTCTCCACCTTCAAAATATGCATGAAGCGTATCTCCCGTCATCTGGTGCATTCTTTCAGTTAGTGAGTCCTGCTGAACGATGATTGGTCTTGTAAAAGATCTTAAAAATTTGATTTCATCATCCTCAAGATAAGCTTCAATATACGGCCCTGTAAGCTGCATATTTTTTTGCCACAATATGGGGTTTGAGCGGAGTATAAATTGTTCGATATCGTCGCGGTAGTGAACTGTGTCTGCAATGGCCGAAAACTTTGGGGACCAAATCCTCACATCCCGGAAAGCGTCCATAGTGGAAGAAGTATCGGTTTCAAACAATTCAATTTTTTCGGCAAAAAGATGTGTAGTATCGGTTTGTGCTTCGTTAACTTCCATAAGCCAGGCATTGATCTGAAGCAGCCTGTAGCCCAGGGAATCGGCGTAGAGATACTCGCCAGCGAAACTTACGTTATCTTCATAATCATCAGCATATACCCTCCCAAAAAGCTCGTATAGTTCGGCAGACCTGTTCATAAAAAGTGAATCGGCTTCGAGGTATTGGGTACTGTCGGCCAGTTGTACATTGCCGCGAAAAATCGCGCTGTCTACAGCCTGGTAATACAATCCGCTTTCGGCAATTAATGTTCCCTGTTCGTCTTCAAAACGTACCGGTACATTAAAAATGACGATCTCTTGCTGTTGGTCAACATCCATGGAATCTGCAAAAACCGTATTTTGTTCCGATTGTATGATCACCCTGCCGCGGAGCCTGCTGTATTCTGTAGCCGTATTATGGTACAGGGTATCGGCCCAAATCATTTCATTTTCAGTTTCAATTTGGGCATTAAATGCCATGAGCAGATTGCGGTCAACAAACTGATAAACGCTGTCTGTTTGCATCAGCATTTTATCGGTTTGAAGAATTACATTTCCGAGAATTTTCCGGATATTTTGTCCTGCAAATATACCTCCCTCTGCCCTGTCGGCCTGCAGGATATTCACCCTGCTCTGCGCTTCAGCCTGAAACGGAAGAACCAGTAACAAAATCAGTGTGTAAACAGGTAAAAGTCGAAGGAACGGTTTTCCCATTAATCAATAATTAGGCGGCCTCTCGGTTCAGTTATGGTGTAGGAAGAGAGATCTGTAAGACCGTCAAATCCTCGCCCGGCGATACTGTCGGTAGGAGTGATGATGATAACAAAGTAGGGTGATGTGATTCGGTCGGTATCCTGCGACCATTTCAGGTAATCGGAGAAGAGGAACCGGTCATTAACGGTTTGTACACGAACCGAATCGAAAAGCTCAAATTCCGCATCTTCCTCGTGATATATGGCGCGTTTGCTCCATGCCTCGGTTTCCACGCTGCCGAGTGAATCAAAAATCTGCACATAAACAGGCCCGCTTATCCGGGACTCTTTGCGTTCATTGGACTGGTAATTGATTGCATAGCTCCCTTCGATATACATGCGTGTGTTGCCATCCTGCATAAGCACCATCTCAACATCCCAGCTTTCGGTGGTTGTTATCAGGGAATCGTTGAGTGTTGTCCTGATTTGTTCTACATCGTACCTGGAAAGGTCAGTGCATGATAAAAGTATAATCATTAATAACGGTATCACTAAAATCATTCCCCATTTCGTGAAAAGATGTAAAGGGTTGAATGTGATACCGGGATCAGGTTGTTCCGAAATAGCGGTCTCCGGCGTCTCCAAGCCCTGGCACGATGAATGCATCGTTGTTAAGTTTTTCATCCACTGCAGCGGTGATAACGGAAACATCGGGGTATTTGGTTGAAATTCGTTGTAGTCCTACCGGAGCTGAAATTAAGCAAATAAAGCGGATATTATTCGCTCCTTTCTTCTTTAAAAATGCAATGGCATCATCTGCGCTGCCTCCAGTCGCAAGCATCGGGTCAACAAGCAGAACCATTGCGTTTTCCAGTCCGGAAGGTATGTTCGAATAATAGTCAACGGGTTCGTGCGTGGTTTCGTCTCTGTACATGCCCAAGTGCCCTACACGTGCATCTGGGATAAAATTCAGAAGTGCATTCACAAGGCTTAATCCTGCCCTCAGGATTGGGACGATAATAATTTCGGTATTGATTTCGTACCCTTGTGCAGCGGTGACCGGCGTAGAAATTTCAACTTTTTTTAAAGGAAGGTCTTTTAGAGCATAATATGCCAGTATGGTGGCAATTCTCCCCATGGCCAACCGGAAATCTGCCGTATTTGTTTCTTTATTTCTGAGTATGGTAAGATCACGTGCAACCACCGGGTGATGTACAATGGTTGCCTGATTGTTCTCCATAGTGTATGATTTTACTTGCTGTTATTATCCTGAGCCTGGATATATTTTCTGGTAATTTTATAAATGATTCCGGAAAGGGCAATGAGCCCGATGATATTTGTAAAGGCCATTATTCCGAGCATCACATCACCAAACGACCATACTACACTAACAGAGACAACAGCACCGAAAAAGTGCATACCGACAAATATCAGGCGATAGGTGAAAATGGATTTCTGACCCAGCAGGTAGTGAATGGAACGTTCACCGTAGTAACTCCAGCTGATGGAAGTGGAGATTACAAAAAAGAAAACAGCCAGGGTTACAATAAACTGGCCTCCAGGCATCAGCGGTCGCAATCCTTTTGAAAATGCCACAGAAGTTAGTGACGCCACATTTTCCACAACGCCGCCGTAGAGCCTGTCGACAGGCAAGCCTGATTCATCAAATGCAGACGGGCGTTGGGAAACGTCGATCATCCCGGTGAACGGAACTGAATAATTCGGGTCTGTAAACATAGTATCAACCGGTATCGAATAACGTTGCATCTGGCCGTTAACCGGAAAGCCATTTTCAAACAAAATCTGGTACTGGTCTGGTGAATCCGTTATATACGTCAGGTTTGGGCCACCAGGATCGAGGGTGGTTTTGTGGTAACTGTCCCAGGCACCGGTTACGACAATTACAAGCCCTGTGATAGTGCAGACTACAAGTGTATCAATAAATGGGCCTATCAACCCCACAAGCCCGGCATGCACCGGTTCTTTGGTTTTACTTGCCGCCATCGCAATGGGTGATGATCCCTGGCCAGCCTCGTTAGAAAAGAGGCCTCTTTGAACACCATAGCTAAGTGTGAGTATCAACGCCCCCGAGCCAACACCAAGCACTCCTGCCTGTGGATTGAATGCATTGCTGATGATCGTAATGAATCCCGGAATTATCTGATCGTAATGAATCAGCAAAATAATGAGGCCGCCAAGCACATACATAACGGCCATCAGCGGAACAAGGCGGGCTGTTACATAGCCGATTCGCTTAATTCCACCCAAAATTACTGCTGCAACAAGGCTCGCTGTAATAAATCCGGTGATGTGAACGGGAATGTTAAATTCGGTATTCATTACATCTGCAAGGGTATTTGCCTGGATAGCGTTGCCGGTTAGCAGCGCACAGATAGAACCGGCAATGGCAAAAAGGATTGCGAGCCATTTCCAGTTTGGTCCAAGCCCTTTCTCAATATAATACATCGGTCCGCCGGAAACTGAACCATCGGCATTTTTTGTACGGAAATGAGCCCCAAGTGTACATTCGGTATACTTGATTGCCATGCCAAAAACAGCGGTTACCCACATCCAGAAAAGTGCGCCCGGACCGCCAATATGAATAGCCAGGGCAACTCCCGCAATATTTCCCACACCAACAGTAGCAGAGAGCGCAGTTGTTAAAGCCTGGAAGTGGTTAATATCACCGGTGTCTTTAGGGTCATCATATTTCCCGGTCAATACTCTGAAAGCCTGTTTGAACTGGAAGAGTTGAATAAAACCGAGCCGGATGGTGATAAAAATTCCAAAACCTAATATCACCATTACCAGAAGAGGCAGCGACCGGTATCCGAAAACAGACTCAGGAAAACTCCATACAAGGCTTTCAAGTGTAAAAATGATACGTTCAAATGTTTCCATAAACAGTGGGATATTCTTTCTAAGATTATATCAGCATCGAAGGTATAAAAGATTTGGCAATATTTTTGAAAAATTTGGGTTAAAATGAACGATTAAAGCTTTGTTTCAATTTGTGCATATTGACATTAATCGTACTAACTCTTCTCAGTAGTTATAAAGAGAAGTTAATCTCAAGCAAAGACTTAAAAAATAAAATGACCAAAGCAGATATTGTAGATATCATATCATCATCAACCGGGCTGACAAAAGTTGAAACAGAGGCTGTTGTAAAAGGATTTCTGGATACGGTAATCGACGCTATGAAACGAGGAGAAACCATAGAGTTAAGGGGGTTTGGAAGTTTTAAAGTGGTTAAAAGGGCACAGAGAGTAGCAAGGAACCCGAAGACGAATGAGGAGGTAATTGTACCTGAACAATATGTACCAATGTTAAAAATATCAAAAGACTTTAAGAAAGCTGTTAACCAATCAAACGGATAATCGGCACACCGGCTCCGGTTTTTTTAACTGTGACAGGTATTCTTTATATATTATACGGCTAAACCCTTTGTTTGTGGATTAAACAGGTTACCGTTGCGGACATTTTATATCATCGTCTTACTGGTTTGTTTTGCATTGCTTTCCTGCGAAAGCTATCCTGAAGCTGATTTCTATGAGGTAAACGGCATCGTTTCAATTGATGCCAGGAGTATTCCTGACCAAAATAATTGGGAAACCCGGCCTTATTACACGTCTGTTTCAAAAGTTTCGTATGAAGACTCACTATCATTCGCGGGCAGGTTGACTTTCCCCTTTTTTATCCGGAGGCCTGGCGCTTATTCCATATGGACACTCACTAAACAGCTGTCAGATCAGTCCGAAGAGAATAATCTTACTTTTCGGGTACTTGATAACCAACAGTTCCTGCTTGATGATTTCCGCTTACAGCTAAACGAGATTCATGCTCTTGAGTGGCTGAACAGGGATTCCAGATCCGGAGAGGAAATTAGTGTCTTTTTTCCAAAACCAGGATATTATTCAATCATCTTTGAATCGGGCGGTCGTGGTGGATATGTGATCGATAAGCTTTACCTGAGTTTAAATGGTGACCGGAAACCTGAGGGATTTGCAATGCCCGAGACAAATAATTTCCGTGTTGACCCGGTTTTGTCCAAAAGGGATCAACGAGTTGTAATACCACCGGCGTGGTCTTTCGGTGTGATTGCCGGCACCTCCGGGTCAGGAGAGGATGCTGGCAAAGTCATGGACCAATTTAAAAGTGTAGAAATCTTTCCTGATGCACTGACCCAAACAGCCGGGGATCACACCATTATTAGTGAACATGGCATACAGCCGGGTATCATTCTTTTTGATGAACATAATCGATACGTTGATCAGCAGAATGGATTTTCGGATGAATACAGCAATCCATTACAGAACTTATCAGCAAGCCGGTACCATTTTGTAAAACTTTGGCCCGGTGCCGGTTTTTCCGTGATTAAAGATACATTTGAACTGTTACTTGAAAAGGGTTTGCCAGAACATCGAAGAGGGTTTGTGATGTCGGGCCTGGAAAATAGTTACATACCAGAGGTGAAAGAGTATCCTGCAATTTGGTCTTCACTGGCTGATGTTGATTTACTGCGTTTGAGAGATAATGAAAATTACATTTACGGGTTAAAGGAAACCATAAGTATGGTTGCCAATCCTGTGAAGTCTACCTACGAAATTCCATTTTTATTGCTGAATATCGGTGGATATTACCGGGATATTTCTCAGATGGATGAGGAGGAGATTGTCCGATGGGTACAGTTTTTGGCATTTTACACCATGATGTATCTTCATTCAGGGGATGAGGATATTTCTGAAGTTATTTCATCTTTGCCGGAGGAAAGCCTGAATTATATTGCAAAACTACTGGAGCATCGAGGGCAGCTTTTCCCATTTATATACAGCCTGGCGCATCTTGTAAGGCCAACCGGAGTGAAGCCGGTTCGCGGTTCCGCTGAATATCCCGGCCAATTTTGGCTTGGCAATGCATTTCTTGTTGCCCCGGTATACCAAAAAGGTGCTATTGAGAGAGAAGTATTTTTGCCGGAAGGAATATGGTACCATTATTGGGATGGCACACAGTACCGTGGCGGTGAAACCATAACGGTTGATGCGCCTCTCTACCAGGTACCGGTTTTTGTAAAAGCCGGCTCAATAATTCCATATCGCCAACGGGCAGATACAATTACCGCTGGAAGTAATGATGTTATGAAAGTTGATGTTTATGGCGGCGACAGGGGATTATTCCGACTTTATGAAGATGATGGAATCACCACGCATTACCAGCTTGGTGAATTTTCAACCACAGCGTTCAGGTATTTTGAGCATGATGATTATGCCACGTTTACCATTGGAAGAATGGTACGTGAGTACCGCGGGCAACCAGCCCGGAAAGAACTGCTGCTTGCCTTTAAATTTGTGGATGAGCCGGTTTCAATTATTGCCAACGAAGAAAACCTTGAGCGGGGTGATGGAGCGGGGCAGTGGTGGTACGACCAGGGGAAGAGTACACTTTTAATTAACTGGGTGCAGCCAAATCATCAGAAAACGGATTTTGTGATCAATTTTAGCAAGGGGGATTATGATATGTAGTAAGCTATAATTGATTGTAGAATATCGTTTTCATGGGTAATTATTCCGGAAAATGGGTATCTGAATAAACATATTTATGCTTTTACTATCCGTAACTCACCGGGATGGAGTTTGTCTAAAATACGGTTTATTTTCGGTATAGCTGGTTCTATTTCTTGTCGCCTGCTGCTGTTAGCTTCGATCAGAATAATCCTCAAATTGAAAACCGCAAGGTTTTGCTGATAGCGGATGTTTCGATCCATTGTTATAAATACATCAAATTCATGCGATGCCAAACGAAGAAGCTCTCCATTTTTCTTTCCGTTCCAACCGCACTCTGAAACGGTTCGTACTTCGTACCTGGCATCGAATAGTCGCTGCAACCGTCGGTCCATATTCTCATCAAGCAGGATGCGCATCCTTTTCTGCCAATGCTGAATCGAGAGCTATTTGAAGAAACTCCACTGCCTGAGCCCTGTTTACAGTGGGAAATCCATCCAAAAATTCCTCAAGACCGTCACCGGCCTTCAGGTAATCGATAAGAGCCTGAACGGGTACACGGGTCCCGGCAAAGACAGGAGTACCCCCCAGCACATCTGGATTCCGTTCTATAACTTGTTCTTTTTTCATTGTTTTTCAGAGTTGAAAATCATCCTATTTGTTAACTAATTCAACAACGAATTTATTACAGTAAATTAAGTAATAATGATCAATAAAGATTTGGTAGTTTCAGAAGCTATTATTCATGAGGAAACTGAAAAATTTTATTCTGGCATCCCGTTGGATCAATAGTCCATTTAAATCTGGTATTGTTAAAAAGGTCTGCCCACTCAACAATACCTCACGAATCGATCATCTATTGTACAGAAAGTGATATAAAATGTACATTTATGTGAAAACATTAAAATCCGGACAGATGAAAACAATCAAATTCACAGATTTCCGAAAACAAGCGTCAGGCCTCATAACAGAAATAGAGCAGGGAGAAACATTTTTGGTCATCCGTCATGGCAAACCTGTTGCCGAAATCAGTACTGTGTCAAAAACTCCCGGAGAGCTTCCGGCCTGGAAAGAACCGGTAACTCCGACGGAGATCGACGGTTCGAATCTTTCAGGTGCAATATTGGAAGAGCGGGAGGCCGGATTGTGAGGCTCTTCGCAGACTCATCTGCCTTTGCCAAAAGATATATTCTTGAAAACCATTCTCTGCGGGCGATGGATTCGCTGCATATTGCCTGTGCCGTTGAATGGAAAGCCGATCTTTTTGTTACCGCAGATAAACGGCAATGGATAGCTGCAAAGCAATCGGGGTTGAGAGCGGAGTATATCGGCAAATTATCCTGAAAAAATGAATACAAATATTTGTATCAAGAAGGTAGTTCATAAAAATTCATCAGGATCGGGATGATTCATTCTGGATCGGTTTTCTTTTTCCAAACTTTTTCAAACCCACCAAAGCGGGAGTTACTTTGTGATTCGCTTGAAGGAATCCATTCAATTTCACCACCTGGAAGAGAAACCTCTTCCCGAAGGACGTCATGAGCACATTTTGGTGGATGAATATTTCGTGTTAAGCTAACCCAAAACCAAAGCCATGTATCCCCAAAAGCTTCGTCGGGTAGTGGTTTATGACCCTGACAAAAACCAAACCATTGAGCTGATTACCAACCATTTTTATAGGACAGCAGTGAAGCGGAAAAATGTTTATATGGCTTAGATAGGTCAATACTAAAACAAGTTGCACAATTTATTATTTCACCAAAATCAGCAGAATACAAAAGAATTCCTGCAGAACCTCAAAAAAAAGCAGCCATCCCCAAGTGAGAATGCCTGCTATGATGTTAAATGAAATGTTACTGGCTCTCTAAAAATCGATGCCTATTGAGAAATAGTGAATGGGTCTGCCACCAAATCCATCACGTCCGTAAGGCCAGCCTACATCATACCGGAATGGCAGACCAAGCAGGATGGTGCGCAAGCCAAAGCCCGCCCCGATCAAAATGTCACCTTCAACAAAAGTAGTTTGAATGTCACCTTGTTGAGGAGGTCCATCTCTGAGCAACCCGGTTTGCGGGTTGATAAACGCTTCGCGTTTTGTACCAATTTTACCCTGGAAGCGAGCGGGATTTTCAAAATAGACGATCGGGTTACCCTGCTGATCGTTAAACCTCGAAAAAGGTACATCAAAACCCCAGGCGGAGCCTACATCAATAAATGCCGCGCCGGTTATGTTGTATAATGGCAAAATCGGGACGGGGCCAGGCAGGATTGCTGCAAAGAGCGGGAACCTGAATTCAGCATTGATCAGTGTAAATTTATCGCCAAAAATGGTATTGAATTCGTGGCCTCGCAGAGGTGTGGCTGGCAGAGTAAAAAATGTATCGGCAAGGCGATCAAATGGTATTTCAGCATTTGACCATCGCTGGTTAATCCAGCCAAGCATACCACCCATAAAAAAGGTTTGTGAATCACGTCCGTATGAAACAGCACCTGATCCGCGGATTGCAAGTGAGTAACCGAGACCCATATCAAGATATTGCCTGTAATCACCCATTAATGTTGCGAATTGAGGCGTTTCACTTCCGAGTGGAGGACTCGCTGACAGCCTCAGGGAGTACCTGTTGCCGCCTCTTGGGGTAATGAATCCCGGAACGGTAAAATCACCGGTAAAGGTAACCTGAGGATAGACAAACCATGCATTCTCATTGCTTACGTTTCTGCCACCAAGGCCTTGAATTGTACTGAAGTCGCGTGCAATACCGATGGCGGAAACTCCATAATCAATTCGTTGGTAACGGTTCAGCGGGTACTGGAAATCTACCGTTGCGCCGTAGGTTCTGAATCGCAGCAGTTCACCAAAGAATGTTTGGAAATTACGTGACTGGTGGAAAAAGGATGTAAAGAAGTTGGTTCGATTCCTCAGGTAACCATACTGAAATGTGTAATCACTATTGCGAAGATCGAAAACAAGGTTGGAGCCAAATGAAATCTGGTGGTCACCAAACAAATCTGTCAGTGTCACAAAAGCAAATGCAGATGTTCCATAATAGGTGCTTAACTGGCCAGCTGCATAGCTGAAATCGGGTGAAAACTGAAGCCTGTATTCTTTGGGCTGGAAATAACCATCTTCCGTAATATTTCCTTCCGGCTCAAAATTTCTCGGGTCATCCCTGAGTCTGATGGTTGTATCTCTGATGACAGCCTCACCAAACTGGTAATTTCTGAAATCAATTCTGCCGGTATCGGCCTCTTCAGCCGGTTCTGTTACTTCTTCATCTTCATCTGCTTCATCGGAGACCTCCTGCTGCTGAGCGGTAATAAGTCTCGAAGTGACTAAATTTCCGCGATCCCTTGCCGCTATCATCTGTTGTGCATATCGGATGGCAGGTACAAGTTCTCCCGGTTCCATGGAATTACGTTTTTGTGCCCAGGTATTCGGTGTAAGAGGCGCGTCCCTTCGCAAACTGAAGGGTGAACGCATCAGGTAAATATCCGGTGCACCGCGATTCAGCGCATTAAATGCGAGGCGTGTGCCATCACGGGATACGGATATCTGCATAACCCCTGATTGTAAATCAGTAATGGGATAAACCGAACGGCTTTCAATGTCGTATTCATAAATATTCGGAATCCCATTTTGATCAGAGACAAAAAGTAGCCGCCCATCTGCGGTAAGGGTAGGTTGGGTTTCCGACCAGTTCGGCGTATTGGTTAATCGTTCGATCCGGGTGCTGCCCATTCGTATCCTGTATAAATCACTTTGATAAAAGGAATTGTGCTGCATGGTGGAATAACCGGCGAGGTAGGTATTGGGCTGAACACGCTCGCCCCTGTTTGAAACAAAATAAACGGTTTCGGAATCCGGGCCCCAAGCCGGTTCTTTATCAGTAAAAACATCACCCGTAAGGTTTACAAAATCACCGGTTTCCAGATTATAAACAAATATATCCTGATACGGGCCAATATTTCCATCAAAAGCAATTTTTTGGCCATCCGGTGACCATGCTACAGAATTGATGGCATCAAGTTCCGGGAATCGGATAGTTCTTGAACGTAATGTTTCATAATCAACAATTGCAAGATTGTAAGAACCCTGCGACTTGCTTGATAAAGCGATCTGGGTTCCATCCGGTGACCAGGAAAGGTTCGGATTCAGTATATTTAATTCCTCGAACATCGGGTTATCCGCACCACTGATAACAGTTTTTAACCTTTCGCCGGTATTGGCATCCAGCACAAGAACATCAAATACCCCTCTCCTGTTCGATATCATGGCGACACGATCACCGCGTGGAGATATGGTAGGACTGGTGTCGTATGTTCGTGTACGCGAATGCCTGTTCAGGTGTGTTGCAACTGAACTCAACGACTGCCTTTCAGCAACTTCCGGGAAATAGCGCTGTTGCCAGTATTCTTTCCATCGTTCTGATAATTCATCAATCTGCAGTCCCAGAGATTGAACGAGTGCCTGCTGTATGTTTCGGGTAGTCCTGATACGCTGCATAATCTCGGTAATTTTTGGACGGCCATATTGGTCGGCGATATAGTACCAAAACGCCTGTCCTCCGCGGTAGGCAAAAAATCCACCAAGCTGAGGAATGGGTGGCAGGTAGTTATTCAGGATAGCATCACGGATGTACATATCGGTTTGTGTATCCCAGCCAAGGGCAAGGTATTCGGCCAGCCCTTCTTCGAACCATAGAGGGAACACAAGCTGGATATTGTTCTGCATAATAGACTGAATGGAGCCGCCATAATAGACGTCATTAATATATGCGTGCAGAAGTTCGTGTTGAATGGTACGGCGGAAATCGGCATAATCACCCATGAATGGCTGGGTCATCCTGTTTTTAAATTTATCTGTTACACCGCCAATTCCCTGCGCATCAACCGGAAGCCGAACCACATTCGTCTGTGAAAAATCGCTGTGTGAATCGTAGATAATTACCGGAATCCTGTCGGTAAGGGGTGAACCGAGGTCTTCCACCAACTGCTTTAGCGATGATTCTACAGTTTCAGCTGTAAATTGAGCAAGATGGTAGTTTTTAGCATCGTAATAGTAGATGTCAAAATGATCGGTTTCTATATATCTCCAATCAAATTTTTCATACTGTACGCGGTTTTTTCCAAAAAAGAAAAACTGGGCAAACAGCTCCTGAACAGCTGATGTAGAGATAAAAATGGTAAAAATTGAAATAAGAATTGTTTTATTTAGCAACCGCATATGAAAAATCGTTAAAAATCAGAGATTACAAGATCAATTTGTCTTCTTTCTAAATCAGTATTAATCACTTTTGCATTGATGGTATCGCCAAGCCTGAACTTTCGTCCCTTTGACCTGCCAATAAGGCAATGCAACTTAGGATGATAAATGTAATAATCATCCTTTAGTTCACTAACGCGAATCATTCCTTCACAATAAATATCATTCAATACAACATAAATACCGTTTTCTGTTACACCGCTGATAGTTCCGAGGAACGATTCGCCAAGCCGCCCTGAAAGAAACTCCACCTGCTTCAATTTTACAGAATCTCTTTCAGCTTCCACTGCATAACGTTCTCTTTCGCTGGAATGTTCACCAATTTGTTCAAGTTGAATATAGGTGTACTCAGCAGCGCCCGAGTTGTAGCGTTTCAGAAGCCTGTGAACAACTACATCGGGATAACGCCGGATTGGACTTGTAAAGTGTGCATAGTTGGCAAAGCTTAATCCGAAGTGCCCAATATTATTGGGTGAATACTCTGCTTTGGCCATCGAACGTAGTACAAGGTCGTTCACGATATTTTCGATTGACGTATCTTCGACACTTTTTAATAAAGCATTAATTTTTTTTGAATTAATTGTTCCATCAGGCTCAAAATTTACACCCAGAGGCTTTACGGTTTCCCGTATGTTATATAGTTTTTCGAGATCGGGTTTATTGTGAACACGATAGAGAAATGGATGGTCAGTTTTTACACTTTTGTTACCTTTTTTACGCAATGTACCTACATGATAAGCCACTGTTTTATTGGCCATCAGCATACATTCCTCAATGAGCCGATGAGCAAAAATCCGCTCTTTAACGATAACATCGATAGGTTTCCCCGATTCATCGAGTACAAATTTTGGCTCAGGAGTATCAAAGTTAATGGATCCTTCACGAAATCTTTTTTCCAGCAGAATATTTGCCAGATCCTGTAAAGTTTTCAGTTCACTGATGAATGGGTGGCTGTTTTTTCCATCAAGAATATCCTGAACCTCCTCATAAACAAAACGCTGTTTGGAATGAATTACGGTTTCTTCAATGGAATAATCGACAAGTTTGCCTTTCGGTGTTATTTCCATGAAGCAGCTATATGCCAGTTTATCCTCATGTGGCCGCAGGCTGCAAACACCATTGCTTAACCGTTCGGGCAGCATTGGAATTACCCGGTCAACAAGATACACGCTGGTGCCGCGTTCGTAGGCTTCAACATCTAAATCGGATCCTCGCGGCATATAATGTGTTACATCGGCAATGTGCACACCGAGGTAGTAGTTGCCGTTATCAAGCATTTTGATACTAAGGCCATCGTCGAAATCTTTGGCATCAGCAGGGTCAATCGTTAAAACCACTTCGTTGCGAATGTCGCGCCGACGTTCAATTTCCTGCGGAGGAATATCGAACGAGATATTTTCGGCAAACTGCTCAACTTCACGGGGGAATTCACCACGGAATTGCTTTTCTGCCAGAATTGACAAAATATTTGCTTCGTTTGAACCGGCATCACCGAGTATCTGGTCAACCTTTGCCTGCGGATATCCCCTGACATCATCCCATTGTACCAGGCGGAATGTAACTTTTTTGCCGGGTTTGGCACCATTCAGGTCGCCGGGGTCTACGAAAAAATCGGCGCGTGATGATTGCTTGTCAGCACGTATCAGAAAGGTGTTTTTGGCAATTTCCTCAAGTTCTCCAACAAAAAGTGTGTTGGAACGCTTTATGACTTCTTCAATTCTGCCAAGTGGTTTGCTGCTCTTTTTATGATAACCAATAAGTTTTGCCCTAACAATATCACCGTTCAGTGCTGTACCCATATACCTGTGAGAGATTTTTATATCCTGATCGCGGCCTTCAACGATCACATATCCGTCACCACGGCTGGTTACATCCAGTTTGCCCTCAACAATGCTGGCATCATGAATAATAGGTTCATTCAGACGCACCAGGTTTCCTCTCGAAACCATGATGTGGCCAAGGTGTTTGAGCCGGTTAACCGATTGTTTAATTTTCTGAGCCCCTTTTTTATTGGATAACCCTAACGCATCCACAAGCAATGGAATAGGTATGGAAGCATCCGGATAGGATTTCAGAATTTGAATAATGTTTTTTTCTAAGGAACTTAATTTTTTATCACTCATTTAGTTTTCTTCTTTCTGGCGATTGATAGTTACTGCCAGGGTTTCATCTTGTTCTTCTTCTTTGATTCCAAACAGTGAACGAAAAGCATTGGAAATACGTGCCCGGAGGCTTTGCCAGGAATTAAATTGTACCTGGGCTTCAATTCCTATACCGTTCATTTCCTGAGCCTGTCTGGTTTCGACACCGCTTGTGTAGGTTAATGTGGGATCTTGCCGGTGAAAGGCTGTCACCGAAAATGTCCTGTTAATCCGGTATGTAGCGCCAAGGTCACCGATGTCGCTTTGCTCTCCGGTAATCTGTCCCTCTCGTCGCAGAATTACGCGGTCATCGAACAGCCGCAGAGCCACGCCGAGATCTACCTCGTTAAATGCTGTGAGATTAAAGTCGATATCAAATGTGATATCGCTTCTGAGCAGGGAATTTATCTGGTTCGATAAGAGCGGATTGATTACCTGGCTGGTTATCAGCGGGTTTACAACGGCAGCTGTACCCGAAAATCCCTCCGTAAACCCAAGACCCTGCGCCTGAGAAGAAGGGATAAAATTACCGCTCAAAAGTATGCTTGTTGCCTGGATCAGTTTCTCATCTTCATTTTGATTGAGGTTGTTGATTTGTGTTGCTATAGTTGGATCGGTTGTGCCTTCAATACCGGTTGGTATCCGGAAAAAGAAATCATTTTCAACGGAGGTTATGGTTCCGCCAATCTGAAGCACAAGTTCAATAGGAATACGCTGGCCGGGATCCACACCGGGTCCTGCGCCAGTTCCAGTCATGAGCGTGGAAATATTCGGCCTGGCTCTGTAAACAGCAGTTACATTCAGTGCGGCATCAATCAGATCGCCCGACCAGCTGATATTTCCGCCTTCCTGCAGCGTAAACCTGCGGGTAAATACATCACCTGAAACAAATTGGTATTCCCCTCCGGTAATGTTAAATCTGCCGAACATGCTTACATCCTGATCTTCAAGAAGAATTCGCACCTGTCCGGTTCCGTTAGCACTAAGGACATCGTTGGTTACAGGGTCAAATATCAGGCGGACATTTAACGGATCATTTGCCTGGATTTGAAGATCCATGGTAAATAATTCAAGAAACGTGAGTTGCGGTGCGTCTCCATTATCATCGGAAGTGCCTGCTCCCGGTATCAATTGACGTTCCCAGAAAGGTATATCAAAAGAGTCCACAAATTGGATAAAACTTCTGTTCTGTTCAAACTCAATTTCAGGCTCAAGCGGAATGGAAATTCGTGAGTTTGGTGAAATGACCAAAGGCCTTGTAGTACGGAGCAGGGGTGAAAAGCTTGGCCCTACAAACTGTGCCTGGCCGGTACCGAAAATACTTCCATAGAAGGGGATATCCGGATCATATGAATTATTCATAAAGTGAAGATTGTTCAAGTCCAGAGTGAGGTCCAATACCGGTGAAGCCGAAAATTGGTTCATGTTGATCTGGCCATATAGCAATCCCGTTCCATTCCGGCTGTCATTTACACGGATATCCCGGAAAATGAGGCCATCAGCCATAGTAAAATCGAGTTCGCCATTGAGCCTGTAATCAACATTGGTGAATGCAGGACGTGCGAAAACATCATCAATCTGAAATGTGGCACTGAAATCCAGCCCTTCCTGTGTGGCACGCACATAGCCGGAAGCAGTTGAACGGCCTTCCGTCTCTTCCATAATATTTGGAATGATTAATGTTACTATCCACATGTCAATTTGCCGTAAATCGGCATCGAAGTAGAACAGTTCATCTTCCGGGCCGGTATTCTCATCGGGAAGTTGAAAGTATCCGGAAAGCCACAAATCCTGCCCGATTCCGTCATTCCTCTGAAAGTACTGGGGATATTTATCGGGATTCGTATAAACATGAATTTCAGTATCGAACCGGTTGCTTTCCGAATTAAACCGGCTGTTTAGTGTTACATCTCCAATAATTCGTCCGAGTATGCGGCCTTCTTCAATACTGATGTCACCTTCGATGGATGGGATCTGAGTGAGGGTTTGGGTGACAAAATTCCCGTTCATGATTCCCGAAAACTGTATCCTGCCATCTATGAGTGTTGATATACGTGAGAGGTCAAGATTTTGAACGGTGTATTCAACTGAGTCGTTGATATCCGTGCTGTAGGTGCCATTGATTTCAATATAATCATCATCGCTGATCAATATAAATTCCTCAATTTCCAGGGCTTTGAGTTCTGTATATGTGAGACGCGGAGTTCCTTCTGTAACCCAGTTGTATGTTGAGGTGCCCATTGTGAGATGATTCACTAAAACGGTAAGGCGGCCGGGAAGTAAAAAACCGGTGAGCTGAGATTCCAGTTTCAGGTCATCATGAAGCCTTTCAAAACGGTTACGGATGCTGAGCGAGTCATCACGCATGGAAATGCTGAGGTAACTTTGCTTCAATTCTGTTTCTTTGATTTTTGTCTGAGCACTGCTAAGCTGCAAATCTACAGTGTTCGATGTTTTAAGATCACTGCTGTAACGAAAGCTTCCGGTAAATGCTGCGTTGAAATTCTCAGCGGAGGAATCACCGTACCTGAAATATTGATCTGTCATGCTGCCGGTAATCAATAACCGTTCTAATGTTGCATTCACTGAGGTGTTAAATCGTGCCGTACTTTGAAGGTTTGGAAGCTGAGGGAGGTATTTTCTGAGCAGTGACAGATCTTTTACCGCCATCTCGATTTGTAAATCGACGGCTAGTGATTCATCCCAATTACCGGTTCGGGAAAACGGTGATTCACCAGCTGCAAATTCTTCATTAAAAATAAATTCCTCGGCAATCCTTTCACGCAGGTAATGTGACCAGTGTTTGGCAAAATCCCGGATCAGGTTTTGGCGAAGGTTACCTGAAACTTCACCGTCGAAAAATGAACTCGTAAATCGCATTCTTCGGGTTTGATCCTGAATGGTACTAATATCAGAATAGAATTGATGCGGTCTCAGCGTATCGGCATTAATGGTGGATTCATCCATTTCAAAACTGATTCTGCCAGTGAGATCATCGATTGTTGACCATTCAACATTTGCTGAGAAAGTGCTGTTGAAATTGGAGGAATCGGCATGAAAGTCACTGTAGAAATTTTTAAGGTCGAAATTTTGGACGGCACCTTCGGTCACAAAGGTCTGTCTGTCAGAAAAGCGACCGTACAATCCTCTTGCAGAAACAAACAGCTGATTACTTGCACCCCTGATATTATATGATAATTGATTTGCAGCATAGGTAAAATCGGCAGTAAATGCATCTGCTTCATGGCCAAAAAGCCGGCTGTTGCTAAGATCTACGCTGCTGTTGAATTGAGTTTCGTCGGCAAGACCGCTGCCGTCAACTGTTACTTTTCCGAAAATGATGCTGCTGTTCACGGTATCAGCCAGGAATGGAGTGATGTCGAGAGAGTCCACTTCAAAACTGAGGTTATATGTCATGATTTTCTTAAAGCCAAGATTTCCGTCGAGTCGGAAAGAACCTGCCTGTGTTTCAGCAAAAAATTCGGTTTCAAGTTCTGAGCTGTCCCCGGATAATTTCCCCCTTATAGTGCTCAACCGGTAGCGTTCAAAGTTCATAGAGCCATCAAAGTATGTCTCCGAAGCCCAGTTAAATAATTCCGGATGAATTACCACATTTTCCAGGCGGGCTGTATAGGAAATCTGATCGGTGAGAAGATTCCGTGCATCTGCTGAGATCAGAACTGATGATGGGCCCATATTAGCTTGAAGTTTATCAACAAAGAATTCAGAGAAAGTGCCTTCTGAGAAAAGTTCAATTTCGAGGTCATCATCAAAAACCGGGTATGCCGGTAGAAATTGACGGATCAAACCAGGCTTGAATGAGCTTTCTGTTATATCGAGTTTGAATGTTGCATCTATAAATTGCTGTTCAATATTTTCCTCAAAAATATTAACGGGATATGCTTCAAAAGTAAAATCAGCATAACCGGTACTTGTGGCAGCCCGGAACCTGTTCAACTCGAAATATTCACCGTCGTTATAAAACTGGCCGCTTAGCTGTACAAAATCGTATGGGCTGCCGGGGATTTCGGCAACAAAGTCAGGCAGATCAAAAAAGAGGAGCTTCTCTGACAATTCGAGAAAAATGTTAAAGCTCAGATTTTCGACAATCAGTGGGACCGGCAGCTCGAGCTGGGGCGGCAGGCTGAATGATTCGTCAATTCTAACTTTTCCGTCCTCGACGCCAACCGAGGGTGCAAAAATACCGAATCGGTTGAAAAAAACAGATCCCTGGCCTTCCGGCCGTGTATCGCGTTCTTCCAATGGTCTGAAAGCACTTATAATGCCAAGACCATCATCGGCCTGGTGCAGCAGGAGGGTGGGGGATATCAGATTAAATGAGGAGATGACAAGATTCTGCTGGAGCAATTCCCACCAATTAACTGTTACTTCTGCTTTGGCAAATGAGAGAACCGGATTGAGGCTGTCGGAAGGTGCGTAAATTCTGCCACCCGCAATACTTGCATTAAAAGGCAGAAAACCACCGATATGGTCCATTTTCAGAGTGCCTTCAAATTCATTGTTGAAAGCGGCAGTAACTTCCTGTTTGATAAAATTTTTACTCGATGGCAACTGAATCACCAACATAGTGACGAGCAGCATAGATACAACAATCCCCGCCAGAACAAATAAGGTTCGCCAAAAAAATTTCCAGATGTTATAGATGATTCGGAGAATCAAGGGTGTTACAGTTATATCAGGATTTAGATTACATCATTTCATTGATCATAAGCATAATAGCTTCTATAATATGCTCTTTATTAGTAACATTTTTTACAGCCGGAGATTGCCACTCTTTTAATAGAACAAATTTTAAGTGCTTATCAGTTCTTTTTTTGTCCTGAAACATGTAAGAATATATTTCTTCAGAGGAAACCTCATCCGGGTTCACCCGGAATTGGTACAGTGGTTTATATGGTTCAAGAAAATTTTCGTTTAACGAATATCCGGTTAACCGGGATAATTTTTGTGCTGCAAGCATACCAAGGAAAACGGCCTCACCATGGCTTATGGTATCGAAATTACAAGCTTTTTCAATTGCATGGGCAAACGTATGGCCAAAATTCAAAAATGCGCGTATACCGCTTTCAAACTCATCAGCGGCAACAATATCGGCCTTTATTTTGATACATTTATAAATGAGAGATATCAGCTTTTCCTGGTCAATAATACGATAATCTTCTGCCTGGAAAATTGAAGCTTCATTAAAAATGGAAGCGTCACTAATGGCGCCATACTTTAGAATTTCACTCAATCCGTTTATCCATTCGCGCCGGGGTAAACTTGTTAGAAACCGGGTATCGGCGATTACCATGTTGGGTTGATAAAAAGCCCCGATAAGATTTTTTCCGGTTTGATGATTTATGCCTGTTTTTCCGCCAATAGAACTATCCACCATTGCAAGAATGGTTGTTGGGATATGAATGAGCGGTATGCCTCTAAGTACTGAAGCTGCTACAAATCCGCCAAGGTCTCCAGCTACGCCGCCGCCTGCTACAAACAAAGGTGTGTTTCTGCGTACACCGTTCGTCAATAAAAAATTTACTGTGCTTTCCCAAAAAGCTACAGTTTTGCTCGACTCTCCCTGCGGCACAACCAAATGCTGAACATCATCGGCAAAATGATTCAGTGAATTCAGCAACAGATCGCCATGATGCAGAAACACATTTTCATCAACCAGTAAAAAAAGCTTGTCCCAACTGCTGCCATTAAAGATTTCCTGCAGCGATCTTTCAAAAATATCCCTGCCGACAACTACTTTATAAGATTGGCTTTGGGTTTTAACTTCGAGGTATTGCATCATAAAAATGAAGTTTTTGTATAATCTTATGAACGACTTCCTGTGGTTTCAGTCCTTCTGTATTGATAGTAATCTGAGCCTGACTGTATAATGGTTCCCGTTTTTTCAGTAGAACATCAACCCGGGAATATAGTTCATCAGCTTCCCTACCGCCAAGCATTGGCCTGCCGTCAGACTTTTGCAAACGCTGAAACAGTACCTCAGCCGGTGCTTCCAGGTAAATTAACCATCCGTTTAATTTAATATGCTCTATAATATTCTGATTTTGCAAGGCTCCTCCCCCAAGGGCCAGAACGCCATTCAGATTCTGAGAGTATGAAAGCAGTAAATCCTGTTCCAGCCGGCGGAATTCATTCTCCCCGCTCTGTTGAAAAATTTCGGGGATCGACATTCCGGCCTCACGCTCAATGATTTCATCAAGGTCTTGAAAAGGAAGATTTAATTCATCGGCCAATATCTTTCCGGCTGTTGATTTACCGGAACCCATCATGCCGCAAATAAACAGTGAGATTCTTTTCAAATTTTAGACAATTATTAATGGTTTAGATTCAGATTTCAGACGGTTCTACCATCTCAACCTTCTCATGTTGCACACGAACCGTTCCGGGTGGAGCCCCTTTGGGTTTTACAACATATTTCCGTTTGGTTATGATTACCGGTACCAGCCCTGCGCCCCGTGCTTTTGAATTCCAGGCCGCAAGAGCCGCTGCTTTTAAAAGTACACTTTTTGGCGGCATTTCTTTTTGATTATTCATACGGATCACAAGGTGTGAACCGCTCACTCCACGTGCGTGCATCCATATATCTTCCTTGTGGGAGTCGGAAGTGAGCTTATCGTTACTTTTTGCATTTCTGCCGAGCCACACCTCGTAACTATCCACCTGAAGTTTGCGATAGGGTGCTTTTTGAGCGGTATTTTTTTCTGATAAAACACCCAGATGCACAAGCCGACTTTTATTTTCTTTAAGCCAGTGATTATATTCGAATATTTTTGTGATACTGTTTAAGGACCGGTAAATTTCTTTAAGCTCACCCAGTTGTTTGTCCGTTTGCTCAAGTCTTTTGACAGATTCTTTTACCCCTCTGATTGCCTTGGATGATTTTTCATAATACTTCTGTGCATTTTCTGCAATAGACAAACGGCCGTCAATGGGTATTGTTACGGGTTTATTATTGTTATAAAAATCAGGGAGTTCGAGATCGTCTTCATTACAAACGATGTTAAGATGAGCATGAGCCATCAGAATATGCCCAAACTGCTCATACATTTTGGCTCGTTCCAGCCCTTTATCTGCCTGTTGAAGCTGGCTTATTGCGGATTCAAGCTTTTGGATTCGAGTTTCAATTTTTGGTTTTATGGATTGAAGTTTGGCAGAAAACCGCCGTTCGCCCGAAGCTTTATAATAGGAAAACCGGATGGCAGAATTCACATCATCAAAAACGTCAAGATTTTCTGCAGGTAAAATATGCTGAGGCAAAAGGCACAGATTTCCATCCTGAAGTACCCTGAATTGTGTTGCATTCAGCATTGCATGAATTGCCTGCTGAATCAGGGATTCAATTTCACCGGGATTACTCTTGTCGAGTGAATACGTTTTAATAATTTTTGGAATAAGATGCCGCGGAAATTTTGGATCAATGTTCAGGATTTGATTTTTTGGGCTGAGGGAAACATTCGGTTTTATCTGTGAGGTTTTCTCTTTTCGGGGTTCAGGCGGAATATTTCCGGTAAAATCATCGGGAGATTTGAAAGATTCGCAGATGAGGTTCTCATGGACTAAAAAAATATTCGGCTTATTCCCAAAAGCCTGAATAAGCAAAGTATAGCCGCCTGAAAAACAGAAGCTTACAAAACGGTCATTTTTAGCAAGTTCAATTTTGGTTATTTCACGTTTTTTTAACTTATTGAAAAATGTGGTAATATTAACATTCTTGGGTTCCCGGAATTGATCAAGAAAAAGTGCAGTTTCTGTACTATTTGCTGAGAAGACGAGGCGTTGTGTTAGCTGAGCATCACCGATATACGCTTCCCAGACGTTTTTATGGGGAGAAACGCTGAATTTGAATGAAAAACCTTTACAGGTTTCATTCATTTTTTTTGTTAAATGATGGAGAACATAGTAATTATTCATTTGGCAGATTTAACTAATAACATGTAAAGATCGAAAGTGACATGCCATATCCTATTTTTCAATCAGTTGTAAATAAAATTAACAGTTCATTAAACAAGAGAAACATTAACGTTGTAAAATTTAAAACATGGGAAGAATCCAAGATCTATGCTGCCGGCCTTGAAATTGTAATCGATTTAAAAGATTCAACAAATCATTTAACCCATTTATCCATCAATTTTGATTGGGACAGTTTTCGGGAAGCAGCACTTGCCAATAAGTTAAGCGGTACTGACGGACATCCCATGCTTAAAAATAAAAATCTTACTGAGGCAAATGTAAACCTTGCCATCGATATTGAGCTGGTATGGCATTTTGATGTAGAACGCTGCCAGCCCCAACCCGGTGATCATGATGATAATTATCGGATCCAGATGGCCAGTGAGTGGATGGAAAGGGCAAGTAAAAAAGTAAACGAGTTGCTGCTATCCGATGATATTATAACACGTTGGCATATTGAAATTGACGGTGACGAATACGGAAAATATCTCACAGCTATTAACCTTCTCTCATATTTTCAGTTCAGTCTTGGAAATTTAGACAGTCTGAATGAAGTACACCATTATGTTGCCCGAAAACTCACACATCTGCTTTATAAGGCAAACCGGATTATTAAGATTGCCGATGATAGTGTAGTGGTACACGCTGCATAAAATAAAAAAGGGCACAACAAGGTGCCCTTTTAAAATATCGTAAGCCGAGAAATTTACTTCTTCTTCTTGTGCCTGTTTTTACGCAGACGCTTCTTCCGCTTGTGCTTAGCAATTTTTGCTCTTTTTCTTTTCTTTCCGCTTGGCATTAAGAATCACCGAATATCTAAATAATTAACCTTGTGATTATAACAGAACCACAAAATACAAAATGTTTTTTATAATTCTATAATGTAAATGATACCTTTAACAAAACACGTAAAGCTAAAATTAGAAACTGCTTACGTATATATAAAAATTTTCATGCATCATATTTTTTTATTAAAACATTATAAACATTTCCCGCTCTCAGGGTTATGAATGCATTACGAATAGATTTTCACTATTTTTCGAAGCTGTAACTTAATACTAACTCAACTATGCCCGATTTATTTAAAGTATCCAAGTTCGGTGGTACAAGTATGGCTGATGCCGCAGCAATGAGGCGGTGTGCCAATATCGTAAAAGGTGATCCTGATAAAAAAATTATTGTAGTAAGTGCGACAGCGGGCACCACAAACCTGCTTTCGGAATTTGCAACAGACATTCCAACAGAACAGCGAATCGCAATTTCTAAACAAATCAGGGATAAACATCTTTCCATATGCCACGAATTAAAACATCCTGGAAATGTACTCAAAAATGTTGATATACTCTGTGATGAATTGGAAGCAATCGCGACCAGAAAACAGATAATGACCTTAATGCTGAGAGATGAGATCTTCTCCTTCGGGGAACGGTTATCTTCAGTTATTTTTAAAGCCATTTTGGAAGAGGCAACCGGTGATAGGATACACCTTTTTGATGCGCGGGATGCAATTATAACAGACAATAACTTTGGCAGTGCCGAACCGGATATTGAAGTGATTTCAGAAAAATGTCCTGCCTTGCTTGAAGCACTTGTAATGGAATCACGAGTTGTAACCCAGGGTTTTATCGGGTCTGATAAAAAGGGGGTAACTACAACCCTGGGACGCGGAGGCAGCGACTACTCTGCTGCGCTATTTGCAGAAGCCATGAATGCTGATGTACTTGAAATATGGACGGATGTAACCGCTATTTATACTACCGATCCTCGAATTGCCGGAGATGCAAGGCCTATCACGGAAATCAGTTTTGATGAAGCAGCCGAGTTATCGGTTTTTGGTGCCAAGGTTTTGCATCCGGCTACCATGGTGCCTGCGATCCGTAAAAACATCCGGGTCTATGTTGGTTCAAGCATTCATCCCGAAAAGCCGGGTACATGGATTGTGAAAGAAACCCGACAAAAACCGGTAATCCGGGCAATTAGCCTGCGCCGGAATCAAACACTGCTTACCGTTCACAGCCTTGATATGCTGCATCGTCACGGATTTCTTGCGAAATTTTTCCAGGTTCTTGCAAACTATAAAATAAGTGTGGACCTTGTTACCACAAGTGAGGTTAGTGTGGCATTAACACTCGATTCAGATCTCAATGCACCGGGCAATAAAAAATTGACCGAAAAAGTACTTAACGAACTTCGCTCGTTTTGTGAAGTGGATATAGAAGATAAACTTTCTTTAATTGCCCTTATCGGAAACAACCTCGATACAACTGCGGGTTTAAGTGGCCCTGTATTTGGTGCACTTGAAGATGTTAATATCAGGATGATATGCCATGGGGCAAGTTCGCATAATCTCTGTTTTCTGGTTGCAGAAAATGAGGCAGAAGAAGTCGTTCGAGTTTTACATAAAAAATTTATATCAGAGTCATGACAAGCCAGGATAAAAATATAAGGTATTCAATAATCGGAACAGGAAAGACGGGTGGAACAATCGCTCAACACCTTGGGGAAAATGCTGTTCCTTTTGATGAATATAACAGGCCAACCACTGAAAAACTGAAACAAACCGATATCGCGATCGTCTTTGTTCCGGGAAGTGCCGCAGCGGAAGTTATTGAAATTGTTTTGAAAGCAGAAATACCAGCCATCTGGGGAACAACAGGTTACGCATGGCCAGCCGAACTCCCGCAGAGGGTTAAAGATGTGAATACCCGCTGGATCATCGGTTCAAACTACAGCCTGGGTATGAATCTTGTGAGAAAAGCGATACAAATCCTGGGAAAAGGGTCCGGGCTATTGGTCAATCCGGAATTTCATATTCATGAGATTCATCACATTCAAAAACAGGACGCTCCGAGCGGAACGGCCCTTTCCTGGCGGGATTGGCTCAGGCAAGATGCATCGATATCATCCGACCGGCAGGGTGATGTAATAGGGATACACAATCTTCATATCAAAACACCAGGGGAATCAGTTTACCTGAAACACGAGGCACACACACGCAATATTTTTGCCCACGGCGCCATTTGGGCAGCCAACTACCTGCTTGCCAATCCTTATATTGATGCCGGAGTGTATCAATTTCAGGATATTTTTGATCAGGCCTTTAAACAACTTACATGAAAAACTATACTTTATGGACAGCTCTTGTAACTCCGTTGAACGGGAAAGGGGCAGTTCACTTTGGAGATCTTGAAAAAATTGCCCGCCGGCAGGAAGCGGCCGGGAACGGAATATTGATTCTCGGCAGCACCGGCGAAGGCCTTGCACTGTCGGACGCAGAAAAAAGGGAAGTTGTAGATTTTGTGGCCGGGCTCGGCCTGAAGGTTCCTGTAATGACGGGAGTTGGCGGCTTTAACCTGCAAGCACAAAGAGAATGGATTACTTATTGCAATGATAAAACGGATGCTTTTTTGTTGGTTGTACCCCTCTATTCAAAACCGGGGCTTATTGGGCAAACTGAATGGTTCAGGCAATTACTGGATGATGCCCATAAACCCTGCATGATCTACAATATACCCTCCCGTACCGGGGTAAAGCTTTTTCCGCAGGTAATGGCTTCTCTCAAAAGCCATCCGAACATTTGGGCCATGAAAGAAGCAAGTGGCAGCCTTCACGATTTTCAGGTGTTTCGTGAAACTGTTCCTGACATTCCCCTTTTTAGCGGTGATGATGCTCTGTTGCCATTTTTCTCGGCAGTTGGTTGCAAAGGACTGGTTTCCGTTTGTTCCAATGTGTGGCCGGATGAAGTGAGTTTATATACCGAGAAATGCCTTAAAGGGGATACAGCTACATTATTTCCACTTTGGCATACAGCCGTGAAAACAATGTTCAGCGCATCTAACCCGATACCGGTAAAAAGGCTACTAAAGGAAAAAGGATGGATTAGTTTGGCTGCACTGAGGCCGCCATTGACAGAAGAAGAACTTTCGTCGGCCGATGCACTTCTTGCGATAGATGCACAAATTAAAAACTGGTATCAAAAAAACAGGTAAATATTTTTATGGATTGGAAAAAAATTCTTGACGACCTTGAAGCCGGGATTATAAGGGCGGCAGAGCCGTCGGGAGATACATGGAAGGCCAACATTGAAGTAAAAGAAGCTATACTTGCAGCTTTTCGGGAAGGAAAAAATGCCGAATATAGCGGCATATACGAAGGTTTTGTCGATAAAAATAATATTCCACCCCGAATGTTTTCCGTTAATCAAGGTGTTCGGATGGTGCCGGGCGGAAGCTCTGTGCGAAGAGGTGCTTATGTTGCCAAAGGTGTTATAATCATGCCACCTGCTTATGTAAATATCGGTGCCTATGTGGATGAAGGCGCCATGATTGACAGCCACGCACTGGTCGGTTCCTGCGCTCAAATTGGAAAGAATGTTCACCTGTCAGCCGGTGTGCAAATAGGTGGTGTGCTTGAACCGGTTGGGCTTAGCCCGGTGGTTATCGAAGATGACTGTTTTGTGGGGGCAGGAGCTGTGATTGTGGAAGGAATATTGGTAAAAAGGCGGGCAGTAATTGCACCAGGTGTTACGTTATCAAAATCGGTACCGGTATACGATTGTGTAAACGAAACCATTTTGGGCAAAGGTGTCGCTATACCGGAGGGTGCTGTTGTTGTTCCCGGTACACGCCCGGCAGGCAGCGAATGGGCATCAAAAATGGGTTTAAACATGTATTGTCCGTTGATTGTAAAGTATCGTGACGAAGACAGCGATGCTTCACTTGAACTGGAAAATGCATTGCGCTAAAAAAATTCTGTAAGGAATTCGGATTTTTCGGTTCTTATAGGTAGAACACTAACAATAAAAAAAGAGGAAAACAGTATGAGTTCACTAAACAAAGCAATGATTATCGGAAGATTAGGGCAGGATCCCGAGGTTCGTTACACCCAGTCGAATACTGCCTTCGCAAACATGAGTGTGGCTACCTCCGAAAAATATAAAGACCGGAATGGCGAATTGCAGGAAACCACAGAATGGCACAGGGTTGTTGTCTGGGGTCGTCTCGCGGAAATTTGCCAGGAATACCTGAAAAAAGGGTCTCTGGTCTATTTTGAAGGTCCGATCCAGACCCGGGAATGGGAAGATAAAGATGGCCAGAAGCGGTACACTACCGAAATCAAGGCACTCAACATGCAGATGCTCGATTCACGGGGAGGTTCAGGCGGGAGCAGTGCACCAGCCAAAAATAAAAAAAATGCGGCAGCTGTTGAAATAGATGACCAGTTTGATGATATGGATGACGATTTGCCGTTCTAATCAAAACAATTTTTTTTACATTTAATAGGTGACGGCCATACTTTGATCGTCACCTATTTTTTGTCATATTTGAGATGTGTTTTTTTAACCAATAAAATAATCTTTGGATACGATAGACGAACCTCCGGGTAGCCCTATTGCTCTGATATCAAATTTTCTCTTCTTAATATCAGGAGAAACCGATAGCCTTCATTTTGGGACGATTACAATTGAGCTGCTTGTGTTGCTTGCAGGCCTGCTGATAAGTGCGCTTTATTCAGGTTCGGAAGTGGCATTCTTTTCACTTGTAAACCAGCTCGATAAACTTAAAGATGATGGCGAGTACGCAAAAAAAGACCAGCGTATTCACACCATGCTCAATAAACCGAGACGGCTTCTGGCAACCATACTGATCGGAAACACTTTTGCGAATATCGTGAGTTCGGTGCTTGCAGCGGTTATTGCAGGGAAAATTGCCATCCATTACGGACTTTCGCTCGCACTTGTTTACACAATTGAGATTGTGGTGCTTACATTTATGATTTTGATTTTAAGTGAAATTACTCCAAAAATTATTGCTATTAACAACCCCCTTAAGATGGCAAGAAGAATGAGCGGTTTCATTTATGTGAATTTTATCCTGCTGTCGCCAGTCTCAAAGCTGATTGCCAACAGTACAATGACACTCGAAAAAAACCTTCCAAAACCGAATAACAAAATGACCGCACAGGATCTTAGAGCCATGGCGGAGATGAGCGAAAAGGAGGGTTCCATCAAAGGGGATGAGCGTGAAATTATTGAAAACGTGATCGAGTTTGGAAATACCACAGTACGCGAAATAATGACATCCCGTGTTAATATCGTAGCCGTTGCTGTTCAGGCTACATTACCCGATGTGATCGAGATTATCAGGGAAAAAGGTCTCTCACGAATGCCGCTCTACGAGAATGACCTGGATAACATTATCGGCGTGATATATTCAAAAGATGTGCTTCCGTATATAAACACCGATATGGAAGATAGTGTGATTAACTGGAAAACGGTGGCCCGAAAAGCACTCTTTATACCGGCAACAAAAAAGCTGGATGACCTTCTCCGCGATTTTCAGCACGAAAAGACACACATTGCCATTGTTGTGGACGAATATGGCGGTACGGAGGGTATTGTAACACTGGATGATATTCTTGAGGAAATTGTAGGCGATATTGGTGATGAGTATGATGATGAAGAGGAAAAGCTTTACACAAAATTTAAAAACGGTGTTTACATTTTTGACGCTAAAATTGACCTTGATGATCTTGACGAGATCATGGGAACTAAGATTTCAGCTTATGATGATGAATTTGAAACCCTGGGCGGCCTTATCTACCACTTAACTGAGCGTATACCGAATGTCGGGGAACGTGTGATCTATAAAAATCTGGAACTCACTGTTCATTCTGTCAAAAATAACCGTGTTAAAAAACTCCGGGTGAAATTGCTCTCAGAACCGAAAGTTCAATGACATATACAATCACGGAAAAAGCAGATCTTACTCACCTGAACACCCTTGGCCTGCCCGTAATCGCGTCACGTCTTATTGAAGTTTTTTCCCTGAGCGGTCTGATTACACTTTCAGAAGAAGGTTTCTTTAGAAAAGAAAATCCATTTATACTCGGCGGAGGCAGTAATATATTGTTAAAGAGAGATCTTAAGAGGCCGGTACTGAAAATCTCTATTACCGGTATCAGGGTGGCTGAGGAAAATGATGAAGATATTTTGATTGAAACTGGTGCGGGAGAAAACTGGCATAAACTGGTTGCATGGGCTGTGGAGAGAAATTACGGCGGTATCGAAAACCTGGCGCTTATACCAGGAACAGTGGGTGCTGCTCCTATTCAGAACATCGGTGCTTATGGTGTAGAACTTGAACAGGTATTTGAATCTTTACAATGTTATGATTTTCTGAATGATACGGAAAAGACATTCCGGCGTGAAGAATGTGGGTTCGGATACCGCGACAGTATTTTTAAACGGGAGTTAAAACACAGGTTTATCATCACTTACGTAACTCTTCGCCTCAAAAAAAAGAACCACATCCCAAATACATCTTATCATGCACTTGCAGCATATCTTGAAGAAAAAAATGTAATAAACCCAAATGTCGGGGATGTTTTTGACGCAGTTGTTGCGATCAGGCGATCGAAACTGCCCGATCCTGAACTATTGGGAAATGCAGGCAGCTTTTTCAAAAATCCGGTTGTGGACAAATCGATTCATCAAAGGATAAGCAAAGATTATCCTGAAGTACCAGCCTATCCGGCAGCTTTTGGACAGGTGAAAATTCCGGCCGGATGGCTCATTGAAAAAGCTGGCTGGAAAGGCAGAAAGGTGGGTAATGTTGGTACTTACGAAAACCAGGCGCTTGTAATTGTTAATCACGGAGGTGCCACCGGAGAGGAGATTTACAATCACGCAATGAGAATCAAGGAATCTGTAAAAAATATGTTTGGAGTTGAACTTGTACCGGAAGTGAATGTTGTGGAGTAAGTTTGGCTGCAATAAAATCACCTCTCCTGATCAATGACCATTTTTTTCAGCAGGCAGTAAGCTGTCCGTTGAAAATAAATTTTATGACCGGTGATGAATCTCTTTTTTCGGAAAAACCGATCTACCGCCAGCGAAATAAACTTAACCTGCGGAATGCTGCAGCACTCCGTTTTCCCGGCGTTCGACACACATCCGATTCATTTCGTTTAGCAGCAAGAGAAACTGAGGTTTGGCTCAGGGATCAACAGGCAGCGATTTGCGGTGCGGTAATAATGTCAGGGAACCTGGTGACGCGAATACCAATTCTTGTGAAGGATGGAAACCGGTTTTTCATCATTCAAATACACGGCAAACTACGAAAGGAGTCGGAACGAAGTACAATAGATGAGGTGGGGAAAAAACGGACCACGGCTGCTTACCTGCTCAAATCGGCATACAGGTTTGAAGTCCTGAAACGTGCATATCCGAATGCAGAGATATCTGTAGAGTTTTTTTTCCCGGGCACCGGGTTTAGATCAACCATTGATGGTTTGAACCGGGTGCAATTTTATCATAAAAAGGATAAGAAAGAGAAGCTTGCCGACTTTAACCGTCTTTTTTCAAGCGTTGATGCCACACCCGGAACCCTGAAAGTTTGTAAATCTATTCCTGAAGTGGTGTCGCATTCATTTTTTTCAGGGCAATCTGTTGGGGATGCGGCAGACGAAATAAATTCCACTCAGCTTCCTTTTTACTCAGAGAGTTTCAGGAGGCATGAAGGATGCAAATGGTGTGATTTCCGGAAAAAAAAGGGCGATGAACCCGGTTGCTGGCAGTCCTTTTTTTTAAATGAGACTATCACAAAACCTGACAGACATATCTTTGAACTGGCGGGTCATGGGAATCAAATTCAAAGCAGAAACGGTATATTTTACCAGGAAAAGGCAGAAATTGATGACGGTCTGGACTCATTTGAAAAAATGTATAAATACGGAGGGCCAACCTTCACCATTCAGCAGCGGAGAAATCTGCAGATATTACAGGCAAAAAGTGAAGAATCACCCATTCTTTGGATGAAGCCCGGTATAAAAAAAATCGATGAAGTGAAATACCCGCTTCATTTCATAGACTTTGAAGCGGCTACCTATGCACTTCCTTTTAAGAGAGCTGCCCGACCCTATGAACCAGTTTATTTTCAATTTTCCTGCCATACACTTGGAGCTGATGGCAGCCTATGTCATACCTGGTGGATCGATCTGGACCCTGAAAATCCAGATCCTCATCCGGATTTTGTGAATGCAATCAGTCGAATACCGGGCATCTTTGACGGGACCGTAATCCAATTTTCACCATTTGAAAGTCAGGGGATAAAAAATATCATTAACACGTTTAAAAAGAATTCGATGATCTTTGCAGGCCAAATCATCATCCTTGAAGAGATTCGCCATGGAACAGATAGTAATTATCGGTACCGATTTTTTGACATCAACGAGCTTATCAGGAGTTATTACTACAACAGCTTTCAAATGGAAGGACTCGGCTTGAAACAAATGTATGGAGCGATAAAGAAATGGGAGGATACATATGGCGATGAAGTAAAGGATGGCAACCCTGAACATGTGGGTTATCAGGAAATACAGGATTACGATTCGGATATTTATGACGGTTCAACTGCGATGAATGCCTGGATTGCACTAAAAAATGACCTTCTTTCACCGGAAGAAAAAAGAGTTATACCGGAAGCATTACAGAAATATTGCTCTCTTGACTCCTATGCAATGTTGTACCTGTTCAGACATCTTCAAAAACATGCTAAAATTATGGATGGAAATGATCTTGTGATTTTTAGCCAATCTTTATCGAAATAAACTTTTTGAAACCTTACCTTTGTTTAATGATAAAAACATGGAGAATGATTCTCCGGATATCCAACTTTCAAACAATTTTGTCATGAATAGGCTGATCAAACTTTTTCTCCCTGTACTGTTCATATCATTTTTTATTCCTTCTTGCGTGGTCCAGGAAAGCCCTGTCACAGGACAAAAAAGGGCATATGCTTACTCCTGGGATCAGGAAGTGCAAATCGGCAGGGATGTGGATTTGGAAATTATCAGGGAGTTTGGCTTGTACGATGATGAAAGGGTGAGCAATTATTTTAATGCGATCAGCAAGGAAATTCTCGAAAACAGTCATATGCGGCGCGAAGATACCGCGGCGCGTTTCAGGGAAACCGAATTTACATTTCGTGTTCTCGACAGCCCCGTGGTGAACGCATTTGCCCTGCCTGGGGGTTATGTTTATGTAACCCGCGGTTTGATGGCTCACATGAACAATGAAGCGCAGTTAGCCGTTGTGATTGGCCATGAAATTGGCCATGTGGCTGCGCGCCACGCTTCACAGAGGGGGTTGCAGCAAACCATTGGATCCGTAGTTGTGCTCGGTGGTGCCATACTGGGCCAGGAACTGCTGGGTCTCCCCGGTGAAACCATCCTGAACCTGAGCAGCCAGGCAGCCGGACTAATTTTCCTTAGCTACAGCCGCAACCATGAACGTGAGTCAGACCGGCTTGGTGTGGAATATGCAGCCAAAACGGGTTATGTGGCTGCAGAAGGCGCGGCATTCTTTACCAGCCTGAAACGGATATCCGAAAGAGCCGGGCAATCGATTCCGTCACTGCTTTCCACTCACCCCGATCCCGGGGAAAGGGAAAGAAATATTCCCCGAAAAGCACGTGAATGGGAAGAGGCTGGCTATCAACAAACCATCCTGAATACCGAAAGATACATGGAAATACTTGACGGAATGATTTTTGGTGATAACCCGCGCAACGGTTTCCGTGAGGAGAATACTTACTATCATCCCGAGCTGGCATTCCTATTCCCGATACCACAAAACTGGCGGATGATCAATCAACCCAGTCAGGTTGTATTGCTGAGTCCTGAACAGGATGCCGTTATGATTCTCAGGATCGACAGCGAATCAGCAAATCCACGCGAATCGGTACAGACTTTCCTCAGTGCAAATAATATTGAAACGGATGACCAGCGTACAACCCAAAGCGGCAATTTAACCGCCTATGAAGCAAACTTTTTTATCCAGGACCAGAACCAGAACCTGGGTGTAAATATTTACGCGCTCGAATACGCCGGCAGGGTTTACCGTTATATTAACTACACGGAACGGAACAAATTTGATGCGATGAAACCCCGGTTTGCAGCAACCACAGGGGGTTTCAGACAGCTAACCGATCAACGAATATTGAATATCAACCCGGTGAGGCTGTCTGTAAGGCAAGTTGAACGTGACACCCGTTTCCGCGACCTGCTGCCATCGAACCTGCCTATGAATATAACCCCTGAAGAGGTTGAAATTATTAACCAGGTTTATCTTGATGATACCATTCCTGCAGGCACCTTTATAAAAATTCCGGTTCAATAAAATTAAAATCAGACTGACATACAAAAATGATCGAACGATACTCCCGAAAAGAAATGACCGATATTTGGTCTGAGGAAAATCATTACCAGGCGTGGCTGGATGTGGAGCTGGCTGCCTGCCGTGCGTGGAGTAAAATCGGGAAAATTCCAGTCGAAGATGTAGACCGGCTTTATGAAAAGGCCTCATTTGATATCGGCCGGATCAATGAAATTGAAAAAGAGACACGCCATGATGTGGTTGCGTTCACTCGCGCCGTATCTGAAACGCTGGGTGATGAAAAAAAATGGGTACACTATGGTCTTACCTCAACCGATGTGGTGGATACGGCTAATGGTTACCGCCTGAAACAAGCCAACTGGCTTTTGAGGGAGGGGTTAGAGCGGTTCATCAGTGCGTTGGCAGAAAAAGCCCGGGAGCACAAACTAACCGTGATGATGGGCCGAACCCACGGTGTACACGCCGAACCCACCACCTTTGGGCTGAAGTGTGCCCTCTGGTTTGCTGAGATGAAGCGCAACCTGGAACGTTTCGATAAAGCCGCTGCAGATGTGGAGTTTGGTAAACTTTCCGGCGCAGTAGGCACGTTTGCGCATATACCACCGGAAGTGGAAAAAATTACCTGTGAGATTCTGGGCATCAGTCCGGCTCCAATATCCACCCAGACCCTGCAGCGCGACCGTCATGCGTATTACATGGCAACCCTTGCGCTGATTGGTTCTACGCTTGAAAAAATTGCCGTTGAGATCCGCCATCTTCAGCGAACTGAGCTTCGCGAGGCAGAAGAGTTTTTCAGCAAGGGGCAAAAAGGCTCCTCAGCGATGCCACACAAGCGCAACCCCATCAGTTCCGAAAATATTACCGGTTGTGCGCGGGTACTGCGCGGGTATATGGTGTCGGCCTTTGAGAATATCCCCCTCTGGCACGAGCGCGATATTTCCCATTCGTCGGTGGAACGCATTATCCTGCCTGATGCCACTATTCTGCTCGATTATATGCTTCAGCGTTTTTCCGGCGTAATAGAAAAATTGATGGTTTATCCCGAAAATATGAAAGAAAACATGGAGAAAACCCACGGGCTGGTTTATTCACAGCGACTGTTGCTGATGCTGATAGAAAAAGGCCTCTCGCGCGAATATGCCTATGACACTGTGCAGCCACTGGCTATGATAGCCTGGCATGAAAAACGATCTTTCCGGAAACTTGTGGAAGAAGATCAAACCATCAGCAAAAACCTCACTGCTATCGATATTGAAGATGCATTTGATATCAACCATCACACTCGCATGGTGGACAAGATTTTTGAAAGGGTTGGTTTGTAAGCCGAAGGGGAGCTGTTTCCCGATATGACTTTAACGATACAATGTTGCCATGTCAAGATCATCAAAACGAATTTTAGCGGTCTTATCCATCTCAGTTGGATTGCTGTTCCTGGTGTTTCTTTTGAATCAGATTATCCAATTTTCGGCTTCGATAAGCCAGTTAAGCCCGGTTGCAGGGCAAATTGTTCTTCTGATATCCCTGGCCATTTTTGGTATTGCCGTGGTGCTGCCTCTGCTGCTGTTTATGTTTATGCCCGCTCCGCTGGTCCCGCCTAAGAAAAGTGAGGGGAGAGAGTACGAGAAGCACCTCAAACAGCTATCCCGCAGACTTGCCAAAAACCCGAATGTGCCGAAGGGGTTGCCGCTGAACTCACCGGAAGAGATTGAGCAAGCCTTTTCACAACTCAATGATATTGCGGATGAGAAGATTAAACTTTATGCGAAACGTGCCTTTTATACCACGGCTATTTCACAAAACGGAGCTCTCGACGCTCTTTTTATGATTGCACTTCAGTTCAAACTGATCTGGGATGTTGCCCATGTTTACAGCCAGAGACCCACCATCAACGATATGAGTTTTCTTTATACCAATGTGATGGCCACAGCTCTTATTGCCTCACAGCTCGACGAGGCCGAATATCTTGAGATGATTGAGAGTGCCATAAATACCGGTTTTGGCTCGGCTGTATCGATGATTCCGGGTACAGCACTCATTGTAAATTCTGCACTTTCGGGAGCGTCCAACACCTTTCTTACCCTTCGCGTAGGGATTATAACACAACGCTACTGCAATTCGCTGATAAGGCCGGAGCGAATTACTCTGCGGAATTCGGCAACAGCAGCAGCTGCAAAAAAACTGGGTGGTATTGTGACCAAGGGCACCTACGATTTGATGAAACTGATCGGCAGTGCGCCAATTCGGAAAACAATGGACGCATCGAAAAGCATAGGAAACAAATTCAGGGATTTATGGAGGTGATATTCAGGTTTTTGATTACCCAAAATCAGAGGAAATATATTTAACTTTTATTTAGTAAAAATATTTAGCAATGGGGTGACATAAAGCTGTCACTACCGCTGTGTAGATTGCTTGTAAACATTAACCAAACCAAAAAGCAATGATCAACGCAGCAAAAAAAAATATCAAAAGAAAAGCTCCGAAATCCGCACTCCATTCCATTTTTAATAAAGCGGAGAAAGATTATCGCCAAACGCAGGAAATGTTCGATCTGCTGGGCTGGGGAGAACTGCCTGCTGAACTAAGATTTGTGATTGAAGCTGATGTAAAAGGCTATGTGGACGAGCTGGAAGGCCGCTACTCCACCAATTGCTCCCTTGTGCAGCGAAGAAGGGAAAGCGTCGATTTCTGGGTAAAAAGTTTTATGGATCAGATTTGTTCACTTGAAACGGCTGTAAATGTGCTGAGGGTAACAAAGCTGTAAATTAACTAATATCCTGAGTTCGAATAAAAAGTATCAGCAAAGATGATGTAAAGACTGTTTACATAGACCTTTCCCATTTGGATCACTATCTCAACTTTCGCAAAATGGCTTTGTAGTTGCTACTCCTTTTTAAATTTCGATAGTACAACATATCCTTTATGGTTATCAGATGAACTATGTACTTGTATCGGTACCAGGGCAACATACGGATCAAGGGGGGGACCCTATTCTGCTCCGGCAGGAGCATCCTGTTTATAGATCAGGCAGAAGGCAATACCCTGTTGGCTCCGGAGGAGCCGCCTGTACCATCAATCAAAGAACCGGAACAGGTATTTTCCATCATAAGGAATCTCGAATTTGCTCCGTAATTACTCTTTGTGCTTTTTGGGGATCAAACTCTTGCGTTTTTGTACTGCAAACACAAATTGTAAATAGATGTTTGAAAATGTATTGGCCATGATGGTTTCTGCGTTTGATTGTTTGGAATGGATATCATCTGTTTCTTCAAACAAACGGCTGCGCTGGTGCCTTGCAGGATGAACATCAGTTGTTTCTACAAACAGACGGGCCGACGAGTATCTGGGATTGTGCCATCCTGTCAATCGAACTCAGTTTAATATGCGAATAGCTGGGACGGCAGTGATACTCCCAACATCTCTGGATAAAAAGCGGAAAGGACGGGTTCAGATTTGTTGGAATGATTTTTAAGATTTGGCAAATATGTTCGGCGGGATTTTTTTATCTTTACCAAACTGTAAACCAAGCGAAATTTTACCCCGATGACGAACTCTTCACCTTTCGCAAGTATTACCCGCCAAGGTTTAACCTATGATGATGTTCTGCTTGTACCGGCTTATTCTAATGTTCTGCCGCGAGATGTAGACACCAAAGTGCAGATCACGCCTGCTATAACCCTGAATATTCCCATTTTAAGCGCGGCAATGGATACAGTGTCGGAGTACAGGATGGCGATTGCACTTGCCAGGGAGGGGGGTATAGCCATGCTCCATAAAAACATGACTATTGAAGAGCAGGCCGAACATGTGCGCCTGGTGAAGAGAAGCGAAAGCGGGATGATTGTAGACCCTGTTACCCTGCCGCCGCATGCTACTGTTAAAGACGCACGATTGCTGATGAAAAGGCATAAAATCGGCGGAATACCTATTGTTGAAAATGGAAACCGGCTCATAGGCATTGTAACAAACCGCGACCTTCGGTTTGAACATTATGTAGACAAAAAGCTTGGCAACATAATGACGAGCGAAAACCTGATCACCGCTAAAGAAAATACCAGCCTCGAGGAAGCAGAAGAAATTCTGCAGCAGTACAAGGTTGAGAAACTGCCAATTGTGAATAAAGACAAAGTGCTTGTTGGTCTGATCACGTTCAAAGACATTGAAAAAAAGATGAATTTTCCGAATGCCTGTAAAGATGATATGGGAAGGCTTCGGGTTGGTGCGGCTGTTGGTGTAACACCTGATACTATGGATCGGGTTGATGCACTTGTGGATTCTGGCGTGGATATTATTACCATTGATACGGCTCATGGACACTCGCAAGGGGTTTTGGAAATGGTTAAAACAATCAAGAAGACTTATAAAGAGCTGAATGTTGTGGGTGGAAATATAGCCACAAGGGCTGCTGCCGAGGCGCTTGCAGAGGCAGGTGCAGATGTTGTGAAAGTAGGAGTTGGTCCTGGTTCCATCTGTACCACAAGAGTGGTTACCGGTGTGGGAGTACCTCAACTCTCCGCAATAATGGAAATCGCAGAGTATACTAAAAAGAAAAAAATTGGTTTGATTGCCGATGGTGGTATCAAGCAAACGGGTGATATTCCCAAGGCTATTGCGGGGGGGGCTGATGCAGTGATGATGGGCTCAATGTTTGCCGGAGTGGATGAAAGTCCAGGCGAAACTATTATTTACGAAGCAAGAAAATATAAATCATACCGCGGTATGGGTAGCCTTGGCGCTATGAGCAAAGGTTCAAAAGACCGTTATTTTCAGGATGTTGAAGATGATCTTAAACTTGTACCGGAAGGCATAGAGGGCCGGGTTCCATATAAAGGATACCTTGGTGAAGTTGTGCACCAAATGACCGGTGGGCTGCGTGCGGCGATGGGTTATGTAGGTGCCAAAAATATTGAGGAACTCAAACGTGCGGAATTTGTACAAATTTCCGCCGCAAGTTACAGGGAGAGTCATCCTCACTCTGTACAAATCACGAAAGAAGCGCCCAATTACTCGGTTTCATGATATAAGAACCGGTTAAAAATTTTTCCAAAATTCACAGTATTTAACGTTTTGAAATATATTCCGGTTTTTGCGATGTGGGAATTCCTAAAAAAAATTATTTCAAAGAAAGATGGTGAGGTAGCCGTAGTGGTGCTGGATGAAAATGATCCGGATGCCGCAAGCACGTATACTGTAAAATCACTGGATATATATGTATTGGGTGGTGGAATTGTAATAGTTACGCTTTTGCTTGCTGTATTGATTTTTTTTGCCACACCTTTGAGCTCAATATACTACCAGCAGATTGATGATAAATTTCGTGATGAAGTTATAGCTATCAACCAGCGGGTGATGGCACTTCAGGATTCACTGTTGGCAAGGGAAATTCAACTAAATGATTTGAAAAATTTTGTTCGGAATGTACCTGATACGATTTTCCAGGTAAATCATTATTATGATGCAGGTATTTCTCCGGGCTTACGCACCGTTTACCGGGAACCTCTAACTGTAAATACGTTCGAACTGCTTACGCGTAACGAAATCATGACAGCAAATACAGGCGAACGCAATCCTGACTTTCCATCACATTTCCCTGTTCAGGGAACCTTATCACAGCGCTTCACACCAAATGTAGGCCATTACGGCATTGATATTGCAGCACAAAGAAATTCACAGTTCAGATCAATAGCGGACGGTACTGTTATAAATACAAACTGGACAATTAATTATGGAAATGTTATTTATGTACAGCATGCGGATGGAATTATAAGTATTTATAAACACGCAGAAAGGCTCTATAAAGAGCCCGGCGATATTGTTTTGAAAGGGGACATTCTTGGTGTGGTAGGTGATCGTGGTTTATTAAGCAGTGGTTCGCATCTGCATCTTGAAATCTGGAAAAACGGAGTTCCCAAAAATCCATTAATTTATGTAAACTAAAACAAAACATATCAAATGTTTAAAAATAAAAAGGAACAGACAACCGTGAATGATACATCTCAAAAATCTCCCATCCTGAATATGATCAGTGAGGGAACCAAAATAAAAGGTTCAATAACAAGTGAAAACGACATCCGTATTTCAGGAAAAATTGAAGGTGAAGCCAGGTGCAAAGGAAAGATAATCATTGCATCATCAGCTCACATTCAGGGCGATTTAATATCTGTAGATGCTGATGTATCAGGTAATGTTGACGGAACTATCAAAGTATCAAACAGGCTCATTTTGCGTCAATCGGCAAATATTGGAGGTGATATTCATACAAAATTACTTGTGGTTGAAGAAGGTGCACAAATAAACGGTAGTTTCAAAATGGGTGCCGGCAATGATGTTCTTGATGGGCTGACCGATACAATATTCGCCGAAAACAGTAAAAAGAAAACAGCAAAAGAAGTAAACTGACCTCATTTGTTCAAAGATCCGGTTCATAAAAAATACCTTGAGTATATAGGGCTTGGGGCTGAAATAGCTGTAGCACTAAGTGTCCCTATTCTTGCCGGGTATTGGGCCGACTCTTTTTTTGACACGTCACCTATACTTCTGCTGGCCGGAATAGGTGTCGGTATAGTAATGATGCTTGGGATTTTTTCGAAAGTCATCAGGAATATGGGTAAAATGGATTGATGGGTATCTCCGAAAAAACACCTTCTGCCAAAATATTTTATATAAGTATTTTCTGTTTTGCGGTTTTGAGTTTAACAATCGCATTTCTCTTAACGGAGGATGAGAAAATTGCCTGGATTACCGGATATATGCTGGGTTTATTCGCGGTTGTTGTGCACCTGGCAAGCTCATTTTTTTCAAAAAACAGCACATCAAAACAGTTTACAAATATTTATTACATCAGTCTTTTTCTAAGGTTTCTGATAGTTCTTTTGATTTATGCCCTGATATTGGTGTTATTAAATTTTGATGAATTTAGCTTTACTGTTAGTTTCATTATTTCTTATCTTTTTCATTCTGTAAACGAAGTGATTTTGCTAAATAGGAAATTCTCTAACTAATCTACCGAAGGTTAATTAAACATGATCCAAATATTGCGTCGGCTTACAGTAGTTTGGGTTTTACTACTGATTAATAGTCCCGTTATTGTAGCAGCAGACGCACACAATGAGCAGGAGAGCGTAATTGATGTGGTAGGCAAAGTATCAAACCACGACTATTTTGAGCTGCCTTTGGGCAACAAACTTTATTTACCAAGGATTTTTCTGGCTGGCGGGGAATGGTATTTTTTCACAAGTACAAAAAAGGCGGTTGAATCCGGGATGTTCATGGAAAGTGAAGCTGGTTTGGTTCAGGTTGATGGCTCGCCGATTTCGCTGGATATGTCAATAAGTTCGCACCTGATTTATGTATGGTTTGGATTTATTTTGACATTCCTGATCACGTTGTGGGCATCAAGGCGATATAAGCGGGGAATTGGAACAAAAACCGAGCCGCGCGGTGCCTGGCAAAATATTTTTGAGGTTCTTTTTGTTTTTATACGTGATGACATTGCCAGGGAGTTTATCCCTCATGATAAGTACAAAAAATTTGTACCCTATCTTTTTACCATTTTTATGGCAATTGCCTTTATGAACCTGTTTGGCTTATTGCCATGGGCAGCTGCGGCTACTGCAAACTTAACCGTTACTGCCACACTTGCAATGATAACATTTGTACTTACCCAGGTTAATGGTTCCAGAGATCACTGGGAGCATGTATTTATGTTCCCGGGAGTGCCAGGGTGGTCGCGCTTTATACTCACACCTGTCGAATTCCTGGGGTTATTTACAAAACCGTTCGCACTTGCCATTCGTCTTTTTGCAAACATGTTATCAGGAAAAATAATGATTGTAAGTATTCTTGGACTCATTTTTATTTTTACTGATCTGTTTGGTGCTGTTATTGGGGTAGGTTCAGGAATATTTTGGGTTTTATTGACGGCAGCCCTCTATTTTCTCAAGGCTTTGGTAGCACTTATACAAGCTTATGTATTTACTCTTTTGTCGGCAGTGTTTATAGGCATGGCTGCAGAAGAGCATCATCATGAACATGATGAAACGTCAGTAGCTCATGCACAGGACGTACAACTTTAATCACAACATAAAACAAAAAAAAAACAGGTATAAATATGGGTTTTTTAGCAGCCGGACTTGGAGCCGGAATTATTGCTCTCGGAGCCGGAATCGGAATCGGAATGATTGGTAAAAGTGCAACTGAAAGTATTGCAAGACAACCGGAAGCTGCCGGCGATATTCGTGGTGCCATGCTTCTTACCGCTGTATTTATCGAGGGTGTAGCTCTCATTGGCGCTATCGTTTGTCTGCTTCTTGCACTTGGTGTAGGCCAATAACAAAGAGGTTACAACATGCAATATTTCATGGCGGGTGGGGGAACCTTGCTCTCGTTTGATACGGGCTTTGGAATTTGGGTTCTCATTTCAACCTTACTATTTCTGTACCTGATGAACAAGTACCTTGTTCCCCCCATTATGAATGCGCTCAATGAAAGGGAAGACAGGATTAAAGATTCACTTGAATCAGCTGAGAAGGCACTAGCTAAAGCCGAAGCAATCTCACGGGAAAATGAAAAAGCATTAAAGGAGGCTGAGATTGCCGCTCAAAAAATCCGGAAGGAAGCCCTTGAAGATGCCGAAAATCTGAGGTCTGAAAAAATTGATAAAGTCAAAAAGGATGCGGCAAAAATTCTTGAGGATGCAAAAGTTGCTATAGAACAGGAGAAGAAACGGGCCTTAACCGAACTTCGAAGTGAAGTAGCAGATTTGGCAATAAAGGCTTCAGGAATCATCATTCGGTCAGAACTGGATTCTAAAAAGAATAAACACCTGGTTGATTCTTTCATCAACGATCTATCAAAAAATAATTGATCATGAGTGCAAAGGCGGCAAGGCGATACGCAAATGCTTTTTTAGAAGCTGCAGTAGAGCAAAATGATTTAGAAAAAGCAAATGATGATATGATGCTTATGATCAATACGTTGCGATCTTCTAATGATCTGAGGCTTTTTCTAAAAAGCCCTGTAATAAAAAAAGATCAGAAAAGTGCAGCACTTGCAACTATTTTTGAAAAAAAAATAAACACACTCACAGTAAATCTTCTCAATATTTTATCTGATAAAGGCAGATTGAATTTACTGGAAGATATTGGCAAACATTTCATTGATATATACAACATTTATAATGGCATTATTGAAGTAAATGTGATTACTGCCGCCGAGCTTGGAGACAGGCAGTTAGACAATCTTGTCAAGGAACTTGAACTGGTTACCGGGAAAAAAGTTAAGGCCAATATTTCTGTGAATGAAGATTTATTAGGCGGAATTCTTGTAAGGATTGATGATACCGTTATAGATGGAACTGTAAAACATAAATTAAACCAGCTGAAGGACCGGTTTGCTTCAGCATCTGTAGAATAAAAATTTAAGGATATAACATGAGTCAAGTAAGACCTGACGAGGTTTCAGCTATTTTAAGAAAACAACTTTCGGGATTTAGTAGTGAAGCTGAGGTATATGACGTGGGAACCGTTCTCGAGGTAGGAGACGGAATTGCACGGGTATATGGATTGTCGAAAGTACAGGCGGGCGAACTTGTTGAACTGCCGGATTCAATCGACAGTGAAGGAAAACCTGTTCTTGGAATGGTACTGAACCTTGAAGAAGATAATGTTGGAATTGTTCTATTCGGTTCAACGAAAGTGGTTGAAGAGGGCCATACTGTTAAACGCACAAAAAGTATCGCGTCATTACAAGTGGGCGACGGCTTGCTTGGCCGTGTGATTGACCCGCTTGGCAGGCCATTAGACGGAAAAGGCTCAATAGCCGGGGAAACCATTGAACTTCCTCTCGAAAGAAAAGCACCTGGTGTGATTTATCGGCAACCTGTGAGCGAACCACTTCAAACAGGAATAAAACCGATTGATGCACTGATCCCGATAGGCCGCGGGCAGCGTGAGCTTATCATCGGCGACAGGCAAACCGGAAAGACTGCCGTAGCTCTCGATACGATTATCAATCAAAAATTTACCCAGGATACTGATAAGCCTGTTTACTGTATTTATGTGGTAGTTGGTCAAAAGGGTTCGACTGTTGCTAACATAGTTAACACCCTGAAAGAAAACGGTGCTCTCGAATTTACTGTTATTGTATCAGCCCCTGCAAGTTCCACAGCACCCGTAAGGTATATCGCACCGTTTGCAGGCGCAACTATCGGGGAATATTTTCGTGATACCGGCCGCCATGCCCTGGTAATTTATGATGACTTATCGAAACAGGCGGTTGCCTATCGGGAGCTTTCACTTTTATTGAGACGTCCACCCGGACGAGAGGCTTATCCCGGTGATGTGTTCTATCTGCACAGCAGGCTTTTGGAAAGAGCTGCCAAAATTATTGAGAATGATGACGTAGCAAAACAGATGAATAACATTCCCGAACAACTTGCTCCCAAAGTAAAAGGCGGTGGTTCACTAACTGCCCTTCCGGTCATTGAAACCCAGGCGGGTGACGTATCTGCCTATATTCCAACTAATGTTATCTCCATAACAGACGGTCAGATATTTCTTGACACTGACCTGTTTAATTCCGGTATACGACCTGCAATTGATGTTGGAATTTCTGTATCACGTGTTGGTGGTTCTGCACAGGTAAAAGCCATGAAAAAACTTTCCGGAACTTTAAAACTCGACCTTGCCCAGTACAGAGAGCTTGAAGCATTCTCAAAATTCGGCTCTGACCTTGACGCGGCAACCCAGCGTCAGCTCAAACGTGGCGAAAGAACTGTAGAGCTTATGAAACAGGGCGAATACAACCCACTTTCGGTAGACAAACAAATTGCCCTGCTAAAAATAAACAATGTTGGTATGCTCGAAAGGTTACAGGTTGAAAAAATCAGGGAGTTTGAGAATATGTTTCTTGAAACAGTAGCCGTAAAATATGCTAAAAAGATGGAAAATCTGGCCAGAACTGGTGTACTTGATGATTCTTTCGGCGATGAACTCGTTGAAACTGCGAAAAGCACCATCGATCAAATATTAGCCGCAGCCGAAGCTTAAAGAAATGGCAAATCTACGAGACATACGTAATCGAATAAACTCGATTAAAAATACTCAGCAAATTACAAAAGCCATGAAAATGGTGGCCGCTGCCAAACTACGCAAGGCACAACAGCGGATGACGGCAACAAGGCCATATTCAAAAAAATTGCGTGAGGTTGTCTCTAAACTGGTAAATGTTGAAGAGGTTTCAAACATACTTCTCAGGCAGCCGGATGAAGTATCAAAAATTTTGATGATCATTGTTGGTTCAGACAGAGGGCTTTGCGGCGGATTCAACAACAACCTTTTCAGGGTGGTTGAGAATACCATTGAGGATAAATATTCTGAAACCAAGAAATCTGAAAATCTTCACCTTATTGCAATCGGAAAAAAAGCTGAGGCATATTTTAAAAAGAGGAGATATCAGGTAATTAAATCATATCCGGGTTTTTTTGATGATCTGAATTACACTCAATGTTCCGATATAATGGATTGGGCGTCCGGCAATTTTGCTGATGGTACTTACGACAAAATTTTGATTGCATTTAACGAATTCAAAACAGTAATCTCCCAAAACAGGTTAGTAGAAGAAGTACTCCCTATTCAAACAGAAGCTTTTGATGATAAGGGACAGAATTCAGCAAAAATAGAAACGGATTATATTTTTGAACCTGACGCAGACACTATTCTCGATGATATTTTACCTGTATATGTAAATATGCAATTATGGCGTGCAGTCCTTGAATCAAATGCTTCAGAACAAGGTGCCAGGATGGCCGCAATGGATAATGCCACTGAAAATGCCAAGGAACTTGAACAGGAGTTAAGGCTTAAATACAACCAGGCACGACAAAGCGCTATAACCACAGAGATTTCAGAAATTGTGTCCGGTGCTGCTGCTTTAGAGGATTGATAATGAATTAAGAGTTATTGTTTCTGAAATCAATACACTATTATCTCATAGAATTAATTCTTATTATTTATGCTGTTTAATTTGCAGTGCCTGGAAATAAGTCGACTGCCTATAAAAGAGAGCAGTTTTTTAAAAGCGTTGACGGTTACAGGTATTTAAAAATGAAAGGAATTATTTAACTTTACACGTATTTTTGCAGATAGTATTACCATAAGGATTAGCGATTGTTGAGAATGTTCTTTTACTTAGTTTTTTGGAGGGATGGCAGAGTGGTCGAATGCGGCGGTCTTGCCCCGCAGGGATCCCTATGGGAAAAACCGCTGAGGCGCAAGTCTCCGAATTAGTTTTTTGATATAAATTGAAAAAGGATTGTTTTACGCTTATATATTGCGAAGCGAAAAAAATGGATCTCATTATTATGGTCACTGTAGTGAGCTTAATAAAAGATTGAAAAGGCACAATGCTGGGAAAGTACGAAGTACAAAAGCATATAAACCCTGGAAATTAATTTATTCTGAGGAGCATCAGACCAAGTCAGAAGCTTATAAAAGAGAGCAGTTTTTTAAAAGCGTTGACGGTTACAGGTATTTAAAAATGAAAGGAATTATTTAACTTTACACGTATTTTTGCAGATAGTATTACCATAAGGATTAGCGATTGTTGAGAATGTTCTTTTACTTAGTTTTTTGGAGGGATGGCAGAGTGGTCGAATGCGGCGGTCTTGAAAACCGTTGAGGCGCAAGTCTCCGGGGGTTCGAATCCCTCTCCCTCCGCGTTATTTTGGATGCAATTTATTCATGTTAATTAATTAAACGATAAGTTAAGCATTGCCTTTGGGAGAAGTCATCATATGCACTTATTAATGTTAATTAACCGTGAAAATAGGGAAGGTTCACAGACGATATTTAAGATGCTTTTTTTCAATGATTTCCGTTCAAAAGAATCTCTGTTTCTGAGTGGTTTCAAAGCCCCAGCCAAGGTTGGGGCTTTTCTGTTAAATAAAGTGGTAATTCAATCGTTTGTGGCTTAGTCTTTCAATTAACTCAGTTTGATAACATGTACAAACGACTTTTTCACCTGTTTCCGGTATTTTTTTCAGGTATACTATTTATAAGTTTTCCGGTGATGGCTCAGGATACTCTGCGGGTAAACCTGTCTCAGTTTATTGAACGCGGTTTACAAACTTCTGGCCAAGTAGCTTACGAACAAAGAGCCGTTGATTTGGCTCAGAACCGGGTGAATACCGCGCAGTCCCAGCGCATATTACCAAGGGTTGAATTCAGTTCTCAGCATGGAGTAATTCCGGGTGTTGTAAGTAAAGACCCAAGAAATCTACCACCCGGTCAATTCTACCTCGATCCCAATCTTGAAAATGACTGGGAAGACTGGGCCATTTTTACCCGTGCAGAACTGAGCGCAATTCAGCCGATTTACAGCTGGGGCGCAATCCGGAGTGCTGTTGACGCTGCACGATCTGGTGCCAGGGCTGCTGAATTTCAGTTTGATGCGGTAAAAGCTGAAGCAGAACTGCAACTTTATGAGCTCTATTACAGTTACCTGCTTGCACTTGAAATATCTAGAATTTTAGATGAAGCCGACAGGGAAATTAACAGGGTTGAGCGTGAATTGTATCGTATGCGCGATGAAGGAGATCCTGATATCAAAGAATCCGACATATTTAAGTTTGAGATATTTAAGTCTGAATTCCAGGTTCAAAAAGTGGAAGTTCGGGAGGGAATGGATTTTGTGAGAAGAATCTGGAACTATGCACTTCAGGCAAGTCCCAATCAGGTATTCATTCCAGAGGAAAATTTTCTTGATCCGATTGCATTTCAGTTGCAGGATTTTAACTATTACCTGCAAATGGCTATAAATGCGAGGCCTGAACTCAGAGGTGTTGAATCGGGAATCGACGCACTCAGAAGCGGTCTTGATGCAGCCAGGGCACAACAGTACCCGTTATTCTTTCTTGGAATAACAGGTAGTTATGCCAATACCCCAAACCGACCCAGGCAAAGCAATCCTTTTATAATCAATAATACCAACTATGCATCCGGGGGTGTTGGATTTGGCATCCGCCAGAATTTAAATTTTTCAGGCATCAGAAATACAGTTGACCGTGCCGAAATAGAATACCGGCGTGTAAATGATCTTCATAAAGCTGTTACCGATGGAATTACTCTTGAAATAAATAATAAATACAGAGAAGCCGTTATAGCAGAAGTCAAAGTTCGGCAAACAGAGGAAGCCCTTGTCACTGCACGTAATTGGGTACGAAATGAACAACTTAACTACGATATTGGGTTTGGAGATGTTGAAGACCTGCTCGATTCCGTACAAAAAGAACTCGAACTTCGTCTGCTATTGAAACAAAATGTATTCAATTTGAATAAAAAGGTAGCGGCGCTTTATAAAGCAGGCGGCATACCGATACAACAATTGTCAATTAATTAATTTGATATGTTAAAACCAATATTTTTTATAATTTGCATCATCTTTTGGCTCGCACCTTCCATTTCATCCCAGGCAGCATACGACGAAATCAGGAGAATGCTTCAGGATAGGGACGATGAAATAAAAGAACTTCTCGGGCCGTCGGGTACCGAATATACCCAGGAGCAACGCGACCAGCTAAAAGATATCATCAATGATATTATTGATTATCAGGCAATGGCTGAATTTGCCCTGGGAAATACATATCATGAAATTTCTGCTGAGCAACAGGAAGAATTTGTATCATTATTTGCTACTATTATTCGGGATAACTCACTGAACAGGCTGGATATTTACCGCGCCGATGTTACCTATGAAGAAATTACTGTGAATGGTAATAAGGCAATCGTTAAAACCATAGCAGAACTTGAAAACGTCAGAACTCCGGTAGATTATAATCTTGAAAGAAAAGGCAATGAATGGATGATCATCGACATGACCATTGATGATGTTTCAACTGCAGAATCCTATAACAGACAATTTCAAAGTATAATACGTCAGCGTGGTTTTGATGCCTTATTACAAAGTTTACGACGACGTGCAGCTCGGTCCACAACTTAATTTGCTTGAATGAACTTCAATTTCAATGGTGCAAAATTAGCTTCCGAAGGTTATATATATTTTACATATGGTGATAAAAAATACTTGCTGAATGCCCTTGCAAGTGTTACAACACTTCGCAGGTATGATGCAAGCCGGCGCGTAGTTCTTTTTTGTTCTCACGAGCATAAAATGCTACTGGAGGAAAATGCCATTGAAAAAGAATTTGATTACATATTCCTGCTCCCACATGAAAATCAATCCATTAACGGGTTCAAACATAATCTGCATCAATTTCTCCCTTTCGAAAGAAACATTATCATTGATTCTGATACTATCTGGTGCAAGAATCCGGATGCTCTTTGGTGTTCATTTGCATGTTATGGCTTCACCATTACTGGTAACCAAAAAGCAGACTTGTTTTTTGGATCATCGAAGGGTCTTTCTGTACTTGTTGATATTCTGTTATTCAAAAGACAACGTACCTTAAAAAGATTTAACCTAACGTATCTTAGCCGTGTACAGGCAGGAATGATTTATATTTCTGATGCTAAACTGGCAGAAAATGTATGCGAGGAAGCAAAGAAATTTTTTGAGGATAAAAATTTCACCCACTTCAGAAGTAGAAAAGAAGAATCTGGCAGAAATGATGAAAGTTGTGAATGGAGTCTTTCGATGGCAATGTCTAGATTGAAATTACAGGTATATCCATGGCTGAATGGTTATCATAGCCCGCAACTCGATTATATCGACTCATTTACCATTCATGATGAAAATTTTAATAACATCAGTTATTTGTTATATAGTGATCGGTTTGTTTATGATTTGAAAGGATTGAAATCTAAATGGCTTCAAAAAATACTATTGAAATTGATTACATACATGCCTGGAAAGGGAGACTATATGTATGTTACCCCATACTGTCTTCATTTTGGCTGGATGCATCAAAAAAAATACCTCAGAGACTTTTCAGAAAGAACCTGGCAAAAATTAAATCAGAAGAAAAAAATCCCTGCTTTTGATTAAGATTAATAATACTTTGCCACAGTAATTCCTTACTCAATTCTTTTTGAAAGATGTTATGAAAACGGTGCTGATGGTTGCCCCTTATTTTATACCAAGAAGAAGGGTAGGGGCATTAAGACCTTTCAAATTTGCAATACACCTCCAGAAATTCGGATACCAGCCAGTTGTTTTGACTATTGGGAATCCCGGAAGTATGTTGACCCGGAAAGAAAAAGATTTACTCCAAAAAATCACCATTGTTGAGATAAATACACCGTTTGATCGTACCGGTTCAATAATATCAAATTCAGATAAATCCGTTAAAAAAAACAGCTTATCTGACTACATGATAAATTGGATTGACAAACAAACACCCCTGGATGCATGGATATACCTTTTTAAGGCCAAATACAACTCAATTTATCCGGTGATAAAAAAAAAGGAGCCGGATATTATTTGGGCTACCGGAGATCCATGGTCGGGTTTATGGCTCGGTGAGAAAATTGCCAGAGATCTGAAAAAACCGTTTGTTGCGGATTTTCGCGATCCATGGACAGTATCAAACATCAACCTCAGGGCCAGGTCTGCATTTTCCTCAAAATGGGACAAGAAAGTGGAAAAACGTATTATCACAGCTGCCGACCGGATTATATTTACCTCAGAGATGACCAGAAATAAATATTGTCAATATTATCATGATATTACCAGCAAAACTGAAACTATTTATAATTCATTCGACAATACCATTATTGGATCGAATCCTGAAAGGAAATGGAATGTAAAACCGGATCCCAAAAAATTAAACATAATCTTCTTTGGGCGTTTCCGAAGGCTAAGTCCTGCAAAACCAGTAACAGACGCATTAATTAGAGTGAAATCCACATATCCGGAAGCATTAAATTACATTCGGATCCACAGTTTTGGGAAACCAGATCCCGTATGTGCTAATCATATTAACAAAGCTGATCTAAATCATATTTTTATCTTTCATGAACCTGTTGTACCAGAAGAGATGGTCCCGGTTCTAAAAAGTGCAGATATTTTACTGTTAAGTACAAATGCGGATCGTGAAGATGTTATTCCTGCTAAATTATGGGATTATTTATCTGTTGAAGTTTCCATTTTTAGTATTGTATCGAATCCGGAGGTTGGTGAAATTATCATGAGAAGCAAAGCCGGTATTCAGGTTCATCCTGAAAATACTGCTGAAATTGCTGAAATACTGATCTCTTATGCTATGGCAAAAAAGAATAATGAGCCTAGTCTTTTATCAGTTGAAAAAGATATCCCAGACCGGGGTATATATGAATCAGAATATACCACCCGCAAGCTGGCAGCCATATTTGATGATCTGACAACCGATGCCTGATAAATCCCGAAATCTTACCGGTAAGGCGGGAGTTGTTGTTTTTGCACGAATTGTTACCACGGTTATTGATCTTGCCATCGTTATTGCCATAATACGCATTCTCTCTAAAACAGATTTTGCGATTATCGGCTACCTGCTTATGATTCATGAAGTGGCGCGCAATCTTGCTACTCTTGGATTCCCTGACAGTGTTTTCTATTTCTTCGAGAGAGTGGCGGGTTCTGCCAGGAAGGGATTCGTTCTTCAAACCACTTTTGTACTTCTGGCAACCGCCCTTGTAGCGGCGGCTTTTATCCTTTTTATTTCAGCACTTGTTCCTTCACTTCTGCCGGAGTGGGATGCTCAGAGTATTACCACAGTACAGCACCTTTTGCCGGTGATGGCACTTATTGCATTGCTGGAGATCCCAACTTGGCCGGTTTCTAATATTTTATTAGCTATTGACCGGCAGAAAGAATCGGCCTGGTATGAGATGGCTACCAGCCTTATGATAGTTGTTTTTTTGGTCGGTCCGCTAGCGCTCGGTTATGACCTTGAAATCGCCATATACGGAATGCTTGCCTATGCGGTTATTCGGCTTATAGGCTCTTTAATTTGGATGAAACTGGTATTGCCGGAGGGTAAATTATCCGATTCAAAAATTACCCTCAGGCAACAATTCAACTTTGCCATTCCTCTTGGGTTGTCCTCGCTTGTGAACAAAATTAACCGGTATACCGATAAGTTTGTTGTTTCTGTACTACTGCCGGCAACAGCTTATGCCGAATACACAGTTGGCGCACAGGAGGTACCAATAATCAGGGTGATACCATTCGCTGTGGGATCAGTGCTGATAAGCCGGTATGTGGCCTATCAACTGGAAGGCAAAAGAGAGGAACTGGTTCAGCTTTGGTACAAGGGAATTCAAAAAGTGAGCCTTCTTGTGGTTCCGCTTACTATTGCTTCGATCATCATAGCATCCGATTTGATCGCGCTTGTTGCCGAAACCGAAGATACAGACTACCGGAATTCAGTAGCGCCATTTATGATATATAACCTTATCGTGTTGCTCAGAATCACCAATTATGGCAGTATTCTTCAGGCCTATGGGGATACCAAAGGCGTTTTTTATCTGAGTCTGAACCTCGTCGCTGCCAATATCATCCTGAGTATTCCGCTCACATTGATGTATGGTATTATCGGAACGGCAGCGGGTACGTTTATTGCAAATTTCTATAATTGGTGGATCACGTTGCGGCGTATCAGCGGGCATATGGAGCTGCCGGTGAGCAAGGTACTGCCGTTTCCTTTTTATCTGAAGTTGATTACCATTGCAGGTATCACGGCATTGCCGGTATGGTACAGCCGTTACTTTTTTATTGCAGAAGAGAGTGTGCTGATTGGTTTGATCTATTCATTGATCGTGTACCTCATCCTGTTTTCTATTACAGGAACCACATTAAGGGTAATCACTCGCAAAGACTGGCGGCAATTCAAAGATTGGCTGATGCTCAGGTTTCTCTCATCTAAGATCGTTTCCTAACTTCCCGGGAGCGTTGTTTTGTATATATTCTCTACATCTGCTACCATTTTCTGAATGTTGTAATCTCTTTCAATCGTTTTCCTGGCCTGTTTCCTGATGCTGTCCATATCGGATCGTTTGTCCAGTACTGATTCTAAGGTTTTTGCGATACCATCAACATCCTTCTCATCCGTTAGAAAACCGGTACTACCGTGAATTACAGCCTCAGGGATGGCAGCATGCCGGCTCGCTACAATAAGGGTTCCCTTTGCCATCGCTTCGAGTATGGTGTTGGGCAAACCCTCCATGTCCCCGTCTGTTGCCGTAACACTTGGCGCCAGCAGTAGGGTGTGCTGGTGATGTGCCCGCACGATTGTTTCGATTGGCTGAAAACCGTGAAACCAGATCGCCTCTTCTGTTTCAAGCTGCATTACAAGGTCCTGTAATGATTCCATTAACGGGCCGTCGCCATATATATTTAGTCTGATTTGGCTGCCTTTTTTTATCAATTTTGAAGCGGCTTTAATTCCATATTCGAACCCTTTTTTTTCAACCAGGCGGCCAACCATCATGACTGCTGATGTATCCCGGTTCCCATCAAAAAAATCCAGTTCAGCTACATTCAGCCCGAAACGTACAACATGGATCTTTCTCTCCGGAAAACCGAGCCGAACCAGTTGTGATTTCATGTAATCGGATGCCGCAATAAAAGCAGCACCAAATTCTGCAAGCCTGCGATACCGTGAATTCCATCCCCATTCTGTTGGCAGCCGGGATACATCCGAACCATAGAAACTTGTGATCAGCGGAATATCGGTTTCCCGCGAAATGGATAGTAGTTTGTAAGAATCGTACCCGAAATGGGCATGAATCAAAGCAGGTTTTTCATGTTGAATTAATTTTTTAAACCAGGGTAAAGAAAAATTCAGATGGAAAGCTGCCCGGTTAAACACGGACTCTAAACCATATTTTGGGAGTTCATGAATATTCAGATCATCCGTAAAATCAAGTTTTTGACAGCACAAGATTACCGGTTCAAATTCATGGTGGTTTCGCACAAGCCGGTCGATAAAGGTCTCCGATTTGTTGAGGTAATTGGTTTTGTAATGAAGTACTTTTCTCATCAGAGGAACTTGTTTGATACAACGGAAGATTTCAATTTGCCAAAAGAAGATAATAATTTAGCCTGAGTCCAAACGAAAATGAATTACCATTGCTTTGAGTTCAGCATGTTACATTAAAAGATGAGTAAACAAACCGTTAAAAAATTTTTCATAGCCGTGTTGATATGGTTGCCTATTCAGTATGGGATTGTAGGTATTATTGGTTTTTACCACAGCGAACCCTGGCCGGCCTTTGTTTTTCCCGGATTCAAAAACGTCTATGTTTATGAGGGAGGATTTGAAATTGCACAAACACGATTTGAAGTGTTTACTGTGGATTCTGAAGAGCCAATGATTCTACAGCCCCGTGAGTTGTTCCCCGAAATTCCACTTTCGCAGGTGCCGGGATTTATGCGTACCCATTTCAGTGATAGTGCCGGAATTGAATCATTCACTCCGCAAACCGTACGTTGGCTTGAAAGGCAGGCTGCGTTGATGGCTGGTGGTGAGTTGGTGAGTATGGATGTTGTTAGTTTGATGGAGTTTTATTCTATTGCTGATTTGGGAGCCGTGAGGGATTCGGTGAAGGAATTGCAGCGAACAACTATCAGTTTTGCGAGCCGATGAAACATAGTGAAAAACGATTCGACCACTGGATTTTTAAATCATTTACGGTAACTGCGGATGGACTTGGGCTGCTGAGAATTTTCACGTCATTGTTTATTCTCTTTTTTCTGATTCCGGGGCAAGGCAGCTCTCATTTTGTCTTCCTTTCCGAAATGCCAGATGATTTCTTTGCCCCTCCTCCGGGACCGATGATGCTTCTTCACGGTTTTCCGGCATATGCTGTTTTTCAGATCTTGCATACCGTACTCCTTTTCTCACTCGCTGGAATGCTGGCCGGGTATTACACAAAACTGGCTTCAGTAATTGCGGGTATATCGATTTTACTTCTTCAGGGGCTTATTTTTAGCATTGGTAAAGTGAACCATGAAATTTTGATTGCGGTGGTTCCGATAGTGATGGCTTTTAGCAATTGGGGTGCTGCTTTTTCTGTTGATTCCACACGGAAAGGATTTTCACACGAAGTACATAGCTGGCCACTGTCACTGCTCGCCCTTTTGATCGGTTTTATGATGTTTACGGCAGGATTTCCCAAAATCCTGGGCGGCTGGTTAGATCCTGCAACACAGGCTGCCCAGGGGCATATGTTCAACCAGTTTTTTGTGAGGGAACGAGATGCACTGCTAGCCGCCTGGTTTGTGAATTTTGATAATATCGTATTTTGGGAACTGCTCGATTGGGCCACAGTTTTGTTTGAAGTTGGTTTCATGGTTGCTGTGTTGAGTGGAAAATGGTTTAAGTGGTTTTTATGCCTGGCGGTACTATTTCATTTCTCTACCATGATGATGTTAAATATCGCATTTCTACCCAATTTCCTGGTATATGCCGTGTTTTTGAATTGGACAGAAATTTACGATTCCAATCTCCGGTTATATCGCCGCATCACAGGCAAAAAAGGTGAAAAATCGAAAAAACGGTCTGTCTGGGTGCTCTCCGGGGTGTTACTGATTCTCTTTTCCTTCCTGAGTTATGTCAGTTCTAAAGAGCTTTACCTCACCGGGTCTGACCTAATGCTGCACGAAGTTGTTGTGGTTTCAGTCGCTTTTCTTATTGTATTTATTCTTGCATCATTAACACTTTCACAAGTTATCTCTCGATTTGATATCATCAAACCGGGCTCATCTCAGGAGTCTCCAAAGTGATGATCACCGACACTACCAGTGACAGATGTGTAATTCGAAAAACTCGTCAGATGACAATACGGGTTCGTGCATGGACGAGATACGTGATTCAGGATCAGCAGTGATGGTTCGGAGGGTAATTATTACAACTTCAATTCTATTTCATGGCCACCGGACAGGATTCTATGGCACCAGGCTGTGGCAGAAAGGTATTCTTGGTATAGCAATAGCAAAGTCGGGATTTACGGACGTTCGGCAGGCGGACAAAGTTCACTTGGCGGGTTATTATTTCATCCCGTGCTTACACCCACCTCCTCACCGAATCCGGCATGGTAGTAAGGTAGTGGTCTACAAGTTTATACCAGGGATATCCTACAAGGATGAGCTGTATCACAAACGCATCAAAGCGGATGTTCATGGTGAGTGTGATTCCGAAATGCATGCCGATGAGAAGGGTGGTGGTGTAAGGACGGATTTTTTTCCACCACAGGGTAAAACCGATAAATTCGGTAAACCATCCGATCAAAAGAATGACAGATGCAACAGCCGTACTGTTTAATGCCATTTGCTGCAGCAAGTTAGGATGATAAAAGCCTTCACGGGAGAGAATATCAATGCTTTTCTCACTGATCCAAAGCCAGAGATGCCGGCCGTCGTACCAGTTGAAACCTGTGCCGATCAATTTGGCAAAAAACGCTGAAGTATATCCAAGGCCAATAAAAAAAATGATGGAGCCCATTACAAACCGCGGTATTTGTTTAGCACCGGGGAAAAACCATGCACCGATGGCAAAACAAAATACCGACATCCCGATCAGGTTCTGGCTGTGGGGGATCTCACCCTGAGAAAAACGGATCACATATTGCAGGTGAAACAGAATCAACACTACCATATAAAGCCATTTCGGGCCGAGTCTAAAAAAACAGAGAATTACAAGAATGGTTATGAGTGCTGCATTGAACAAGGCAAGGTTATGGTCAAAAAACAGAGATACATCGATGTAGTTCGCCAGGCCGAGCGGAAGCACCACTTCCACATTGCGAAGCTGGGTGTACCATCCCCATTCCCAGACAAAAAGGATGGTGTAAACAGCCACAAAGAGTTCGAAGAATTTGAAAAACCAGAGTTCACCGGAGCTGGTTTCACGTTCCGGTTCAAATAGCCCCCTGCCGATGTTATCTGTCCACTTCACTAATGTCCACCCCTGAAATAATGAGATTCATCAAGCAGCGGATTCATGTACACCGAATCAGCCGTGACCAGAAGAAACGGCTGGATGGTGACGGCCACCGAATCGCTGCCAATCATTTTTCCGTGTACTTTGGCTGCCATCCATCGGCTGTTCCCGATATTATCAGGGCCAAACATCAATCTGACTGCATCCCTGCGTGAGCCGGTCCAGTCTTCGGTTTTAGAGATAAAGTTGGAATAGTCGATTTGGTCAACGCCTATTTCGCGCATAGAAACCGGAGGGCCGGTTTTTTGATCTGGATTCTGAAGCTGCCACATTATTTCGTCTGGTACATCGGTTACATCGATAACCATCGCGCGGGTCCACGGATTACCTGCCTGCGAAAACATCGGGTAGATACTGAACGGCCAAAACTCCCCTTCATGAGTTGCAACTAAAACGGCATAGATCAACAGAATGATGCCAATCACTTTTATGCCTCGCTTTGTTTGTTCAGTATTCATTACATGTTTTGTATTTTAAATGTGATTAAATGGTAATAATATCCCGTCATTAAAAAAGTTAACATTAATCCGGTTTCAATCAATTAAACCGGGATTACTACGTTGGTTAATCAATCAATGAGTGTAAGTGTTAAATTATCATAATTTCAAAAAACTGACTAATAAAGAAGTAAACTTCAGGCTGATGCCCATTCAAATAAAATCAGCGGTTGGAATTTCAACGGAAAATTTATGCAGCATGAACATTCAACTGTAATAATTCATTATAGCGAACTAATCTTTAAGGGAATTTGCTTATTTTTCATGATTTATCCGGTTAAATACCAAGATTCATAATGCATCAAATTATTCGATTATTACAGCCGATTGTTGAGTTTAATATCCGTTATCCGTTTTGGGTTGTTGTTATTGCATTGGTAACAGCGCTGTTTGCAGGCAATTACGCCATAAAACTGAGTGTTGATACCGATATAGCCAACCTGTTGCCAAAAACTCATCCTAATGTGATGGCATTGAACCAGCTCCAGGAGGTTTCGGGAGGTGAGACGGAAATGAGAGTGGCGATTAAATCGCCCGACTTCGAAGCTAATGTTGCATTTGCCGAATTATTAGCAGAACGAAGCCTCGAGCTTTATTATCCCAGGCGTGATTTCAATTTTTTTAACAGGGCAGAATTTCGCCGGGATACAGATGTTCTGAAAGACAACGCACTTTACCTGGCAACAGTAAGCGAGCTTGAAGAGATTATAGAATTTTTAGAAGATGAAATAGAAATCGCCCGCCAGGAAGCCAATCCCTTTTTTGTGGATTTTCTTGATGATTTTGATGACGATTTTGATGAAGTTACAGATGATCCCAATATCGACCGTTTCCAGGAAGCCTATGATGATTTAATCCCGGCAGAGTATCCTGCAAGTGACGACAGCACCCTTGTCATTCTAACCCTGTATCCTACCGGCCCACAAAGTGATATTCGGTACCTTGAGGACATGTTTGAAGCTTATGAAGGGTTAATCGCTTCATTGGATCCAGCTTCTTTTCACCCGGAAATGGAAGTACGTTTCGGTGGACGTTTGAAACGTCACCTCAATGAGTTTGAATCCATTATGAATGACGTTTTCAACAGTTTCGCACTCGGTTTCAGCAGTGTTATCCTGTTGGTAATGTTTTACTTTGGCTCAAAAAAGTACATTAATTACAAAAGGGGTGATCACAGTAAGCAAAGGCATTCGTTTTGGCAGCACCTAATCAGAACACCTGTTCCGGTACTCGTTATTGGGATTCCACTTATGGTGAGTCTCCTGTGGACTTTCGGCATAACTTACTTCTACCTTGGTGTTTTAAACACCATGACATCTGTACTTTTTGTGATTCTGTTTGGGCTTGGAATTGATTATGGCATTCATTATTACGCCCGCTATATCGAATTCCGTTCTTCAGGAAAAAGTGTACAAAGAAGTGTACTCGAAGCTTACCAGAGAACCGGTACTGCTATTTTTGTCAGTGCAATTACCACTGCCTCTGCTCTTTATGTTTTGATGTTTGCCGATTTCAGAGGTTTCTCTGAATTTGGATTTATAGCAGGTACAGGCATCATCCTGGCACTTGCATGTATGCTATTTTTACTACCTGCCCTGTTGGTGATATTCGACCGATGGCACTGGATTTTGCTTATAAAACGCTCTGATAAAGTGGAAATCAATCCGGTAATAAAAAAGTTTCCTTATTCTAGGACTATTGTCATATTCGGTGTTTTGGTTTCTGTAATAGTTATTGGTTTATCCGGTAACCTTCGGTTTGAATACAATTTCGGGAAACTGGAGCCGGTTTTCGAAGAATATGAACAATTCAGGGATTTCACGAGTGGTGTGGATCAAAGCAGCAGGAGGAACCCGGCATATATAATTGCCGATAATGACGAAGATGTTTTCGAAATCCTCGAGATTTTAAGGGAAAGAAAACGAAGCAACCCGGAGACAATGATTCTGGACGTTGAAGCTCTCCAGGAACGATTTCCGCCAAACCGGGAACTGGCAAATGAAAAGCTGCAATATATAGGTGAAGTCAGACGGCTACTGCAAAACACATTTATTGTTAACCAGGAAAATGAAACACTGGATATTCTAAGAAGAGGTTCCCAGACAACCGAACCGTTGGATGAAGAATTAATACCCGACTTCCTCAAAAACCGGTTTACCACCCGGGATGGCGAAATCGGACGGTTCGTAATTGTTTATCCGAACACAAGCTTGTCTGATGGATTACGTTCCATTGCCTTTAAGGAAGAAATTTCAGAAATACAGCTCAATAACGGTAAAATATATCATGCTGCAAGTACATCGATTGTGGCGGCGTCCATGCTGGAACTCATGCGTGAGGAAAGCCCCTACATGGTTGTTGCTACTTTCATCATAGTATTTTTCTTTATTCTTATTTCCTTTGGAAATCTCAGGTGGTCGTTAATTGCATTGATTCCATTAATCATCGGACTGCTTTGGCTTTTTGGTATTATGTTGATATTCGGACTGAAATTCAATTTCTATAATCTTGTTGTATTGCCGGCAGTTTTAGGTATTGGTTGCGATAATGGAGTTCACCTTGCCCACCGTTTCAGGGACGAGGGGAGGAAAAATATGTGGGAGGTTCTCTCGAGTACCGGGCAGCATATCACTATAGGCTCTTTTACTACAATGATGGGTTTTTCAGGGCTTCTTTTTACGACTCATCCCGGGCTTCAGTCAATCGGAATCATGGCGGTAGTTGGTATCGGAATGACCCTCTTCATAGCTCTTACGTTCCTTCCTTCGATGGTACAATGGCTTGAAGATAAAAAAATGATGCATGATTGATTTTTTTTCCTGTTCATCTGCATCCATTCAGCTGATACATCGGGTTTCGTAAAAGCTTTATATGATTATAAAAACAGATGCCATAGTATTGAGAACAATTGATTACAGTGAATCGAGCCTGATCGCTTCTTTGTTTACCCGCAATAACGGGCTTGTTTCTGTGATTGCAAAAGGTGCAAAACGACCGAAAAGTAAATTTGCATCCTTTTTAGTGCCGGGACAGGTTCTTGAATCGGTTTTTTATTATAAATCCACGCGTTCGATTCAAACTCTTTCTGATGTTTCATTTCTTGTTAAACTGGATGCATTGAGGCATGATGTGGAAAAAATGGCGATTACAGTTACTACCATGGAGCTTGTAAATCAGGTAATACACGAAAATGAAGTCAATGAATCCCTGTTCGATTTCCTTGTAAAACTGTTGGAGTGGATAAATGGAAGGCCGGATGTTTCTAGAAAATATTTTCCATACATTCAAACCAGGATCATTCATTACATCGGTATAGGCCTGCAGGTAAATGAACAGATTGAAACAAAATTACCTGCACGTGGCTATATGAATATCGAATCAGGTACGTTAACCAACACAGCTGAGGGGGCACATTCGTTATTACTCTCAGAAGGTCAACTTATATTTCTGAAAGCTATTTTACTCAAAAATAAATCTTCAATATTTGAAAATAATTTATCAAAAAGTGAACTAAGCGAGCTAATTGAATATTTAGACAGATATATTCGTTATCACGTTGGCAGCGTAAAACCGCGGTCTTCAGATAGCATTTTTGACCAGATTTTAAATCACTGATATGAAAATTCGAGATAAAATACTTTCAGGAATTCTGCTTTTGCTCATCGGTATCATGTTTGGGATGATACTCATGCTTTTTAGGCAAGGGTCATTTTCTTTTGACATGGCTGAAGTGCGAATTACAGAAGTAAACCGTAGTGATATGCCTTTCTGGAGTAATGAAGACCTTGAAAAAATTGATGACAGGTTTGTATTCAGAAATGCAGCAAAAAATGTTACTCCCACGGTTGTATATATTGAAACTGTGATTTCAAACAGAAGCAGGGAAATGAGAAATGGTGGGGGCGGTGAAGATGAAAATGGGTTTTGGGACCGTTTTATGCCGCCACGCGCCCGTACGGTAGGTTCTGGTGTTATTATTACATCAGACGGATATATACTTACAAATAATCATGTTATTGAAGACGCCCTTCGCGATGGAATTTCAGTAACTCTCGATGATAAGCGAACATTTGATGCACGAGTTGTGGGCAGAGATCCGAGTACGGATCTTGCTGTTCTTAAAATAGACGTTACCGGTCTGCAGCCTGCAATTATTGGTAATTCCGACAGGGTTGAAGTGGGAGAGTGGGTGCTTGCGATTGGAAATCCATTCCGGCTCAGATCAACAGTTACAGCAGGAATAGTTGGTGCATTAAGCCGGGATGTTCAGATTATTAATGACGAATACCGAATTGAAAGCTTTATACAGACGGATGCTGCCATCAATCGCGGTAACAGTGGCGGGGCACTCGTGAACACAAGTGGTGAATTGATTGGTATAAATACTGCAATAGCTACACAAAGTGGTACATACCAGGGTTATGGTTTTGCTGTTCCGAGTAATCTCGCGTTAAAAGTGGCAAGTGATATAATTGAATATGGTGAAGTTAAACGTGGCATGATGGGCGTTGGAATCCAAACCGTTGATGACAGAACCGCACGCCGGATTAATCTTGACCGTATCGAAGGGGTGTTGATCAATGGCATCGGAAGAAACAGTGCCGCATCAGAAGCAGATTTACGCCCTGATGATGTAATACTTGCAATAAACGGTGACAGGGTTAATGAATCAAATTCTTTACAGGAAAAAGTTGCCATGTTTCGTCCGGGTGATGTAATAGAACTCAAAATCTGGCGACGGGGCCAGACGTTCTTGCAACCGCTTACGCTTAAAGAAAGGGAAGTCACTATTGCAGAGGCTCCAATTATTGAACAATTCGACAGCGAAGATGAATTGCAATATTTTGATGAAATTCCTGAAAATGGAAGGGAACGGGGTATTGAACAGAAAGATTTTGAAGAACTTGGTTTTACACTGAGAGGCCTGGCTACTCCTGAAAATCCACTGAAGTTTAATATTTATTTCTTCAGGGTTCAATCTTACTCACAAGCATGGAACAGGGGGATCAAAGAAGGTTCAGAATTGCTTGAGGTAAACGGCAAAGAAGCCGATGATTTAATGGTGATTGAAAATGAAATTACAACATCCTTAAAAAACAAGACACCGATTGACCTGAAAGTCCGAACAGAAAGCGGTTCGATTGGCCACTTCAAGCTTCAATAAATCAAATGAAAAACCTGTCGGGATTCCTGTCTCTAATAATTATTCTTGCCTCATGCTCACCGTCTGAGCCTTTGATTGAAGAAGCTGTACCAGTTGTTGCTGAAGAGATCGTAAGCCCTGTACCGGCCTGGTTTCAGTCAGCAGTCCATTCATCTGTTGACAGCCTTGCATTTTATGGTTATTCCATGGCATCATCATACGATTCAACCTACGCAGCAGCATTTGCACAGGAAACGGCTGTGAATAATGTGCGTTTTGAAATAGACAGGCTCGCGGAACAAACAAGGCGTATCCTTACCGATACTCCTGATGCTTCAGGATATGAAACGCCTGCCTTTATTATTAAACTTCGAAATGCGGTTCGTGAAATGGATTTATCAGGAGTTGAAATTGACATTGAGACAGATCATTCAGATGAAGGAATCTATTACATATATGCCAGGGCAATCATTGAAATTGAGTTTGCCACTCAGCAATTGGCTAATAAACTTGATGATATTGTTTTCATTGATCAGATTTTCAATCAGAAATAGATTTTCTTTGTGATTACAAAATCTCAAACCTTGATTGAAAAAACCTGAGGTATCGGGGTTCGTAAACAAATTTTAGCCCGGTTATTTTATTTCGCTCTTCATAAACAACCTCAACCGATTCTGCTACAACATCCATGTGGGCCTGGGTATAAACCCTGCGCGGAACTGTTAGGCGTACTAATTCAAGTTCAGGATAATTATGGTCACCGTTTTCCGGATTTCGGCCGGCTGAAACCACACCGCGTTCCATAGCCCGGACTCCGGAGTCAAGATATAATGCGGCGGCAAGCGCCTGGGCTGGCAGTTTATCTTTAGAAAGATGTGAAAGCATTTTTTTGGCATTCAGGAATACGCCATGGGTTCCTATGGGTTTTACAATAGGAATTCCCATGTTTATGATTTTCTCACCGAGATAATATACCTGGCCTACCCGTGCTTTAATGTGGTTATAATCAACAGATTCGCCTATACCGATTGCCAGGGCTTCCATGTCGCGTCCGGCCATGCCGCCATAGGTGTGCAGCCCTTCATAGATCACAACCATGTTACGGGCACGGTCGAATAGCTCATCATCGTTAACAGCGAGAAAGCCGCCAATATTAACGAGTGCATCCTTTTTGGCACTCATCGTTGCGCCGTCTGTTAAATTGCAGATTTCACGTACGATTTCAGATACTTCCCTGTCAGCATATCCCGGTTCTCTTTCCTTTATGATATATGCGTTTTCGGCGACACGGGTCATGTCATGAATTATCTTAATCCCGTATTTTTGTGTGAGTGACCGCACTTCATGCAGATTTTCAAGAGAAATCGGCTGACCCCCGGCCATGTTTACAGTTGTTGCGATAGATACATATGGGATCCGTTCAGCGCCATACTTCTTAATCAGGTTTTCGAGCTTATTGAGATCTACATTTGCTTTAAATGGATGTTCGTTTTCAGGGTCGTGGGCTTCATCGATAATTACATCCACAAAAGTGCCACCAGCCAGCTCCTGGTGCAATTTTGTTGTAGTGAAATACATATTCCCGGGAATGATATCCCCTTTTTTTATTAATAATTGAGAAATGATGTGCTCTGCCGCGCGACCCTGGTGAGTTGGGACCAGATGTTTGTATCCATAATATTTTTGAACAGCTTCTTCCAGATGGTAGAAATTCTTGCTGCCGGCATACGATTCATCGCCAAGCATCAGACCTGCCCATTGGCGGTCGCTCATTGCAGAGGTACCGCTGTCGGTAAGCAGGTCGATATAGACATCAGCTGATTTCAAGAGGAAAGTATTGTAACCGGCATCTTCAATGGCTTTTTCCCGTTCAAATCTTGATGTTATACGGACCGGTTCCACCATTTTTATCTTATAGGGTTCAGCCCATGAGCGATGTTTCATTTTTATAATAATTAAATTTTAGTGGCGATTTTATTTTTCGGAAATTATTTTGAAGATTTGGATGTTACCAAAAATAAATTATTTACATCATTGTTAATATTCTGTAATTTGAAGAGTGTAAAGTACTCCTGAATCTTGTAACAGCTTAGAGTAAAGTGTTAAAAGGATATTAATTGAATAATTCCGTAAATTGTGAATATTTCGTAATATTGTGTACCTGATTGATACAAGTAAGTTAGTACACTTAAGCAAGACAATACAGCCTGTTGAAATGTAAGAGAAAGATGATCAAATAGGGAACAATTAACCCATGGCCGTCATATAATATCCGAATCAAAAGGTTGTCAAATACTAACAAAAAACCCATAATGAATATGAAGACCTTTTATACATTACTTATCGCTGCACTTGTTGCATCTCTGGTGATTGTTTCCCCTGTTGAAGCTCAGGATAATGAAGAGCCCAACAGATTGAGCATTGGGTTGTTTGGGGGGATCACGATTGGGCACATGAACATTGGAACTGAATACGATCCAACATTCGGCTTCAATCTGCGATATGCAGCAAATCCCACGTTTGCAATTCAAACCAATTTTCAATTCGGGGAATTTACTTCTTCGGACGAAGATGGAATAAATAATGAAGGCAACTGGTATGACAGGCATTTCACTAACAGCTATATAAAATCATCTGTAAGCTCGCATATCAATCTCCTCAGAATGCTCGGATCTACTTCAGAAACGATTAATCTGTATGCAAATGTTGGCCTTGGATTAATATATAATGATGTTGAAACAAGTATGGGCAACCCGCAATTGAACCACTCCGAAGAATACAGAGGAGAGGATCATTCGAATATTGATTTGTTTGGGGTATTAGGAGCAGGTGTACGCGTGAATCTTGGAAGGCGTTTAGATTTATTCGCACAATATGATTTTAACGTGGCAAACTCTGATCTGATCGACGGTCACAGAACAAGGCCTGATAGGGAAATTGACAATTTCAAAAGAACGTCCGATAGCTGGAGTTCTTTAACTGCCGGTCTTCAAATCAAATTCGGAAGTAGTGACCGGGATGCTGACTGGCATACTTATACACCTGGATTAGATACTAGGCGTTTCAGTGCACTTGAAGACAGGGTTAGCAATATTGATGAAAGAGTTCATGACAACACCGCACGAATCGATGAAAATGAGCGGCATATCCGTGCACTTCAAGAAAGAATGGATGAATTTGAAAGAAGGCTTAACAATCTTGAGCAGCTTGTTGCTGATATGGACCGTGTAGACCTCACGATTGACAGTGATATTCTCTTTGCTTTCGACTCATCCGTTATACGTGAAGCTGCAAAACCAACTCTCGCCAAAGTGGTAAGGGCTCTTGCAAGACATTCGGAAAAAACCCTTCATGTTGAAGGACACACATGTGATATCGGTTCTGAAAGCTACAACCAGGGACTCTCTGAAAGAAGAGCCGCATCTGTTAAGAGATTTCTTGTCGAGTCCGGAATCGATGCCAACAGGATAACAACTGCAGGCCGGGGTGAATTGAATCCTCTTGTTCCAAATACTACTGAAGAAGCCAGAAGGCTGAACAGAAGAGTTGAAATGACGATTCAGTAAAATCATCTTAAAGCGCAATTTTTTCGAAAGGCTGCCATGGAAACACGGCAGCCTTTTTTTTGATGAATACGGGACTCACTTTTTTTCTTGCTGTGAACTGATTCCAATTCAGGTTTAACTGTTTTGATGATTGTACTTAACAAAGTTTTTTGTGTTTAGAGAGTTACTTTTAGTTAGTAGTATCACCGGGTATCTGCAATTTTACTGATGACATAAACCTGGTAAAAGTACCCGACAGAAGGTTTTGTGATAAGGGGAAATGATAAAATCGGGACTTTTATGTTGACAGCCAGTCTTTCATGGGCATCCTTTTTACAATATCCGTGAAAAGCGGAATTTTGAGTTCAAAATCAAAAACTTGCATATCTTTTTATATACACCATTGGATATGATTTAATGGTGCAAACATCAGAGAGGCTTTTACTTGTTATTTTATAACCGGTAAATCTCAATTAAAGAGAGTTTGCTGTTAACCAAAATTAAATCACTATGAGGTTTATTTATGCAAACTTTTAATATTCCTATCAAACTATTTCTTTTAATTCTGCTGTTTGGATTAAATAATGTATTGCTACTTGCACAAAATCCGGGTGAGTCTTGCGATCCGGACCAAAGCGCAGGGCACATGGCACGACTTGGCTCATTTACCGGAACTGTTACTATAGTTGATATGAATGGCAGTCACAAACCCGCTTCACTGGGGACTGCCATTCAGCCTGGTTCAACTATTCAAACGTCTTCCGGATCAAGTGTAGTGCTGTTTTTAGAGGATGGCACACAAGAACGGAGCAGCCGTTTGCTCTTGAACGAAATGTCGGAGGCAAGCTTTAGAAAAGGAGGACTCTATTGCAGTGATTTGCGGCCAATAGCTGACGACGGCAGATGGAGTTCCCGTGAATTGGAGTTAGATTTGTTGACCGGGTCCATGCGTTTTGAGATTGCTGAACCGGTTAGCTATTCGTTTAATACAGTAATCAGGACCAATAATTCAGTTGCTACTATGCAGAGAAATCGTAATGAAACAGTAGTCATTGAAGTTGTTTCCGGGGATATTGGCACAAGATCAATGGTTCCGGTTATGGAGCATCCGGTGATTAAAAGGCACATTTCAGGAATGTTATTTGGCAGAAGCTTAAATGATTTAAACGCATCTGAGCAGCGGGCCATCAAGCAACATGCAGTCATTACAGCTATTTCAATGGAATACATGGATCTTGAAGCCGAAGGTTACCTGAATCATCCACAGGCGGGGCCCATGGTGCAAATGATGACACGGGGACGCAGCTTTGGTGAATTAGACCAACAGGAAAAAGATATGATTGCACAAGCTGTTGGTGCAATTTTGGTGGATGGCGGGCATATCAATCCTGATGAAGTGATGATTTACGATGAGCCGGATGAGCGATCTGTATTCCGTGTACATTCAGGCAGATTTCGGCTTTATAATTCACATCTTGGTTACAGTCGCGACAGGGTCGTAATTTGTGAAACAGGTACAATTTTTGAAGTTCGGGGGTATGGCGAGCCTACTCCTGTTTTATGATTTTAAAAGTAAGATACAACATGCATCAGAGATATCAGGGTTTCTTGAAACATGATGCAATGAAAAGTATTTGGAGTATTGTTTATCTAATGATAGAGGTATATCTGTCAAACCGGCATGCATCAAACAGAATTGATTTTTTTTGGAAAAATCATAAAGGTAAATGTAACATAACAGTTGGTTAGTAAAGCTACAGGCAGTTAAGGTCTTTGGCATCTTTGGTCTTGAATAGTGTTTAGTTCACTTTTAAAAATCAATTTTTTCACTCAAATCTGTAAAGAGGCAGGAAAGAGTGATTCATTTTGCAATATATATTATTGTTACTATTACTCTGACTCAAAGTCAAGCAAGTAGCCTTTGTGCAAAAAATATCGATCTGGTGAACAATTCGAAAGGTATTGAAAGAATTGCAAAGTCTGATTCAATTGCGCTTGTAATGGTCGGTTTATCTCAGTTGATATCTTCTGAAGATGAAGAAACTGCCCTTGATTATCTTAAAATAGCTCTTAAGTCTGCTGAATCTGATTCTATTCTTGGTTTAGTGTGGGACGGAAAGGGGAGGCTGTATTTTTTGGGAGGATTTTTTGAATTAGCTGAAGAGGCGTTCAATCAGGCAAGAAATTACTTTGAAGTTGCAGGGCAATTAAAAAAATCAGCTTCTGCAAATAATCGAATTGGGGTTTCTTTACTCAGGCAAAAGAAACATCAGAAAGCGTTCGAAGTCTTTATGGAGAGCGCAGCATTTTTTGAAAGTATTGGTGATGAAATTAATCTTGCAATGTGCCATACAAATATGGCGGGTATTTTTGCAGATACAGGTGATCATCAGCGTTCTGTAGAATATAACGAGATGGCATTAACGGTTTTCCAAAATTTCAGGATACAACAATATGAAATCATCACTCTTACAAATCTTGCCGGACAGTACCTTAAACTGAATGATTTGGATAAATCATTAACATATAATAAAAAAGCGGAAGCCTTAGGAGAGAAACTGAATGATTCGTATGCATTAGGAATTATTTACAACAATCTGGGTCAGTTTGCCTTCTCTGCCGGTGAATACCCATTAGCATTAGAGTACTATGAAAAATCACTGGAATCAAAAATGATAACCGGTACGGCTTCAGACCTGGTACCTACCTACAATAATCTTGGCCAGATTCATATATTTTTAGGTAATCCTGATGAAGCAATCAGGTATTTACATAAAGGACTTTCATTAACCGTTTCAGAAGAACGATGGCCACTGCTGGGAAATCTCTCAAAGGCTTACATTGCAGCGGGTCAGCCGGACTCTGCAATCATTTATTTCGATAGAACGCTGGCAGCAAAAGACAGTATTTTTTCAGCAGATCGCCAAAAGGTGATCGACGAATTGCGCACATTATACGAAAAAGACCGGATGGAATTTGAAATTGCCCGCCTGCAATCAGTTCAAAATCAAAACCGTCTCATATTTTTCGGAGTTTCAATACTACTGGCATCATCGCTTGTAATTACCCTTCTTTTTCTAAAAAATAATAACAAGAAAAGACGGATTTCTGAGCAAAATGAAAAAATAGAAAAACAAAGAATGGATCAGTTGATGCGAGAACAGGAGTGGCTTGGTATCAAGGCAATGATGACCGGAAGAGAACATGAACGTGAGAAAATTTCAGAAGAACTGCACGATCAGGTTGGCAGCTTATTGGCCACACTGAAACTGTATCTGGATAGCCTTGGTCTGAATGGCTATTCAAACGAATTTAAAAAACTGCATGAAAAGGCAAACCACATACTTAATCTGACATACGATCATGTCCGTGATATGGCACATACAAAAAGAAAAGGTGTGCTTATTCACAAAGGTTTACTGCCTGCAATTGAAGCGATGGCTGAAAACATTTCCCTGGCAAGAAATATTCAAATCACCGTCACAGGAACGAAATACAACAGCAGAATGGAGGCTGAAACAGAAACCGGCATTTTTAAATCTGTTCAGGAACTCTTGTCAAATGTTATTAAACATTCTCATGCAAGTTTTGTCGAGGTAAGTCTCACTCAGAATGATGATCTGTTGAGTATTGCAGTTCGTGATAATGGACAGGGATTTGATACAGCGAATACATCCTGGGGACAGGGTTTCACAACTATCCGGCAACGCATGCATGATTTAAAAGGTGAGTTCATTGTAAAAAGTTCAATAAACTCAGGTACGTCTGTTTTTTTGAATATACCTTTTGGCTGACAAGAATAATTCAGAAGATTGCTTTACAGCATTTTCAGTTATATAAATCAGAGAGTATTCGATGAAATACTCACCCATCAGTTCCATACCCTGGCATGAAACCTTCCGTTCGTGAATGTAAGCGTTTCAGTTGAGCCGTTATCAAAGCTTGGTTTTGCCTCAAACTCAAACGTCCCTTTTAAACTTTCATGGGAGATTTCTGTAATAACCAGCGTTCCAGAGCTATTATCAGCCCCAACCCAATCCGTACAGTATAATATGGATTCATCTTCAAGGCTCTGGAAAACTCCGTAAACATATTCCGGATTTCCGGATAACTGTCCAACTTTGAATGTACCGGCAGCTGGAAGTGTACTGCCTTTATATGCCATTGTGAACTCAAGATCAAAATAGTTGCCGGACTCTTCGGTTATGTACATGACAAGAAATACAATGCCGTCTTCTACCACGTAATAAAAATCTGCAAATCCGGTTACATCCCTGTTTATTGCACCGGTTAGTGAATAGGCTCCTGACCCAGGTTGCATATCAACAAGGGTTTCATCATTATTTTCCTCATCCTCAACAGCGCTGGTGCTATCGGAACATGCGTGCAGGCATAAGACAAATGCTGCAATTAAAATGTAGAATATAATATTTTTCATTTTCTAATAGTTTAGAGTTCGATTTAAAATATCTGATCAAATCTACCTTCAACCGCAAATTCAGCTAATAAAATTATGCAGTATCGAATTGTTTCTTAAGTAAAATTATTCCGGTATTGTGATATTCTATATACCTATCGGTAGGTATTTCATCTTTATACCCCTTCAGTTTACTTACTTGTAACGGGGTATGAGTTCAACGAAATCATCTGCCTTATGAAATTGATTCTTTTCCTTATTACTATTCTCTTCCTTATCATAAATGAAGTACACGGTTCCGATCCTGATAAAATTGATGATGTACTAAAAGAGATCCAATCACTACGATTAGAGATTCAAAGGAGTACTGCTTCATTCCTGTTAATTGCAGAGCAGTTTGAATTGGATATGGATACCGATGAAATTACTGATGATTTATACATTCGCATCGTAAGCCGTGACGCTGTAATCAGGGAGTCGGATTTACTGACTTCTACCATACTTGCCGTTACGTATACCGATGAAGAGTACCTTGTTTCAGAGGAGAGAGATGATTGGTTCAGAATCAGTATGCGCGACGGCAGGCCGGGATGGATCCACAAAGATGATGTGCAGATTACAGGACTGAATGGAAGAGTCCGGAAAATCGGTAAGAATCCTTTATCGGCAGATCTTGAAGTAAGAGAATTATTTGACGCAATCTACAATGATATTTCAAAGAAAAACGTAAATGCCATCAATCTCTTTAAGGATTTCGATGATACGTACCATTCCATTATCAGTAGTGGAAATAATGCAGATGAAAATCTGTTTGGAGAATATCAGTCAGAAAAAGAAAAAATTATCATTTCTTATGCATACGCCACACATTACTACAAAAAACTGAGTCCTGTTCAACAGGTAGCTGTATCGGATAAACAGCCTGTACACTTTAATGGAACATTATCTGCCAGCCTGGGATCATCATCATATGAAGCGGCAGGAAAAGAGACAGCAACATCACGTGCGTTTCATCTTGCGGGAAATGTAATTATTAATCCGCAGACGAATGTAAATGTGAACCTGAACCATAACCTCGATGTGGTTCAAACACCTTATACCGCTAATAATGTTAATCTGCACTTATTTCATAACCGATCTGAGGTTACACGCATAAGGGCCAACCTTAATTATAACTCTTATAATGATGAACAATTCCGCAGAAATAACTTTAAAAATGTTGGAGCGGGATTTAATCTTGAACATGAGCTGCGTTCTGATATCCGGTTTTTTAGTGACATCCAGGCGACTTCGAAATCATATGAGGCTGAGGGCGGAAATGAATTTCAGGGAGCCGGCTTCAATTCTGGTCTGATGTATCACGGTCAAAACAAGCAGGCTGATTTTGGAATCAGAGGACGGATCCAAAGCAGTGATATAAGTTTTCTTGACTATACACGAATAAACCCGGTTGCCCGGTTACGATTGTTAACAAAAAATGGGAGTTTTACGCTAAGAGGTGAGGGTGAACAGCTTATTTATGCGCGTGAGGCTGAAGGAAATAATCATTATCTCGGAATTGCAGATCTGGAATGGATTCAGTCAGCTCGAGTCAGCACTCTGAGATTTATGATCAGGCAGTATCCGAATAATCCCGATTTTGATCAGATGCGTTTTCGATTTCAGAATCAGTGGAGGCAGTTCTCGGTTGGAAATTTCAGGCGGACGTCAGTATCGGTTCAGTATGTATATCATACCGGGGAAGGCACTCGTCTCTCAGATTATCTTGATGTAAGAGCTGACAGAAGCATTGTTAATGACAGAATGTTTTTTGACCTGAACCTTTTCGGAAGGTACTGGGATGATAAAGACCGGCTTCACCGTATCGATTTCTTCAGCCGATTCGGTTATAAATTTCAAAAATTTGAAATAGGTCCGGTTATCGGAGCCCAGTTCCTGCTGGATCCTGATGATATAACGATCGAGCGAAATGGAAACAGCCTGCGTGCAGGGTTAGAAGGCCGGGTGCATACTGTTATTCAAAAAGCTTCTGTATATGGGACCTTCAGATACCAGAGATCCTATGTGTACAGTAACGAAATAAGCATTGATACCAGAACAGGCCTTATTACTGAGGGCGAATTAAAAACACGTATGCCTGCAACCATACAATTCAGTAGCGGTATTCTCATTCCCTTAGGGGAGTTTTTTTTACTGCGAGCAGATTTAAGTTATTACAATATTGACCTGGATGTTACGGAAGCGATAAGCATTAACCCGGTTGATTCACGAAGCGGTATGCGATTCACTGGTGGCATTCAATACCGGTTTGATCAACTACAGTTTAGGAGGTAAAAAATGGGTTATAATAACGATTCATGTCATTTTCAACTGTCCGGGTTTCTGGCTGCTCTAATGAATTGCAGATTCGGTCGGTTGAACCAGATTGCGGTATTATTGATCCTTCTGATTTCCATGGCGGAATTGATTCCCCAACACCATTTATATGCACAAACACCGGCAGAGGCACTAGAGGAAGCCAATCACATTTTGAATGATTTTGGTGGCAGCATTAAAGAATGGAACAGCCGAATCGCAAAGACAGAGGGATACTATAATCAATTTAGGGAGTGCGTATCCGGACGGGGTGATACAGGACGTGAATGCCAGCAATATATCGACCTCCTGTATGAATCTGCAGGAATTGAGGCGCATGAAGCTGTTATGGAAGCAAAAATGACGATGGAGGAGATCCTCTCCGATTTTGAATCGAGCAGAGCCTTTCAAATGCTTGGAGATGCTAAAAAAGGTTTTAGCGATGCAGCAGCTATCATAGGTAATGCGAAAAATGTGATTGATTTTGTTGATCAATTCCAAAAGTATAATCCGGAAGGTGCAAGGGGAGATCCTACCCGCGGCCTGTTATTGATCGGGGAGGCCATCGGTGGAGCGGCCGGCAAACTGCCCTATCCAATGAATAAAATCTTTGAAGGTTATGCTGAGTCGGTAAAAATCATCGCCGGCAAATTGGTTGACCTGCAGGGTAAAATAGAAAATGCCCGTCAGGGAAATCTCGGAGGCGGCTGGAGCTCTTATGCTAATGCTCAAGCCTATTTTGAAAGAAATTTTGAAAAGAGCGGCGGATATGCGACAGAGTTTTTTGATGTTACGTCCCAATTTTCTCTTCTTGGGTCAAATGTACAGGTATTTCAAAACTTCGTAAGCTTATCCATGGACTACTTTGTCTATGACAGATCCTTCGGAAGAGAGAGAGGCTGGATTGTTATACGTGAATTCCAAACCGTTTATCGTTATTTTGATGCCATGCCAGCCCAATATCGGGGTGCAATATCGGAAGGTTACCGTGCGGAACTAATGGTTTCTCAGGCCAGGTCTAATCCCGGAGTATTTATCGATCAGGCTAAACAGCACTTCCGGCTGTTCAGTGAATCTGTAAGAAATTACATTCATCAACGTATCCTTGAGGAAATGGGGCTCTGGGAGTCTATGAGATTACTGCTTTCTGACGGTGAGTCTTCATTTGTGGGGCTGTGGCTCTTCTCGTCAGAAAAGCACAATGAAATACGCCGAATTTCAGATGTACTCACACAATATGTGTACGCAGAAGGAACCGTGATGCGTGAAACAGCAACCGGCCGGGAGCCGGCATCAAATATACCGGTCGAACTTGACGTCGAAGATGGAGGGTTTGGCCAGTCTGTATCCGATGCCAACGGCGCGTATTTTGTTTTTGCCCGGGGCCGGCTGGACTCACGTTTTACAATTCGTGCAGGCCAAGGTGAGGATTTATTTGAGGATTCAGGACGGTTTTACCAGCAAGGTTTTAACAACTGGGTGTTGGTATTGAAAAAGGTTGAAAGAACTCCTGTCAGGCTCACTCTTGTTCCGGATGCAGTAACACTCGCGATCGGGGAATCAACAAGCTTTACAGCCACTGCCGTATTTGAAGATCAAACTGTGATGGATATCACAGCGAATCCTGTAACATTCTGGAGTTCCGGAAACAATACGTTTACTGCTTCTGAAGCAGGTGAATTCGTGATAACTGTGTCGTACATGGGTATTACTGCTGATGCTCTGGTAACTGTAGAGGAAGAAGAAACAGAACAAGAAATTGAACCACCAGTATGCGATGAAGTGACTGAAGTTTGGGATGATGAGCTTCAACGATGCCGCTGTAATACCGAAGAAGGTTATGAATTCAGTGAAGAGCTTGACCGGTGTATCAACATTAAAGAAGCAATTGAAGAAGTAAGTGAAGAAAATGGCTATCTATGCGATGAGATTGCCATAACAGCAAGATTATCCCGCCTTCAGGAAATAGCCGCAACAGGGAACAGAATCAGTGCCAATTTTCAAAATACATTGAACAAATTTTATAAGGAGGTGAACGATCAAAATTCAAATCCGTGTGAAAATACTATTATTGCGGTTGTTTATGCTGAGGCCTTGCAAACATTGGCCGATTACCGGTTTATGATTGATGAAGCACGTCAAATCAGTACGGAACTGATTCTTGAAGGAGCAATTTGTGCTGCCTATGATTTAAATATCGACCTGAGTTCAATATTACAGCTTGTTTCACAAACCGGTCAACCGGTTCATGTAATGGAAAGAGGAATTGGTGAAATGGAGAACCAATTCAATATTTTCAGCTGTAACACCCATGATGTTACAGACAGGGGAGACACCATAGCTGAACGCACAGACCCGGAAATTATCCAGGCAGGAGGAACGGGTGCTTTTGAAATTTGCGGTGATGGGATCGATAATGATGGCAACGGTTTGATTGACGAAGGGTGCGAAACCGAAGGGAATTTTAATGTGATTATTGTATTGTATGATTCAGGCAGATTGCCGGACGATGTGTTTGGCCTGGCAGTTTCAGGGCAGGGGAATCTGGGTTCCACACCCGAGGGGGGATCAAGAACATACCCGCTGAGGCTTCCGCCAGGATCATATATCGCTACGGTAACGGTTATCAGGGCACCTGATAATATCGGAACCTATACCATCCGGATTCTCGAAAACGGAGTTGAAATAGCAAGTATGAGCGGAGCCCCTCCGCAGGGAGCAGTCATACAGGTGCCTTTTGTGGTTGGGCAGTACGGCTTCCAGGCAGTTTATAACTCAAATTTTTCTGATCTGCGTTACTTTGATAGAATCATCGAACAGGATGAAACATTAGAAAATTGGTAACAAAAGTAAACACCTGAAAACAAAAAAATACCTGTTTGTAGGTATACAGAAATGTTCAGACCAGGTATATTTTATAAGAAGGAAGATCCGGTTATTCCTGTGATGTGTATAAAAGGTCGTTTAATACAGGCCAGGTATCATACACTATCGATAACCAATAACTCAAATCCCGGAATCATGAAAAAAATAATTCTATTTCTGCTTGGGGCATCGTTGGCTTTTAGCCTCCAGTCGTGTTCCGACAGTAAAAGTGCAATGGAAGCTCATTTTGCTGCAGTAGATACCCAGCTCATGTTAAGCTTAAGATTTTTTGACGATCATTTCAGTCCGACGTGGCCAGACATTCGCGTCAGAGTAGAAATAAATAATAATAATGACAATATATTTTATTTTGCTGAATCTGTTACCAGCGGCCAGGTATTTTGGAACATATTTGACGACGCGTTACCTTTGGCTGCAGGGTATAGTTTAATATTCACGGTTGAAGAGGCAAATTTCGTTACTGAAATTCGTCTGCTGAATTCTGATTTTTATGTGTGTGATGGTGATGAAGAGAATATAAGAGAGTTGGATATAGGATTCACTGCCCGTTATTTTGCCGTAAAAGATGAATTTGAATACAGGATCGTTATTTATGGAAATGAAGAGAGAGAATTGCGATTCTGATCTGCTTCAATTTGGATGAATCAAGAGGTTATAGATTGCCATTAATGATGAGAGTGTGAAATTTTTAAGAAAAAACAACGCTTGGAAATAATAATGAGAGGATCATTCTGAGGATATCTGATGAAAAAAACGACCATTATCATTGCTGACGACCATCAGATTTTTCTTGACGGATTACGTTCAATTCTTGCCGGTATGCAGGATATGCAGGTTGTTGCAGAGGCCAATAACGGAGTTGATCTTATAAAGATGACAGAGGTTCACAGGCCTGATATCATTCTTACGGATTTAAGAATGCCGGGAATGGATGGGGTTGCAGCTGTAAGATATTTGAAAAAGAATTTTCCGGAAATTCCTGTTCTTGTTCTCAGCATGTTTGAGGAAGAAGAAGAGATCGTCGAAATTTTAAAAAGTGGAGCAAAAGGCTACATCCCCAAAAAAGCCGGTGTAAATGAACTGTTAAAAGCCATTCGTTTGGTTGCCGCTAATCGCAGATATTACAGTCCCGGAATCCAAAAAACGATTTCCGGCTGGCTAAAGAATCCTGAAGAGACAAACCCTGAAAACGAACTTACAAGACGGGAATGGGAAGTGTTGGATCTTATTGCTGTTGGGAAAACATCACAGCAAATCGCAGGTTTTCTGAACATCAGTAAATTGACAGTTGATACCCATCGTAAAAACATTCGTAAAAAGCTGGATATCAAATCGAATACAGGCCTTGTAAAATTTGCTCTTGAAAACCAGAATTAGTCTGTAGATTTATTTATTAACTCGTTCGTCATAATTCTCTCCAGAATAGTTGAAACCAAAATGGACGTGGGATGGCTTAGATATACCGGATTTTTTCGGTTTGTCAGGATTAGCTCTATTACATTGGCTTCGAGATCGGTAATTACGTCGGCAATACGGTTCAGCCTGTATTCTCGCGAGCCCCGGCCGGTAATCACCATCCGGCGGTCGGTAAGTGTTAGTATACCCTGCAGCTGAACTTCATAGCCAAGTTTACGGTACTGAACCCGGTTTTGCTGGAACCGGCTAAGCACTCTCTCTTCGAGAAGCCGGGTGTTTTTAAATTCCGCATAACAGGTTTCTCCGCGAACCAGAGGGATGGAGGCCGGCCGGCTGGCGAGCGGCATTTGCATTTCATGCCGGATAGCAGAAGCAAGATTAAGATATCGAAACTCCTCTTTTGCAAAATCTTCAGGAAGGTTCAGTTTATTGATCAATGCCCGAATCTCCTGTTCCTCATCTTTACTGAGAAGATGATCTTCCAGAACGGCATCAAGATGTTGAGAAAGAAGTGCGCGTTTGGTTTGAGCGGCAAATTCCGACGAAACAGGTAACATATTTTCTATCTGGTTGAATTTGTTTATATGGGCATCATCCGGTTTTTCAACGGCAATCTGCAGGAGTACAGAGTAGAGATCGGGCATAAAGCGTTCGGTATATGCTTCCGGTGCGTTTTTGGTAAAGCTCCGTATGGTGTCAATATTTACTTTAACGGGTGATTCTTCAAATATTTTAGTTATGGATTCTATCATAGCCTGACCCTTTTTCCTCCATTTTTGGTCACGATATACGCTGAATAAAAGAACCCCGAAACCTGCAAAAGAGAGCCCCAGTAGCAGCAGGTAATGTTCAATGACCGAGAAAACGGCCACAAAAACCACAATCAGCCACAATAATATATTCCGCGACCAGTGTGGCCGATCCTTTAAATCTGGCAAAGGGTGTGTTTTTAATCCGCTATAAATTGTAGGGTATGTTGACCCGGTATCCACAAAAATATCGGCAGCTCCACCCTTGCTATTCACACCGGCTGGCTGCAACTGCTTCGAACGGCGGTTTCTTCTGCCACTGGTTAATTGTTCGCGGTAATAAAGTCCGTGCCGCCCGCCATAAACATAAGCACCGCGTCGGTTCAATCCGATTCTCGCCCCTGTAATTCCGGCAGATACCCCAATCCCACCTTTCGACAAATTAAATCGTACCGGCCCCGCTTTAAATGCTTTACGTATAAAGAATCCCATACCGAAAAGTGATAAAGATTCTCAAAAGTGGCAAATTTTTAAAACGTAAGCCGGAGAGGATATCAAATTACCCGATTTAAGATCTCTCTTCTGATTAGGTTAGGTAAAGAAATCCGATTGAGCTATCGAAGAATAATGGAAGTGTTGGAATGCGATTCGATGAAATGACAATAGCGCGACGCTGTCAGAGCCTTGCTTTGGTGTGGTGAGGCCGTCCATAGCGCGACGCTGTCAGAGCCTTGCTTCGCTGCGGTGCTGACAGGTCTTAGATATGCGATATCATAAACTCAACTGCACGCCTGCCATAATCCAGCGGCCAGGCATCGGTGCACCGAGGATTTCCTGGTATTTTGTATCTGTTACATTCATTATCCGGGTATATAATTTTACTCCTGATTGAGCAGGAGAGATCGTAATCCTAAGATTTGTGATAAAATAGGATGAAGGGACTACTCCATCCACCAGCATTTCCGCTTCAGGAGAACGTACATTATACTCCGACTGGGAATATACAGAAAGCCAGGAATGGGTAATTTGAATTCCGGCACTCACCTGGTGAGATGGATGGTTGGCGATATATCTCGAAACGGTTTCCTGGTCGCTGGTGGTGCGGATGTATGTGTATCCCCCTTGCAGGGAAATTCCAGTTCCTGCCGGAATCCGGAAATTTCCGTTTCCCATCAGTTCAATTCCGCTCGTACTGCTGCTGCTGATATTTTGAGCATAAAAATAATTTTCACCTGGCAGAAGGTTCGCGGCATTTGGGATGTTGTCAGCGTTTGTGAGGGTGTAATCGATCAGGTTGCTCGAAGATCTGTAAAAAACAGTGGGTGAAAGCCGTAAATTCCGGGCCGGACGCCAGTCAATCCCGAGGTCAATTGTGGTGGATTTTTCCGGTTGCAGGTCGGGGTTGCCGATATTACGCAGCGGGGTGAGGTTCGGTATGGCTGAAGAAATATAACGCTCGGTAAAATCACCCACACGAACAGCACGCCCCACAGAGCTCCGGAAGATCAGGTTTTGCAGGTTATAGGCTGCACTGACCTGGGGCAGTAAATCGGCCTGTCCGGCAGAATCGAACTGCAGGCGCAGGCTTGATGTGATGCTGAGACCATTGATCCAGCTTGCGGTCCCGATGGCGTAAATACCTCCCATACCATCGCGATGGTCGCCCCGGTCGGTGCTTTCAATATTTTTGTCGAGGTACTGGGCACCACCCATGAGGCGCACATACCTGAATCTACTGCTTTCACCTGCCAGTTCGATTTGGTGCGAAAGGTTTAGGAATAATTGCCCGGTTGTGTGTTCGTTTACCGGGGCAATATCAGAATTAAAGGTAAAAATATCATTCACACTTCTGTATGAAGCGTTGATTTCAGTTCGGTTACTTCCATGGCTGTATGTGAATGCTGAAAGAAGCCAACGACTCTGGATTTCCTCAACCGATTCGTCAAAAATGCTTCGGGTATAAAAATAACGGGCATTAAAATCACGCTGATCGAATCCTCCGCGCACATACCCGCTTAACCTGTCGCTGAACCGGTATGAAACAGCCGCGCTGATATTGAACAGGTCAAAATAGGTGTTATACTCGGGCTGCGACGATACGCCTGCCGCAAACCCCGGGTTTTGATAGGTTTCACCATCTGAACGGCTTACCCTTGCCGAAGTGCTGAAACGCCATCGATTAGCCTGCATAGCCAGGGTGGCATCTGTCATCAGAAGATTATGCTGGCCACCGGCAATATCAAAATTTGCTATTGAGATCCCGCGTTCACTGCCTGTATCCAGTTCACGCTGAAGGTACATATTGGTTTTGATATGAACCACCCCACCCACAGCATCGGCTCCAAATGATGTGCTGGCAGGACCACGGATCAGCTCAATCTGGCCGATTTCAGACAGGGAAACAGGAATATTAGTGTTAAAGTGGGCGGTAAGCGGATCATTCAGAGGAACATTATCCAGCATAAAAAGCACCTGTGAGTAGGTACTGCCCCGGATTCCCACATCAGACTGAACGCCAAAGCTTTGCCGTGCGTTTATATTAACGCCCGTCAGCGATCTCAGTAGTTCATCCACCGAGGTGACAGGCATGTTTTCAATGTCCTCACGGGTTAATACAGAGACGTGTTTACCACTTTCTGATATTTCTGTAGTAATACGCGTAGCTGTTACCATGATACTGTCGAGTTCAACTGAAATTTGTGCAAATAATAAGGAAACACTACAAAATGAAAAGAAAATACTGAGAATGAGACGCATGATACGGCTGTAAATAGTTCTTATCGTTTGAAAGAGCAAGTTGTAATAACTTGATTAAGATAAAACAAATGAATGTCATCATTCTTGATAAATCAAATACGGCTTTTAATTGATATGATGCTTACATTTAAACCGAAAGAATTTTAGTGCTTTATTCTTGTTAATTCTTTTAAAACCAGATTTTATTTGCTTTATGAATCTCTATTCTCTACTTGACAAATCGGCTATTTTAGCTAATTTGAATGTGAAAGATAAAAATGATCTTATCAATAGTATCATAGACCTGTTAAAAAACCAGGTAAATAGTGATCAGCTCGAAGATATTCGCCAGGCGGTTTTTGAAAGAGAGAAAATTATGTCAACGGGAGTTGGAAAAAACCTGGCAATACCTCATGGAAAAGTTGCTTCAATTGAACATAATTATGCTGGTTTTGCCACTTTAAAAGACCCAATCGATTTTGATTCCATTGATGGAAAGCCGGTAACAATGGTTTTTCTTCTGGTAGGACCTGAAAAGAAAAATAGTACACATATTAAATTGTTGAGTAGAATCTCCAGACTGATGAATAGTACATCTTTCAGAGAATCCCTGACGCAATGTGAAACTCCTGATGAAATCTATGAAGCTTTTCATCAAGAAGAAGTGAGATATTTCGGTAACTGATCATAAATCTATGAAGATTTATAAGGTTGTTTTCCTTATTTTTATTTTCTTGATATGTGGTGGTGTGCTGTTTCCCCACAGTGTTGTTTATGCCCAGATTTCACCGGAAATCAGCCAGCTGATAAACAACTCAAGGGCATCCAATGCTTTCTGGGCTGTGCAGGTGCGCGATTCATCCGGCCGGGTACTGCAGAACCTGAACGGTGATAAACTTATACGCCCCGCCTCAAACCTCAAGATCGTCACTTCAGGTGCCTTGTTGGAGCGCCTTGGACCGCAATACCGTTTCGAAACCACTCTTTATGGCCGTGGCAGACAAACAGATAGTACGTGGGTTGGTGACATTATTGTTAAAGGTTCAGGTGATCCAACCATCAGCGGTATTTTTTCGAATGGAGATAAGCTTTTTCTCTTTGAAAAATGGACTACTATGTTATTTAATGCCGGTATCAAAGTTATTGACGGGAACCTGATTGGGTTTGATGGTCTTTTTGATGATGTACCATACCCAAAAGGATGGGAATGGGATGACCTAACCTACTATTATGCCCCTGAAATCAGTGCACTTTCATTCAATTCAAATGTTGTTGACCTTGAAGTAAGTGCAACAGGCCGTATTGGGTCAAGGCCCCGGATCGAATGGTCACCGTTCAACACACCTTTTGTTGAGTTTATCAATGAACAAACAATCACTCCGGCAGGAACACGGTTTAACGAGTCGTACAGAAGAGAACTGGGAACAAATACGATCATTCTTCGCAGTACGCTTCCACAAGGTTACTATGAAACTGAACCTTTGACGGTAACAGCGCCGTCATTGTATTTTATGGATACATTTTATCGATATATGGAACTGCGGGGCATGGAGATTTCTGGTGGTATTTTTATCGACAGCGACTACTATTCCTGGAGTGAACGCGGGCTTCTAAAACTGAATACCCATTTATCTGAACCATTGTATAAAATGATAGAGCACCTGAATAAAGAGAGCGATAATTTTTTTACTGAAATGCTTGTAAAAAAACTCGGGTCAAATGTTTATAACGTGCAGGGAACCACAGAACTCGGTTTACAGGTAGTAAAAGAATTTATGAGCGGGATGGGTTTTGATACCACGGCAGTGAGATTGCGAGACGGTTCGGGAATGGCCCCAGCCACATTGCTGAATGCAGGCGACCTGAATCAATACCTGGTCAATGTTCAGCAGAAAGCTTTTTTCCCTCATTTGTTCAGTTCGCTTGCAGTAGGTGGTGTGAGCGGGACACTGAGCCATCGTTTCAGGGGAAGCAGAATCAGTGAAAATTTCTATGGCAAAACAGGTTTTGTTTCAGGTGTACGTGCTCTATCAGGTTATCTTGATACAGAAACCGGTAACCGGCTTGTGGTTAGCATTATTACCAACAACTACACAGCTCAAACCTCCCATGTTGATTTTATTCACCAGCGTATACTTGAATACCTGTACAGCAGCTATTAAACATTATTTTTGAACGGGATAATATTTTTTTAAAAGGCAGATGGGTAAAAAAGAAAAAATTTTGATAACGGATGATGAAAAAAGCATCCGTAACGCCCTGAGAGAGATACTTGAATTTGAAAATTACTCAGTTATCGAGGCAGAAAACGGTGAACAGGCGCTTCAGGCCATTGAGAAAGAAAATCCTGACCTTGTGATGCTTGATATCAAAATGCGGGGAATGGACGGCATCGAAGTTCTGGAAAAAATCAAAGAGAGTAAACCAGAACTTCCGGTAATTATGATATCCGGCCATGGAAATATCAAAATTGCAGTTGAAGCGACCAAAATAGGTGCGTTCGATTTCCTTGAAAAGCCACCCGACCTTAACCGGCTTCTTGTGAGTATCCGTAACGGCTTAAAAAGCAGTGAACTTATCAAAGAGAACAGGCAGATTCGTACGGAATTGCATGGGAATACAGATATTATCGGGAATAGCCCGGCTATTGTGAACATCAAAAAGCTGATCGAAAAAGTGGCTATGACCAGCAGCCGAGTGCTTATTACCGGGGACAATGGCACAGGTAAAGAACTGGTAGCGAGAGCCATCCATAACAACAGCGGCCGTGCTTCAAAGAAGTTTGTAGATGTGAATTGTGCAGCAATACCATCGGAATTATTGGAAAGTGAGTTATTCGGCCATGAAAAAGGAGCGTTTACAGGCGCCTCAGCACAAAGAATCGGGAAATTTGAACAGGCAGACGGTGGTACTCTGTTTTTGGATGAAATTGGGGATATGAGTGCTGAATCCCAGGCTAAAGTACTTCGTGCTTTACAGGAAAACCAGATTGTGAGGGTTGGCGGTAACGAACGTATTACAGTGGATGTACGAGTGCTTGCCGCGACGAATAAAGATTTACCCCTTGAAATTGAAGAAGGAAATTTCAGGGAAGACCTTTACCACCGGCTTAATGTAATACCCATACATTTGCCACCGCTTCGTGAACGTCAGGATGATATCGCCCTCCTGGCAGAATGGTTCCTGGCCCGGCTCAGAGAACGGGAAATCATTTTTTCAGGCAAAGTTTTTTCAAATGACGCACTAAACGAATTAAAAAAGCAGGACTGGCCCGGCAATATCAGGGAGTTGCAAAATGCAGTGGAACGCCTGGCACTTTTGTCGCCGGAAGACGAAATTATGGCAAAAGACGTGCAAAAATTTGTTCAGCAGAAGAAAAAACCAACGGAATTACTTGGTAAACTGATTGATGAAACCGACTCATTTCATGAGTATAAAGAAGAAGCAGAACGCCTTTTCCTGATAAAAAAGCTGGAAAAATTTGACTGGAATATCTCGGCAACAGCCGATGCCATTAACATCCAGCGAAGCCACATCTATAACAAAATGAAAAAGTACGATATTGAAAGATAGGTAATGGCTTCAACATTTGAAGTGCTGATTAGTTGTCCATTATTATGGATAAAGAGGTTAGATTCTGAAAATATTTTTTGATCAAATACCCGAAAAAATCAAATTCCAAATCCCAATTCCCAAAAAATATAAGGATGAGTGCAAAACTGATTGATGGCAAAAAAGTGGCGGATATTACCATGAACCTTTTGAAGGAGGACGTGGAAAACTGGGTGAGTGCCGGTAACCGACGACCCTTTCTGAAAGTGGTGCAGGTGGGAAACGATCCGGCATCAGCCACATATATCGGTGCCAAAACACGAGCCTGTAAACAAGTGGGGATTGATACTGACACCACACATCTGCCCGATACTGTTTCAGCAAGAGAACTTAAAGCTGCGATCCGTTCATTTAACAAAAACGATTCAATCGATGGCATACTTGTGCAGCTGCCACTCCCTTCGCACCTGTCATCACATGATGTGATTGAAAGTATTGACCACCGTAAAGATGTGGATGGTTTTCATCCGATGAATGTTGGCCGGCTTACGGTAGACCAGCCCACATTTCGTTCCTGCACACCAGCCGGGATATTTGAGCTATTTCAATTTTACAGCATCCAGGTAAAAAGTAAACATGCGGTTGTGGTTGGCGCCAGCAACATTGTAGGATCACCAATGGCCATTATGCTTTCGCGTGAAAACACAACAGGCAAGGCTACAACCACCATCTGCCACAAATTTACCAAAGATTTAACAACCCATACCATAGCTGCCGACATACTTGTTGTGGCAGCAGG
>RECI01000224.1 GCA_007694095.1 Balneolaceae bacterium | reverse complement strand
CCTTCATCATCATACCGAAAAAAAATGGATTGGCTGTCAGATGCCCATTGCAGGGAACTGATGTCACGGTCCAGGTTTTCAGACAAAACCCGAATGTTTGTTCCGTCACGGTTCATCAGGTAGAGCAGGTCCAGCTGGTAACCAACAAAACGGTTTTCATATCCTGTAAAGGCGATATAACGACCATCAGGTGAAACTACAGGCGCATTGTGCGGGCCGCGCCTGGCAGTGAGTTGTGACTGTTCGCCAGTATTGATATTCAATTCATATATTTGTGCGTTGGTTGGGTCAAGTTCGGCATCTGCTGAAAAGTTAGCTGTAAACAAAATACTGTTGCCTTCCGGCGCCCATGATGGTGTATTGTGATTGAAATCTCCGTTTGTAAGCTGGCGTGGCGCACCTCCATAGGCAGAAACAACAAAAATATGAGTATAGCCCTCATCGATGAACCCTGAGGTGCCATCTGCCCGGTACTGCACATGTTCAATTACTTTGGCACCCTCTGCCCATTCGGCTCCGGGAGGCGGAGCCGGGTAGTTTGCAATGGTTGGTGAAGGTGCGGGTAGTCTCATTGTAAACAGTAATTTACTGCCATCAGGTGACCACTGGATATTACCGGGGCTTCGTGTGAGGTTGGTGATGGATGTGGTTACCCCGCTCTCCATCCACCGGATGAAAATCTGGTTTGAACCTTCCTCAGTTGATGTATAAGCAAGCCTGGCGCCGTCTGGTGACCATTGCGGAGTACTGTAAAAAGATTTTCCGGAGGTTAGCGGCTGATGATTGTCGCCATTGAATGAGATACTCCAAAGGTTAGTGTAGAGGCGATCAGTCATTATATCGAATTGATGCCTTACATACACAATCGTATTGCCATCAGGTGAAATTTGAGGATCGGCTACGAACTGTAAGTCAAAAACGTCAAGGTAATCAAATGGTTGTTTTTGTGAATGAGCCGACGAAAAACATTGTAACAGAATAAAAGTCGGTAATAAAAGGGAAAACAAATATTTCATCTTCAGGGGTTGGTTTTTTAAAAGTATATTTCACTTTTTACGGTAAGAATTGAAAAAATACATCAACGGTTTATTTATTGCCACAGATGGCACAGAATTTCACAGAGGGTTTTTCTGTGTTCATGATTGGCAAAATAATCCATATCTCGCACTATGCATATCCCGACGGTATAAATAAGTATATGGGCAAGATATGTTTTATGGGCTGAGGAAAAGGGGTATTCTCGATGATGTGATCAGGTCGTGTGTAGTTGAGCCAAAACTCAGGCGTTTGATCGCTGACACGGCATGAGCACCCAGGACAGTTAGTTGAGTGCCTGTTATTTTCTGATGGGCCAGTATCTGATCAGATGGTTTAGGCCCCAGCAGTACTGTTTTTTTGATCTTTTTAAAACCGTGCTCTTTCAGGTATGTTTCAGCATAGTCAAGTACAGGCTCTTCATCTGGATTTTTTTTATCCGATACATATAAAAGTTCGATTTTGGCTTTATCCCTGTCGGTGATCAGGTGGATAAAACTTTTTAGAGATCGGGCGGCAGGATTACTACCGTCAAAAGCGATCAATATTTTTTTAAAATCGTTGAAACTGTCTGTCACAACGAGTGTAGGGCACACGCCGCGTTTTACAACCTGTGCAAGTGTCTTCGTTTCACGTGCAGGTTCGTTGTAAAAAAAGTGTGAATCCCTTCCCAGGATCAGCAGATCGTGGTATTTCATACCATCGATAATTCGCTCAAATGAAGCCCCTTCTTTTTGTATAGCGGTATATTTTACCCCGGCCTTTTCAACCGATTTTTGGAAGTTTTCCAGCAGTTTGTTTGCAATCTGGCGGCTATCTTCACTTAATTCCTCCCATAGATTCCGGGCATAATGTGTGGCATCGGGTTTGCCGATAATTCCCGTTGGATATACATTACTGATGTCCACAACAGCTAAACCGGTAACGGATGCATCGAAGCGTTTTGCCATTGAAATGGCATATTGTGTAGCAATAGGGGTGTCATCATCAAGGTCGAGGGCAATCAGAATTCGTTTGATCATTTTCTTCCGTTGTTGTTGCTGTTTAATGCAATGTATTAAGCGGATGAGTAAAATAAAATAAGGGGATAGCTGAATTCTCTCTTATTTGATAAGCAATTGCGTCAGATTTGATTTGCATTGATAAAACCGATCAAAAAATAAAATCCCTGGCTCACTTAAAAAGTATCTTGAAGTACAATATTATCATCATTTAATTTGACTAAAATATGAGAAAGCCGGGGAATCTGGTCAACCTCAAATCTGAATTTTGATAATCCTGAGAAATCATTATAATCCACGATGCCACTGCATTCAGGTTTTTGATTGTAAAAGCTGACGTAATGTGGCAATAATTAAAATATCCAGGTACCCAATTTCATTCACTTTCTGTCCATACTTCTGGCCGGATGTAAAAAAGTAACAGTTATTTTGGAATTTTCTGTTTATTCAGGGTAGGCTAAACCAATTGAACCAAGACTAGATTTGCAATCCTGTAAAATATTATACACCAATAATTTATGGATGAACGAGCAAAAGCTTACTGGAAACGAAACCTGACTCTGGTAGCCAGCCTGCTTACAGTTTGGTTTATCACATCGTATGGATTCGGCATTTTACTGGTTGATCAGTTGAATACCATCCGAATTGGCGGTTTTCAGCTTGGGTTCTGGTTTGCGCAGCAGGGTTCACAGTACGTTTTTATAATACTCATCTTTATTTATGTGTTTAAAATGAACAAACTGGACAAGGAGTTTCAATTTGATGAAGAATAAGCCCATGGTTCAGCAAGAACAAAACCAAAACATAAATCTTGCGGGATAGGATTACATGGGAATACAGGGGTGGACATTTCTTATTGTAGGGGCAACATTTGCACTATATATCGGTATCGCGATATACTCTCGCGTAGCTTCTACCAGTGACTTTTACATCGCAGGCAGCCGGGTTCACCCGGTGGCTAACGGCATGGCCACAGCAGCCGACTGGATGTCTGCCGCCTCCTTTATTTCCATGGCCGGTATGGTTGCTTTTTTGGGATACGACGGATCAGTTTACCTTATGGGTTGGACGGGGGGATATGTACTCCTGGCACTTCTGCTCGCACCTTACCTGAGAAAATTCGGTAAATTTACCGTGCCGGATTTTGTAGGCGACCGGTATTATTCAGATACTGCGCGGGTTGTTGCCATTCTATGTGCCATTTTTATCTCCTTTACCTATGTTGCCGGGCAGATGCGTGGTGTAGGAATCGTTTTTTCCCGTTTTCTTGATGTGCCGATTACCCAGGGGGTTATCATTGGGATGGTGATCGTATTTTTTTATGCCGTACTTGGCGGCATGAAGGGGATTACCTATACACAGGTAGCCCAGTATTGTGTGCTGATATTTGCATACCTGGTACCGGTGATTTTCGTTTCGCTGATGATGACCGGAAACCCGGTGCCACAGCTTGGATTCGGAGGAACCGTAGCTGATGGATCGGGCGAGTACCTTCTAGACCGGCTCAATGGATTGATGACCGATCTTGGATTCGATAAGTATACAGACGGGACAAAACCCAAAATTGATATCTTTTTTATTACGGCAGCGCTTATGGTGGGCACGGCTGGTTTGCCACACGTAATAATCCGGTTTTTTACCGTGCCTAAAGTACGTGATGCACGCATATCTGCGGGATACGCACTCATTTTTATAGTGCTTCTCTACAGCACTGCTCCGGCCGTGGCCGCTTTTGTTAAAACAAATCTCATCACCACTGTAAACGAAGTACCATACAACGATGCCCCGGAGTGGTTTCACAACTGGGAAGCGACCGGCCTGCTCCGTTTCGAAGACAGGAATAACGATGGCATTATTCAGTACCATGCCAATCCCGAAATCAACGAACTCAGAATTGATCCTGATATCATGGTACTTGCAAGTCCGGAAATTGCACAGCTCCCAAACTGGGTTGTTGGCCTGGTGGCTGCAGGCGGGCTGGCTGCAGCATTGTCAACAGCAGCCGGGCTTTTACTTGTACTTGCAACCGCTATTGCGCACGACCTTCTCAAGCGTACCATGATGCCGGCCATGAAAGAGAAAACCGAGTTGGGAATTGCCCGTATCACGGTGTTTTTCACCGTATTGATTGCAGGGTATTTTGGTGTAAATCCGCCGGGATTTGTAGCTCAGACTGTAGCGTTTGCTTTCGGGCTGGCAGCGGCATCCTTTTTCCCGGCCATCCTGATGGGCATCTTTTTCAAACGAATGAACAAAGAGGGTGCAATTGCCGGTATGGCTGCAGGTATCATCTTTACTGCGTCGTATATTATCTATTTCACATTTATAAATCCGGAAATGAATCATGCCGGGCACTGGTGGTTCGGGATTTCACCGGAGGGGATAGGCACCGTGGGTATGCTGATCAATTTTGCTGCAGCACTTGGCGTGGCCAAATTCACCAAAAAGCCGCCGCAGCACATCCAGGAGCTTGTGGAAACTATTCGGATTCCCAGGCAAATGATGAAGGGAGAAACTGGAAAGTAAGTTTTACCTTTCCGTAAAATCCGCTCCCGATCTTTCTTGCTATTCATCTTTTTTGGTCTCATTATCCATTCAATATACCCCAACCGATCCTTGAATCAGGACAGACATGAAAAAAATTAAAAAGAAAGCCGTTTCTAAGCTTAATTCCATCTTTCAGCAGCATCCTCATAAACAGGTTTTCCGCAAGCCACCGGGACAGATGCCGGGAACACCCATCCATACCGGTATGCAACGGATTGATCGGGTGTTGATGACGGTTCACGATTTTGATGAGGATCATTATGAAGCTATCCCTATCGAAAAAATTGAAAAATCAGAGCCGTATATTGAAAATAAATCCAAAACCTGGATACAGGTCAGGGGGTTGCATGATATTGAAACATTAAAAACTGTCTGGGATTATTTTGCCCTGCACCCGCTTGTACAGGAAGATATTGTTAGCACCTCACAACGGCCTAAAGTGGAACATTATCCTGATCATGTCTATATAGTGCTCAGGATGATTACTCATCGCAGTAATGGAACAGATGGGATGAAACTGCACACAGAACAGGTAAGTATTGTGCTGGGCGCGAATTTTGTATTGACGTTCCAGGAGAGTGATGACCCGGTTTTTGACCCTGTAATAAAACGACTTGAGCTTTCTACAACACGTTTGCGAAAACTTGGTCCCGATTACCTTGCCTATGCACTGATGGATACCATTGTGGATCACTACTTTCACGCGCTGGATGAAATCGGGGAATCCATCGAAACAGTAGAAGAACTGATAATTGAAAATCCTATAACAGAATATATTCAGAAAATGCATGCTCTAAGGCGGGATTTAATTTTTTTCCGAAAATCGGTATGGTCACTGAGAGATGGGATAAATTCGTTAATACGTGATGATCAGCCGCTTATAACCAGCGATGTAAAAGTATACTTAAGGGATGTCTACGACCACGTAGTACAGGTAATTGACAGCATCGAAACCAGCCGCGAGATGGTGATCGGCCTTTTTGATATGTACATGTCCAGCCTGAGTCACCGGATGAATGAAGTAATGAAAGTACTCACGATCATTGCTACCATTTTTATCCCGCTTACCTTTATTGCCGGGATCTACGGTATGAACTTCGATCCCGAAGCCAGCCCTTTCAATATGCCGGAACTGAACTGGTATTACGGATATCCGATGTCACTGCTTTTCATGTTGATGGTTTCCCTGGGAATGCTCTACTTCTTTCGCCGAAAAGGATGGATTTAAATGATAAATGCTTTGGAATCCCCTAAACCGGATAAACTGTCTTTTTTTTGAATCCCGGCAGAAATATCGGGACAGGTGTGCTAACGAAATCCCAAATCTCAAATTCCAAATTCCAAAATGGTGGTATAATTTTTTATCTGACTTATTTGATTATCAATGAACCGATAATCCGATTTTCGACCAGGAAAAAATCGGTCATTCGGTTTATCGATTCATCGGTCTGTCGCAAATTATTTTGAAAATTTTTATTAATATGCGAGAAGCATATCCAGTTTCTCCCTCAGCCTGAAATTTGCCAGGTATCCTTTTTCGAGCTCTTTGCTGAAAGGAACCGGGATGTGAAGGGATGAACAGCGAATGACAGGAGCGTCCAGGTATTTGAAAGCCCGTTCTGTGATCCCTGCAGATATTTCACTCATCGGGCCAAGCACTTCAGATGGTTCTTCGAGAAGAAGAGCTCTCCCCGTCTTCTGAACAGAACTGGTTACGGTGTTCCAGTCGATAGGGGCAAGGGTGCGAAGATCAATAATTTCTATATCGATATTCAGTCTTCCATAAATTTCGGCGGCTTCAAGTGCCCAGTACACTCCCATGCCATAGGTTACAATAGTAAGGTCTTTTCCTGTTTTTACAATGTTCGCCGTTTCTATATCAACTATTTTGCAGTGTTCTTCAACCTCGGCCCGAATACTCCTGTAAAGTTTTTTATGTTCAAATATCAGAACCGGATTTGGATCAAAAAAGGAGGTATAGAGCATGTTTTGGGCATCCTCTACAGTAGCAGGGACAAGAACCCTTAAACCTGGAAATTTCATAAACCACCCTTCCGGGCACTGCGAATGGAAAGGTCCGGCACCTACACCACCGCCATGAGGTGCCCTTATTGTAACGTTCATTTCCGGAACCCACCGGTAACAGGCCATTGACAGGTTATTGACAATCTGGTTGAAAGCACAGGAGAGAAAATCAGCGAATTGTATTTCTACCACGGGCTTGTACCCTTCAACAGCAAGGCCGATAGCGGCGCCAATGGCTCCCGATTCGATGATTGGAGTATTGCGAATACGCTCTTTTCCAAACTTTTCAACTAATCCCTCCGAAACTTTGAAAACACCGCCATACTCGGCGATATCTTGTCCCATCAATATCAGCGTATCATCTTCCTCAAACGCCTGTTTGTGAGCGTCATGGATGCCATCCACGAACCGTTTTTCAACAGTTTTTATGTAGCGGATAGTCTCTTTTTCAGGTTTTAACATGGGCTTCAGGGATGCCCTCTGAACCTCTTTTTGTTCATCAAATACAGGCAAATCAGCTTTCAGGGCTTTCTTAAGATCTTTTTCGAAAACTTTTTTAACATCGTTACTTATAGCATTAAACTCACTTTCATCGATAATGAATTTTTCATTCAGCAGCCATTGTTCAAATCTGTAAATCGGGTCTTTCGGAAGCCATTCTTTATACTCCGATACCGGAACATAAAAGGTGCCGGAAGCTTCCTCATGGCCCCGCATCCTGAACGTTTTTGCTTCAATTAGGACAGGTATACCCTCAAGTGCCATTTTTCGAGCCGATTCTACGGCTTCCTGCATTGCAAAAAAGTCGTTGCCGTCCACAACCTGGCCATGAATACCGTAACCTGCAGCACGGTCGGCAAGATTTTTACACGCAAATTGCTCGCGGGTAGGTGTGGATAATCCGTACCCGTTATTTTCGATGATAAAAATGGCAGGAAGTTTCCAGACGCCGGCAAGGTTTAAGGCTTCATGAAAATCCCCCTCACTGGTAGCCCCATCCCCGCAAAAACTTACCGCAACTTGTTTAGATCCTCTCAGTTTATGCGCGAGGGCAATACCATCAGCCACCGGCATGGTCGCTGCGAGATGGGAAATCATTCCAAATATCTTATACTTGGGTATTCCAAAATGAAAAGAACGGTCACGCCCACCCGTGAAACTATCTGACCGTCCAAATAGTTGACAAAAGAGGGGATATAACGGAACTCCCCGGGTTGTGAATACCCCAAGGTTTCGATGCATAGGGAGTATATAATCATTTTTATCAATGGTTAAAGCAGTTGCAACGGATATTGCTTCCTGGCCGATTCCTGAAAACCATTTACTTATTTTATTCTGACGCAGAAGTGATAACATTCTGCGTTCAATCAACCTTGGCAACTGTAAATGCCTGTATATGGACAGAGCTGTCTCTTTAGAAATTTTTTTTCGGGGGGCTATCATTAATTATTATTTTCTGTGTAATTTAACTGACTTGGAAATGATACAAATTTCAAAAACCTAAACAACAATAATACTGACCTTATGGACAGGAAAAAAAGACAATTTGTCAATCAATATCTCTCTAAAACTTAGCACTAATTTATATAAAAGGGTTCATTAAAAATGGAAGCACTCGGCAGACAAATTCTCGTAGAATTCTATGACTGTGACAAGTCAAAACTTAATGATGTCAGTTATATAGAAACATCCCTTATACAGGCGGCAAAAGCATCAAGAGCAACGCTTATCTCCCATAACTTTCATAAGTTCAGTCCATACGGTATTAGTGGTGTGGTTGTGATCGCAGAATCACATATTGCCATCCATACATGGCCGGAATACAATTATGCAGCCGTTGATATTTTTACATGTGGCGATACAATCGACCCCTGGATTATCCAGGAATACCTCAAAGATAGTTTTGAGTCCCAAAACGTGTCGAGCATGGAAATGAAACGTGGTATGTTTAAAGTTCCCGCCGGTCAGAAACTGCTGTTTAAACCCGATCAGCATTACCAGGCGAATTAGGCATGAGTCCTGAGTAGTGAGTCCTGAGTTATGAAAATATTATCATTTTTGATAATGTACCGTTGAGATGTAAGGCCGAAAGTTAATTTTACCATATTCTCAAGACACAGGACTCATGACTGCTAACCCGAAATAATCTCAATTCATAAATTCAATCCGAATAATCTATGATGGTACAAACCCCAAATATCTATTGTCTTGTAAAAGGAGCTGCAGAGGGCCATACAAGGCTCAATGCATTTGATGAAGCTCTTCTTAAAGCCGGAGTAGGTGATACCAATCTGGTAAGAATGAGCAGCATCCTGCCGCCATCAGCTCAAGAAATTTCTGTTGACGAGTTAGTACTCCCAAAAGGTGGTTTGATTCCACTGGCATACGGAACGATCGACAGTACCACTCCCGGACAGTTGATATCCACCGCCATCGGTATTGGTATACCTGAAGATGACAATGAACCCGGTGTAATTATGGAATTTGAAGACCATTCGCCGCTGGATACCGTTGAAGCAATAGTAAGACAAATGGTGGTTGATGCATTTGAATACCGGAACCGGAAACTCAAAGAGATCAAATCTATCGGGATTGAACACAAAGTTGAACGGTGCGGTGCCGTATTTGCCGCTGCGGTTTTATGGTACAGATAGTTGTGTGATGAAATTGTACATTGAACCCTGAACCCGGACTCTGGCAGGAGGCCCGAAAGGCGCGGTCCACTCTGCCAGGTCCTTGAACCTTGAACCTTGAATCCGGACGCTTCAAGGTGCTTCGCACGCTTGGAGGTCCTTGAACCTTGAACCTTCTTACTTTTCACTTTTCACTATTTTTTAATAATGCCTTTAACGTACAACGAATACTACAACGAAAGAACCGGCCTTACCGTTGGTTTAAAAAAACTGCTTTTTTCCAAACAGTCGGAATACCAGCTTGTGGAGGTGTTTGAAACCGATAGCTGGGGCAACCTGATGACGATTGACGGAATGGTAATGCTCAGTGAGAAAGATGAGTTTGTGTATCATGAGATGTTGAGCCATGTTGCAATGTTTACACATCCGGAACCAAAGCGTATACTGATTATCGGCGGGGGAGATGGCGGAACTGCCCGGGAAGTTCTCAAACATGATTCTGTAGAACAGGTTGATATGGTTGAAATTGACAAAACCGTAGTAGAAGCTTCAAAACTATACTTCCCGGGAGTGGGTGATTTTGAGAATCCAAAACTGAATGTGTTGTATGAAGACGGTATTACTTTTGTAAAAAACATAAAAGTGCCTTACGATGTGATTATTATTGATGGATCTGATCCGGTAGGCCCCGCAGAAGGCCTTTTTGAAAAGGATTTTTATCAGTTTTGTTACAACGCTCTAAGTGAAAACGGAGTACTTACCTCACAGACTGAAAGTCCCTGGGTGGAATCCTATTATCCCAGTATGAAAAAAGTATTTCATGCACTGAATGACCTGTTTCCCATCTCCAAAATGTATCTGAGCTATATCCCCCTTTATCCTGCCGGTATGTGGTCGATGGCAATCGCATCTAAAAAGAAGAATCCGCTCGACGACAAAGTGATAGACAGGGTAGCGGGAAGTAAAAACCTGCTCCAAAGCCTGGAATATTATAATCCTGATGTACATAGCGGGGCATTTGCGCTTCCCAATTTTGTAAGAAAGATTATCGACAAAGAATAACAGATAGAGGTACCGGGATCCCTCAAATACAGTAGAGGGAAGCCGTTTTACTCTCAAATTTTCAATTTTTTTTGAAAATTAAAACTGTTTCAGCCTCTATAAATCGATGCCCGATTACCAAAATATTCGTGCAACTAATTGCTGTCCATCTTACTGAATCAATTCATCGTTCCAGTGTAATGTGTTGAACTCTTGAAATTTTTGAGATGTTAATTTATCCAAATCAACCTGTTTACAGACAGGCTGCCAACATAAATTAACTCTTTACACAAATGGAATTAATTAATTCTTTAGGGAATTCCACGTTCGAAAATTACGTGGGTCTTGGTACAGGCTTCACCGAGATGGCATACCAGATGTCGGCACATGTGCTTACTCTTGGATATGCTGTAATGCTCGCAGGTCTGCTTTACTTTGTTCTGACACTGAAAACCGTGGCTCCGAAATACAGGATATCATCCGTACTTTCGGTAGTGGTAATGGTGTCGGCATTTCTTTTGCTGCTGGTCCAGCAGCAAAACTGGACAGGGGCATTATCTTATGATACAGAAACAGCAAGATATGTATTAGGAAGTTCAACCGACCTGTTCAATAATGGTTATCGTTATCTGAACTGGCTCATTGATGTGCCAATGCTTCTGTTCCAGATCCTCTTTGTTGTGACTCTTACAAAAAGTGATTTCAGCTCTATTCGTAATGGATTCTGGTTTTCAGGTACAGCAATGATCCTTACAGGTTATGTGGGCCAATTCTACGAGGTTACCAACCCCGTGTTATTCTTTATCTGGGGATTTATCTCAACAGTTTTCTTTGTACACATTCTTTATCTCATGAAGAAAGTGATAACTGAAGGGAAGGAAGGCGCGCCTCCAAAAGCCCAGGCTTACCTTGGTACGATCTGGAAGCTCTTCCTGTTTTCCTGGATGCTCTATCCCGGCGCGTACCTGATGCCATATCTGTTTGGCGGCTTAGAACCCGCAATCGACAGTGAAATGGCCGTTGTTGCAAGGCATATCACGTATACAGTGGCTGACGTGAGCTCGAAAGTGATTTACGGAATTTTATTGACTCTCACCGCACAAGAGATGAGTAAAGCCGAAGGTTATGATTATGAGAATATGGAGAACGCTATCTAACCATGATTTAACATTGTGGTTGTGAGCTAAAAGCCTTGCTGTAACAAGCAAGGCTTTTTTTTAACCCGGATTAAGCGATAGACTTCCAAAGTCTTTCGGAGTTGTGAAAGAAACCCTTA
>RECI01000269.1 GCA_007694095.1 Balneolaceae bacterium | reverse complement strand
GGCAGGCTTAGGCCATAGCTTCACAAGAATTGTTTTCAAATGCGTATATCTGATACCGGAATATTGAAGAAAAGGTATGTGCATGTCTGTATATCAGTATATCAAAAAGATAGCATAAAACGAGCAAAATGTATTCTGCGACCGGCTTTGCGTTGAAAAAGAGAACTACATTGCACAGAAAACCTGTCAATAACGTGGTTTGGAAGAATCGGTTTGCAACATGTATCAAGAGATGATTGAAAACCTGAGTTCGATTCTTAATCTTCACTGAAACTCCCAAAAAGTCCCCTCCTTTCCAAGGAGGGGCTCCGAGCGAAGCGATTCCCACGGAGTGATTTAGGGGTGGTTGAAAAAGGGTAACCAGTCAGCTTTTTTGATTTTTTGCCTGTACAAAGTGTCGTAACCACCCCCGACCCCTCCTTGGAAAGGAGGGGAGCTTCAATTTTCATAATTTTAAAATCGAACTCAGGTGTGTGCCTTGAAGTAAGGGTAAAATTGTCAACAATGGCAATTGTTCTTTTACATGCTGTTGTGAAGATGGTAGTTGGCCTACCGGAGGCGATGTCAGCCATCGCCTCCAAACCACCTTCTGGTGCTCGTTAGCGGGTGCTGAGCGAGAAGGAAAAGGTGAGCGAAGACTCATCAGGTAGGACTCGAATGAGCCGAACGCAAGTGAACGATTGATGAAGCATCGATATTCGTCAGACTCTGTCAGAACCGGGGAAGTACCTGAGTCGCCGGGACAAAGTGCAGCGGGAGTAAGCTGATATTGGCTGTACGGCAGACGGTGTTAAGGTCGCGGGACATCGTGTCAGGCTTTGCAACGGAACAAGGGAACCGACCTGTCGGGGATGCAAGGGGGTGCAAGCAGAAACCCTGCGAGGCCCGAACTTGTCAGACAGGCGGGGCGGATCAGCCCGTAGTAGTGTAGATGGCTTGTGAAAGCAGGCAGCAGCGAAGGGGCTGAGTCGTTGGGTCACATAACGATCAACAACCAACCCAAGTTGGGATGACTGACTATTATGAGACAAAATCGCAACCCATCAGTAGACTGATGGTATGGATGGCTTACCGAAAGGTAAAAGCCAACAGGGGAAGTGCAGGTATCGATCAGGTCAGTCTGGAAGAATTCGGCAACGACCTGTCGGGCAACCTGTACAAACTTTGGAACCGACTAAGTTCCGGCAGTTACTTTCCACCTGCCGTAAAACAGGTGAAGATCCGCAAGAAAACAGGTGGTCAGCGCAGTTTGGGTATCCCGACGGTAGCTGATCGTATTGCTCAACAAGTGGTCAAAACTTGGCTGGAACCCAAACTGGAGCCCATTTTCCATGAGGACAGCTACGGATACCGTCCGGGTAAGAGTGCCCATCAGGCGCTGACAAAGGCAGCCTACCGATGTCGGTACTACGACTGGATAGTTGACCTGGATATTGCCGGATTCTTTGATAACATCGACCATGATCTGATGCAAAAAGCCCTCTGGCATTACCATGCTCCCAAATGGGTGTGTATGTATGTGCAACGGTGGCTTCAGGCAGGCGTTGTCCAGCAAGACGGACAATTCCTATCCACTGCAAAAGGAACACCTCAAGGTGGTGTGATCAGTCCGTTGTTAGCGAACCTGTACCTACATGTGGGGTTTGACGGGTGGATGAAAAAGCACTATCCATACATTCCGTTTGAACGATATGCCGACGATATCGTCGTGCATACGCGAAGCAAAGCACAGGCAGAGTTCATCAAAGGACGCATTACTGCCCGAATGGGAGAGTGTAACTTACAACTTCACCCGGAGAAAACACATATTGTATATTGCAAGGACGAGCGACGCCGGGAAGATCAAAGCCAAGTGAGCTTTGACTTTCTGGGCTACACATTCCGTCCACGCATGTGCAATACCAAGCAAGGATGGCGATTGTTGTACCTGCCATGTATGAGCGGAAAAGCGAAGGTCTCTGTAATGGAGAAAATTAGAGGGCTGGACCTGCACAAGTACAAAGGTACGATTCAACAGATGGCCAGCCTGCTTAACCCGCGTATAAGAGGGTGGATGAATTACTATTGCCGATGGAACAAGTGGACAACAACATGGGTATGGCGTGTGATCAATCTACGGCTGATTAAATGGCTGAAGTGGAACCGAAGGTTCTCCAAGAAACAAGCCATCAAATGGTTGAAGAAGGTCTATAAATCCAATCCGGGATTGTTTGCTCACTGGAGTCTGGTTCATCCCTAAACCAAACGATTCAACGACAAGAGCCGTATGATGGGAGACTATCACGTACGGTTCTGTGAGAGCCTTGGGGTGAAATTCCCCTTGGCTACTCGACTGAAAAGTAATATCTGTAACCATTCTAATTGCCGGGACACAATAAGCCCGATTTATTTCCTGAATTTTAATCGGATTACGTAATCATTGACAGGAGTAAATAAATTTTAAAAATTCTTGTTTCTATGAAAACGTTTATGATTCTTACACTGACAATCAGTTCAGTTATTATTTTATCCGTTACACTTGTATTCAGGTTTACCGGAAGCCTGACCGAAGTGGCGGACCAACTCTTTTCAGCGACAGAAACTAATGATACCGGGCAGGTTGAACTGTTACTTTCCAAAGGATTTATGATCAATACCAGCCCGGACGCTCTGATTGACTGGCTGGCATCGAGAGGGCTGAACCGTGTTGTTGAAACCCAATGGTCTCAGCGGGAAATATCAGGTGGAGCGGGTACTATGGCAGGTACTGTAAAAACAGCCGCTGGTGTTATTTTTCCTGTTGAATTTACTTTGGTGAAAGAAGAGGGAAACTGGAAAGTTCATTCTATTGAAGTATCATCTCCAGGTCTCCCTGGTATAGATCTGCCCGGCCATGAGCAGCAGGTGCAGCTCATAGAGAGTTCAGTGAACCGGTTTCTGATATCCATCGAAGCAGAAGACATGGAATACTTCAGGGAGCATCTTTCGGAAGGCTGGAAATCAGAGGCAAGCACAGAGGATTTAAACCAGGTGTACCAATCCTTTTTCAGACTGGCCGGTATATTGAAAGAAGCACAAGAGATGTCACCTGAAATCAATCAGTTTAACGGACCGGATGCCAATGGTGTGATTCAAATTATCGGGCAATACAATCTTCAGCTGGTTATTTTTCATGTTGAGCATGCTTATATTTTCGAAAACGGTAGATGGGCACTTCATGGTTTTCACACACGAACGGAGTCAAGGGAGGGTTAGGGTTCAAGGTGAAGGGCAAAGGGTGGTGCATGCAGGTTGTATGAAAATTGAACCGTATGCTGCAAGATAAAAAATCCTGTCCAACCACCCCCAGCCCCTCCTTCATAAGGAGGGGAGTTTGCAAAATTCGGCCATAATTCGTTAACGTTAACACATATGGGATTAGGGGTATGTTCGCGAAGGACATAAACGTCAATTAATGTCAAAAAAAACAGTATTTTCCACTAATCTGTCACTGGCGGGCTGATTGCTCATTCAAGCTGCTTTTAATAAAGCTATTCAGACAACTTACGGGCAGCGTTATCGTTCATAGAGTCTTGCTGCAGCTGTAAATTCTGTTGAGGGTTCATGAGTATTAAACCATTCAATTCTTAGCCTGTCTTTTGATGGCATCTCTAAAAGAATACTGCCTGCAGGCCATGATAGATTGGCTGTTGCATCAGATGCCATCCTCCACAAACGGATGGCAAGCCGGCCGTCTGCCGGTGTAATCTCTTCCCATGAGGGATGTTCTTGATCAACCACAAGATTGATTACATCAGGCATGCCATCCCACGCTTCTCCGACATGCAGAATTCTTGATTCATCAAACTCGGTAAAACGTCCAAGCCACAACAGCCTCCAATCCTGTTCAGCTTCCAGCGGGGTGTTGTCCATCGGAGATCCTTCAATGAACCAGGAGCCGGAGGCGGTACCCGGAACATCATAAGAGAGTCTGCCCAGGCGATTTTCCGATTTTGACTGTACCCGTGAAAGCAATTGCGAACGTAATGGTTCCGGATATTGATCGATGGGATGTTGTGCATGCCGGGCTGGCTCAGGGTATCGTGTTGGGGTAATGTAGTTATGTGTAATGCCATAATTTGTAAGACCAAAGTCGAAACTGTGTTTGTAGTACATTCTTGCAATTGTTTGGCCTGCTTCTACTGATGAACCGCGTGATAGGCCACTCTGAGGGGATACATGCGCAAATGTCCATACCAGTCCCGGAGGCCCTTCGATCGTAATGGATCCATCTTGAGACGGGTTAACATGTCTTACAGTGCCGTTTCCGGGTGCTTTGATGTCGAATCGTTCTTCTATACATGGTCGTTTGCTTTGGAGAACAACATCATAATCGCACGTATGCCAGTACGTGTGGGCAGTAGGGAAAATTTTATTGTTGTATCCGATTGATGTAATCCGCGCAATAGATTCAACCGGAATGGGAGAAACAGTGAAATGCGGTCCTTCAGGCGGCGGGTTTGTACTGAATGAATCTGTGCCCTTATTACATGATGATAATACTATAAAAGCTGCCGCAGTTATAATTGTCATAATATATATTGAGCGCACCATGTCGTTTAGGTGTAATTTTCTGAATTCTTTTAAATATCAATTATTTTATGATTCCAAAATTGGAATATTCAATATCATTATGTCATTGATATTTCATGAATTTATTGAATTTAACAGTTCTGAAATGAAGTTTTTTACTGTAAGAACATTTTGATGTGCTTCGTCGACTGTTTTCGTGAAAATTTCCAAACTTATGTTCAATAATGCAACACTTATTTCAGGTTCAACCATTTTGCAAAACACATCGGCAAGATCATGAACCGAAAAACAGTCCATGTTAATGCTGCCGATCCCATCCAAATAAATAGCAGAGGTATGTTTTTTCCGCTTCAATCAAACGGGATACTTGAGTACGCCATGATTCCCCGAAGGTCGGCATTGGCATTGAATCTCAATACTCAATACCCGGTACTCAATCCGCATACCCCCAAATCTTTCATTTAAATTTTTTCCAATCCTGTTTCCGCATTAAGAATCATTTTACGTATGGGTAAATAGAGGGAATTCAACTCATTCGCTGTACGTGCCGGTTGAGAGCCTGTAGTAATCACTTTTCATAAAAAATACGACTCCGATGAGGTTAAAAATACCACTCCTGATCATAATCCTGCTATCAATAGTAAATCTGATGTATGCCCAAAACCGCTATGTTGCCCGGGGTGTTTCTGATACAACAGACTGTTCGAGTGATACAGATTCCTGCGGAACCATCTTTTATGCTTTGGGTCAATCTGTTCCAGCCGATCTTTCCATCTTTCCCGGCGGGCCGGGCGATCCCATTGACCTGGCGGGGAACCCGCGTGTGGATGGTGCTGCCATTGATATTGGGGCTTATGAATTTGATGGTGAGGCAGCTGCGGCTTTCAGGCCGTTCATCACTACCTGGAAAACCGATAACCCCGGCGATTCGGAGAACAACCAGATCACTCTCACCCTACTTGGAGATGGCTATGATTTTACTGTTAATTGGGGCGATGGGAATAGCGACGATTTTGTTATTAACCCGGGTAATTTAATTCCTCAAGTCATTACATACACCTACATCGCCCCTGGCACCTACACGGTTGAAATTACAGGCGATTTTCCCCGAATTTATTTCGACAATGGATTGGATACGGAGAAAATTCTTTCAGTAGAACAGTGGGGAGATATTGAGTGGAGTACTATGGAGAATGCCTTTTACGGAGCCTCCAACCTTCAGGTGAATGCAACAGATGCTCCGAATTTGAGCGGGTTAACGAGCTTGAGGCAAATGTTTAGAAATGCCTCATCCCTGGATTCTGATCTGAATCACTGGGACGTCTCTTCGGTGGAAGATATGTTTGGGATGTTTTGGGATGCTATCGCCTTCAATCAGCCCATAGGCAACTGGAATGTCTCTTTGGTTGAAGATATGTCAAGAATGTTTGAGGGTGCAAGTGCCTTCAACCAGCCCATAGGCAACTGGAATGTCTCTTCAGTAAAAAATATGAGGTTTATGTTTCACAGGACAGATTCTTTTAATCAGCCCATTGGTGAGTGGGTTGTCAGTTCGGTTGAAGATATGACGTTTATGTTTGCTGGTGCCATTGCCTTCAACCAGCCCATTGGAGACTGGAACGTCTCTGCAGTAGAATTGATGGGTGGAATGTTTGTCTCTGCCAGTGCCTTTGACCAGTCTATCGGTAACTGGGTTGTATCCAGTGTAACTGAAATGGATGTTATGCTCGATAACTCCGGCCTCTCCTTAGCCAATTACGATGCAACACTGATCGGTTGGGCAGCACAGGCGGTTCAAACCGGTATAACCCTTGGGGCCGCAGGACTGGAATACTGCGCCGAAGCCGCCCGCAATACACTTGCCGGAGACCCGAACTTCTGGACCATCAACGATGCCGGGCTGAGTGGAAGCTGCAGTGTATTCGATGATCAGAGCGTTTTGGCCAGCAACCGGCAGAATTATGTGTTTACAGGTTCCGATTTTGGCCTTACAGATCCGGCGTTCAGTGTAAAAATCGAATTTCTGGCAACACAGGGAGAATTGCAGTTATCCGGTGCTGCAGTGGCAGTTGATGATATTATTTCCGTGGCAGATATCAATGCAGGTAACCTGGTGTGGGTGCATTCTTTTCATGATATGCATGGATTTAGGTTTTCTGAATTTGCATACCGTGTGATTGATGGTGGAGGCGGGGAGAGTACCACGTTGAATGAAATGCGCATTGACCTGGCCGCTGCTTCAGTAGATCTGGCTCACAACGGCGAAGGATGGCGCTTTATGACCAGCTCGGCCATTGGGGAAACCTTTGCCTCGCTGCTCGGGCCCATCTACACGCAGGGCATTCCCGGCTCAAACAACCCCGGTGCCGCATTCCCGAATGTGTACAGTATGGATCAGGCCAATTACCAGTGGGAAGTGCCCGGCCATATGGATGAGGAGATCGGGACCGGAGAAGCGTTCATAGTCTACGTATTTTCTGATGATGATGGCGGAGGCATCCCGGACGGTTTCCCAAAAACACTCTTGTCGGGTGAATCATGGATGGAACTGACTGATGGTTTTGAATTCACTGGCCTGGATTATGACCCTGACCCTGCCGGTGTAAATCCGGATAATTTTTACCTGATTGCCAACCCGCACCCGGTTACTCTGGATTTTTGCCAGATGCTAACCTTCACGGCATCGAAAATAAATCCTGCTGCGCATTTCTGGGATCCGTCAGCCAATGGCGGAAATGGTGATTATGTAGCAGAGACTTGTGTGGTAGCTCCACCCATACATATTGCCCCATTCCAGGCATTTTGGGTTCGAACCTTTGCCGCAAACCCGGAATTGAGCACCGGTTTCTATCTTGAAACCATGGAAGATGGATTCTTCAAGGAAAGTTCTAATACATCTATTTCTGGAATTACCTCTGTTAACAACGACCAGGGAAATTCCCCCCTAATAAGGGGGGACAGGGGGGTGTTTGATGTTATCATCGCCTCCCTCAAAGTGCAAAGTGCCGACGGCGTGTTTACCAACCAGACACACCTTCTCTTTTCTGATGAAGGCACTCTTGGCAAAGATCGTTTTGATGTGCCCAAACTGGATGCATCCTGGCTGGCGCAACGCTGGATCTCCTTTCACACGCTTGATGAATCGGGCCGGACGTATGCATACCGAAGCCTTCCTCTCGATTTTGAAGACCAGATCAGCCTTCCTCTCCATATCCGTACCACGGAACAGGGTTGGTTCGAGATGGTTTGGAATCTGCCTGAAAACCAGCACATAATTGGAGATTTCTGGCTCAGAGATAATCACACAGGAAGTGTAATGGAGCTTCGGCAGGGCCAATATTACCGGTTTGAAATTGAAAACGAGGCAATGAAATGGCAGGAAGAAGTCGTATTCCCACTTCGCACAGCTACCGGGCTGATCAATCAAATAGCCAATGATATTGAAGTTCCCAGGTTTGAACTGCTGATTACCCGCGGTAATGTGGATGGTTTAACCCTGCTTGGCGATTTGCCTGATAAGGTGAATCTGGCACAAAACTATCCAAATCCGTTTAATCCCACAACAATTATCAACTTTGAACTGCCACAACAGAGCCAGGTTTATCTTGAGGTTTTTGATATGATAGGCCGGCGTGTGGCTACTCTTATTGAGAGCAGTACCATGCAGGCGGGCCGCCACCAGATAAACTTCGATGCCTCGGGGCTTACCAGCGGTGTGTACATTTACAGGCTGCAGGCAGGAAGCACGGTGCAAAGCAGAAAATTGACGGTGATTAAATAACCAAAATGCGGTGAGTATGATCTATTCACCACTTCATCAATTTCAACATCAACAGTTTAGAAAACCTGAAAATGGACACAAAAAAAACAGCAGAAAACGGAAATAAGAATGAGTGGTCTAAACCAATCATCAGCCAACTGGACATTCATTCCGGAACCAGGCAGTTGCCACTGGATCCGCCGTCAATCCCGGAACAATCGTAAAAACATGAATTCATAGCAATCAACAGATAAAAAAAATTCAGCTATTCTTGAACCTATTCAATCCATTTTTGATGCTGCCGGGCTAAACCAAGACTCATGACTAAAGCTCCTGAACAAATACCGTGTCCGGCCCGGCGATTTTAAAAACGTGGCATCCGTCCCTCCAACCAAACTTGTATACTTGCAGACCTTGAAATAATGGAGCGTAAACCTCATTTATCTTCACTTAATTTTTAGAAATTGAATTTATAATAAAAAAAATAAATGAAATAAAAATTATTGTATAGAATCTATAACTCTGATTTTTTTATATATAAATCAGATTTGTTGTTTATGACTGTTGACTCTCCGGAAGTGTTTAAAGTTTTGTATCACGAATGTTGAGGATTTGTTTATCCAACTATGATATAGGGGTATATGAACGGTGAAAAGAATCGTTACGAGCCTTGAGTCCCCGAAATGTCGGGGCAGGCTGTCAGAATCTCAATATTTGAAGTATTGTTGCAGATACTGCATGTTTCTATATCCGGTGTTTTCAAAGAAGCTGATATATCAGGATAGATGCCATCTGATCTTTGAAAAACGTGTGAGAGTATTAAAAGCCTATGGTTTGGCAAATTCCGTAATTGTAACCGGAGAGAGTTTGGAATAAACATTCTCATGCAAATCCATGTAAGGATGTCTGATTGGTGAGCCGTTCGTAAGTTCTGTTTCGGCATCGTTGAGTAATGTGAGTGCAATTTCAAACTGTCCGCTTTTTCCATAAGCTGATGCTGTTTGTATTTTAAACCTGGCAATATCAGCAAACTGGCCGGGGGGTATGGGCAATGCCAGTGCTTTTTGAAAAGCATCGATTGCATCCTGCCAGCGGCCCTCAGAAGCAGCACAAACTCCGGCAGATTCAAATAGCGCCAGATAATCATCGGTCGTCATGAAATCCGAATGTTCCGGTTCAAGCCGGGAATTAATTTCCCGGATCATATCCACACCTCTGCTGATATCCCCTTTCCTGCAGTGGTACTGAGCGATGGAAGCCTCAACCCAGATTAGTGTACCCGGCCGGGGCGGGTCTAATGTTAAAACTAAACCATGTGTATGCATCAGCACATCGATAGCGTTCTGCCATTGCTGTGCCGATACAAGAACCTGCGCCTGCCCGAAATGGAGCCATACATATTCGTCCAGATTCGTTCGTTCTGTAGCTGCCGCCCATTGTTCGCTGCTTAATCTTGCGGTTACGATCGCATCATTAAACAGGCCTTTATACCGTTGAAGCCTCGCCAGTGAATGTAATGCGGCCCCGCGATATTCACTGGGTTTTTCCTCATAAATAGAATCATAAAGCCCGAGTGCTTCTGACAGTTTTTGTGATGCCTCATTGAATTTTCCTAACTGTATTTCAGTGAGCGCTGTGTTGGCAAGGGCAACGGCATAATGTAAACTTGTTGCCCCTCTTGAACTCTTCGTCAGGTTTAACAGCTCGTATCTTGTATCCAAAGCATTTTCAAATTCATGAAGGTTATTGTAGATGATTGCCATATCCCACATCAGCCGGGTCATTAGTGCAGACGAAACTTCGTGCCCTGATTTAATTTCGGTGACCAGCGGCTCCAGTAATTCTTTCGCTTCAAGGTATTCACCATGATTCATTCGCAGCCTTGAAAGGTCAAGCCTCAGCCGGAATTCAGCTTCTTCTGTACGGTTGCCGGGAGGAAGCCAGCGATTAGCCAGCATCAATGAGTGTTCGGCCTGTCGAATATCCCTCTGCCGCAACAAAATTCCGCTGTGGAGCCGGTAGGCATCCGACAATTGTTTCGAGTATTCTGAAGAACCGTCATTGAGCAGATTGATGGCCGTATCTGTGAGTTCCAGTGCTTTTTCCAGTTGATTGTGCTGCTGGTAAATGGATGCAATCACAGTGAGCATATCGGCTCGGATGAGGTTATTGCCACTTTCAGGATCAAGTGCCCGATCGGTGCCATATTCCAGTAATTCTTCGGTTGTTGGTAATTCATCCCGCGGACGGTCCGGGATATTTGCCCGAAAAAGATCGGTCAGGAAATCACGAAGGGTGTTTGAACGTTCCAATTCAGCCTGCACCTGCTCCGTGAGGCTGATGGCCCGGTCTCTCTCCTGTATTGTGATTTGCTGCTGATAGAGAAGTACAGCGATAAACCCGATGATCAGCATTATCCCAATTACTGTAACAGAAACACTGGTTTTGTGTCTGCTGATAAACTTTTTGATTCGATAACTACGGTTTGCCGGCCTTGCAGAAACCGGGATTCCATTTTGATATCGAAGTAGATCTTTCTTCAAATCCTGAACCGATGTATACCGATTTCCCGGCTCTTTTCGCAGGGCCTTCAGGCAGATCGTGTCAAGATCACCTGTAAGAACTCCCGGTTGTATGATTTCCAACCCTGCTTTTTCGGAAGGCTTTTTCGGTTCTTCTTCGCAAATGACCTGTTCCATTTGGTTGAAACTTTTCTGCGACAGGTCAAACGGGCGGGCTCCGCTCAATAACTCATATAAAATCACCCCGAGGCTGTACACATCTATGGGAGTAGCGACATTGCCACCCCTGAACTGTTCGGGTGCTGCATATTCCGGAGTGAGTAACGGCATACCTGTTCTGGTAAGCGGAGCAGAGGTTTGATCATCGGTAAGCAGTTTGGCAATACCAAAATCGAGCAGTTTCACCTGTCCATTTTTTGTCACCAGGATATTTCCGGGTTTCAAGTCGCGGTGCAATACCAGGTTTTGGTGGGCATAGGATACGGCATCACAGATCGTTTGAAAAAGGTGCAGGCGTTCATTCAGTCCAAGCTTGTTGTCGTTGCAATAGCGCGTGAGAGGCATTCCATCCACCAGTTCCATCACCATATACGGCCATCCTTCCGGGGTGATGCCCCCATCGAATACCCGGGCGATATTGGGATGCTGAAGATTAGCCAGGATCTGCCTCTCTGTCCGAAGGCGGTTCATCTGCTCTTCGCGGTTCAGGCCAAACGGCTGGATAATTTTAACGGCAACATCCTGCTCAAA
>RECI01000144.1 GCA_007694095.1 Balneolaceae bacterium | reverse complement strand
GCAGCACCATTGATATTCAGCAGGTTGATTGCCTCAAGTTTGCCACCGGGAGAGTCAATACCGATAATGGAGGAACCTAAAATATTTGCCGCAGCAATCTCTTCAGCAACCTTCCAGCCTTCACTCACATGCTGCAACACCATCCGGTAACCAAATTCCTCTGCGAGACGTATGGCCGTAAGAATATCATCGTGGCGATGGGTGTGATTGTGTACAATCCGTTTGCCCTCAAGTACCTCAACCAGGGTTTCGAGCTGCAGGTCGCGGGCCGGCATCTTCTCCGGATCACCATTTGCAGCGTCAATTTTAGCTTTATATTCCTGCGCTTTCACAAACATTTCACGGACCATGGCTGCTGACTTTGCCCGTGTACCTGGGGTTCCGTCTGTCCTCAATGGATTGGTGCCATTTGCCATTTTCAGCCCGCCATAAATTCCTGTGTTTTCATCTACAATAATGATCATCTCTTCGATGGTATTGGCGGGTTTGGGTTTTACATAGACCGTCTGACCACTAATTAAATGGCCTGATCCCGGCATGATATTGATCGAGGTTAAACCGCCGGAAGCTGCTTTTCTGAAAGTTTTGCTTCTCGGATCAATGGTGTCAAGTATTCGGACATCGGGATGCAGCGCGGCTGACCGGTCGCCCCCGTCTCCCTCACCGATGTGGGAATGGGTATCCACGATACCCGGCATGATCACTTTTCCGGAAACATCAAACCGTTCGGAATTGCGCGGTATGGAAACAGAACCTACAGCACCTACAGCTGTTATTTTTCCATTTTGTACCACAAGTATGCCGTTTGGAATGGGATCACCGGTAATAGGTATGATTTCTGCACCCTCGAAAACATGAGGGCGGTCCTGTGCCTGCAATGCAAAAACAGAAATGCACAGAAATAGAAATAATGCAGTTGATATCTTCATATTTCAGTTTTTAATTGGTCGATTATTTTTGGATGGCTGAATTAACACAGTTCATCCATCCCCGTTTGTAAAAATTATTAAAAAAGCCTGCACTGAATCTCCACGCCTTTGCGTCTCTGCGCCTCTGCTTCTCTGCGTGCCTAACCATCTCAGTTACCCCCAATGCTCCTGAAAAGGATAGGTGTAACTGTTTCACCATACCTGCCTAGTATAAAGACCGGCCCAAGCGGAGTGGATACAAGTTCAATTTTTCGCACATCGCCTAAACCATAAAAACCGGTTTCAATTGGAGGCACTACGATGAATTCACCGTCACCGTTATTCTTCATCATAATTCCATGGTCTGCCATCGGGCCGATTTCAGGACGTGTACCAAAATTATTTCCCACTGCGAGTATATCGGGGAAGCCGTTGCCAAAAAAATCAGCCACAAACAGGTCAAAAATAGGAGCAGTCTGTGCCAGCCTTGGCAGTGGTTTTTGTTCAAAGGTACCGTTGCCACGGTTCAGAAAAACAGATGATTCAAATGTATGCACTTCATATTGTGACGGTCTTCTCCTGGCTTCCCGGACAATATCATCCGCATCGGCACCTGCCCAGCTCGCATAATCAGGAAATTTGGAGCTCAATGATGGTAATTGCTGCAAAAAGAGATCTCTGTTGGAAAAAGGCACTCTTCTCCCTTCAATCACTTCGGTTATGAGCGGATCGTTCAGCCCATTGTTGTTAAAATCCCCATGGTAGAGGATGGCCGGATCACCGGGTGTTGCCCGAAACATGGTATTCATACCCCGGTTACCGGCGATGATGTCGGGCATACCATTTCCATTCAGGTCGGTTACCTCAATCACATTCCACCACCCCGAGGATTTGCCAAATCCGGCTTCATTGGTGATTTCATTATATACACCTGCCATCATCTTAAAAACGCGGATAGACATCCATTCGCCGGCAAGGATGAGTTCGTTTTGCCCGTCGCCGTCTGTGTCAATCCAAAGCGAACTTGTTATCATGCCGGGCCGCATCAATCCCGGACCGACTTGGGCGGTGACATCACTGAATGTACCGCCATTGTTTTTCAGGAGGTAGCTGCGCGGGGCCGCGGGGTACTGTCCAGTAGTAACACGTCCGCCTACAAAAAGGTCAATACGGCCATCACCGTCAAAATCCAAAAGGGTTACCGAACCCCCGCTTGAATGCATACGTGGAAGGGCATCAGTACGGTAGCGAAAGTTGCCAAAACCATCGTTTATATAAAGGCGGTCCTGGTACAACTCCCCATTCATCTGGTCAAAATTGCCACCGCTAACTACATACAAATCGTTTATGCCATTTCCTGTGGCATCAAAAAAAACGGCATCGATATCTTCGTATTGGGAATGGCGTTCAAAGTCAGGAACATTCGCTCTTACAAAAGTACCGTTTGGCTGTTGAAGATAGAGCACCGAAGCCTGCCCCTGCCCTCCGCCGATAAACAGATCCGGGAGGCCGTCGCCGTTTACATCGGCTGAGGTTACTGCAGGGCCAAGGTTTGACAATGTGTGGGGCATCAGCGGACTAAAAATCCTGTCCCTGAAAAAACTGCTTTCGTGTACAAAATCGATCCCCAACACGGTTTCATCAAGCAAGGTAAAAAATTGCTGTTTTGGCACTGAAGTCGAAGGCTGCCGAGTTTGCCTCGCATCCCCCTGGCGAAGTGTTACAAATTGATTCGCAGCAACATCAGCGGTGGTTTGGCTTGACCCATCCGGCCATATAACCTCAATATTTACCCGTTCAGCATTACCCAGTCCAAAATGGAGGGTGGGATCAACCGTGGAATGAAATCCCCTAGTGTAAAAAGCTTCCTGGAAAAAAATTTGTCCGTCTTCTGTAGTAAGTTTCACTTTGGAACCAATTCCGTAAGTATTGCGACCGGATCCCCGGAGACGGATTTTCAGATAATTATTTTCATTCACCAGGTAGGCATTATTTCTGAAAACTGATGGAGGAGCATTAATATTTGAAATTATAAGATCCAATGCTCCATTAAGGTTCAGGTCCACATAAACCGCGGCACTTGACACGTTGTATTCTTTAAGCCCCCAGTTTTCTGTCGTTTCGGTAAACCTAAGGCCTCCCTCATTCTTGAATGCAAAATTGTGCATTTCCACCTTTTCCATTTGTTGAACCAACCGGAATTTCAACTCCGGGTCATCAGGAAGGTCTTCATCAGGAAACTGCCTCCAGAGAGTGTTATTAAGGTAGTCGAGATTTGTGTAAAAACGGGGAAATCCATTCGTAATAAAAACATCTTTTTTTCCATCGTTATCGAAGTCAGCAATCAATGTCGACCAGCTCCAGTCGGTTTTGTGAATACCGGCAAGCTGCCCGGCCTCAGTAAACACACCTTCACCTTTGTTGATTTGCAGTGTATTCCGCATGTTTTTTCGATGATATCCTGCCGCTGCAAGCTGGTCATATAATGCATAGTCCGGGGTTTTGAATACTTTCCGGCGCTGGTAGCCTGGCGGCATCATGTCGGTCACAAGAATATCCGGCAGACCGTTATTGGTAATGTCTGCAATATCCGAGCCCATCGAAAAATAGGATGTAACATCGGTTCGATAAAGAATTTCGTCTCTGAATGTACCATCACCCTGGTTGATATACATGTAATCGCGTTCCATGAAGTCATTTGTTACATAAATATCGGGCAGGCCGTTACCATTGAGGTCGGAAACGGTAGCACTCAAACCGAAACCGATTGGATTCTGCATGATTCCCGCTTCACGGCTCACATCGGTAAATGTGCCATTGCCGTTATTTCTGTAGAGCTTGTCGCCTGCAAAGTCGTCCACTTCGTTACGGATGGTGCGGATATCGAAACCGCGAAATGCCCGGGTATTGTAGTTAACAATGAAGAGATCGAGAAGTCCGTTGCCGTTGTAATCGAAAAATACTGGCTGAGTACAATACCCGGGATCGTCAATACCGAATTCTGCAGCCCGTTCAGTAAACGTAGGGATGCCTTTGTCCGGGCTAATACCATTATTGATGAACAGTTTATTCCGTCGTTCTTCCACCGGCACTTTGCCTGCCTTGCAGACGTAAATATCGAGCAGGCCATTTCCGTTTATATCAACAAAAGCCACTCCTGCACTCCAGCCGCCAGAATCACTTACACCGGCTTCTTCGGTGATATCCCGGAACCGGTAATTTCCCTGGTTGATGTAGAGGGCATTTCGACCCTGGTTGGCAGTAAAATAGAGATCAGGAAATCCATTGCCGCTGATATCTCCCACTGCAATGCCTCCCCCGTTATAGAAAAATTCGGATTCAAGAATGTTATTCCCCGGCTTTTCTTCGAGTGAATTTATAAATGTAATTCCGGTACGTTCGGGTAGAAGCTTTTCAAATAAGACTTCCTGAGGGTGGAAGTATGCGTTCGCAGATTGAAAAGTTGCCAAAAACAGCAGGGTAAGTATGTACCAGGTACTGTATTTCATGAGAAGAAGAACGCAAATATGCTTGTATTGATTATTGCCCCTCAAAGATAGCAGTAAAAAAATTATAATTGATCGTGTATGTGGTCAACTTCAGGTATATGTTAAAAAAAAACCCGGCAAAGGTGCCGGGTTTTTTCCTTAATCATTCGCATATAGAAAGGAATGTTATGGAGCGTCCCACCAAATACGTGTTGTGAATTCATCGGGGCCCTGGCGCTGAACTGCCTGGTTATAACCATCGGGGTTGCCGCTTGCCTCACTGTTCGGATACCTCAGGCGCCGTGGAATGGTACCATTCGACTGGTTGCCAGGATAATTAACCGGTGTAAGTTGTGGAAATCCGGTTCTTCTCCAGTTTGCGTAAGTTTCATACCAATTCAGGAATGTTGCCGCCCAGTATTGTTCACTAATCAGCCTGTTCCATTCTGCCGAATTATATGGATTTGCCGCAAGATACGCGTCAATCTCTCCGGAGGATATTTCAACTGAAGATCCATACTCAGAGTACATTTCCATCGCTGCCCTTATACCGGCATTATAGTGATTTGCTGCATTGCCAGTATGCCAGCCTCTTTCAATGGCCTCAGCCAGCATAAACTGTACTTCGGCAAAAGTTTGGAAGAACATTGGCGAATCTCGCAGCACAAAGGCTGGATTAACCCTGCTATAGTCATTACCATCGTAATTGGGATCAAACTGCATAATGGTAGTGGCATCAAACCCATTGGGTCTTCCGAGGGGTGGCCCGCCATTTACCACCCAGCTTAATCTTTCAAGACGTGGGTCGTCATGGTCGCGCATCCAGTCAACGAAGGTTTTGCTGAGCCTTGACGCATCGTCAGTAGTAAAGTTGTTGCCATCGAAATTAAACACCTCACCAATGCCGTTTCGGTTAATTCCTTCAGGGCCATCGGTATGTTCGATGTAACTATTATCTGCATTGCTCTGCATCACTCCGCCTGCGATGGCTTTCTGCACCCATTCCTGGGCTCTTGCAGCATCCACTTTAGTCATTCTCAATCCAAGGCGAAGCATCATGGAATAGGCATATCGCCTCCATTGATCGATGTTGCCACCGTAAATGAGATCCTGATTCCCCGGATTTGCAGCACTGTTATTTAAGAGTTGTGCTGCAGCTTCCAGCTCGTTCAGCATATCCATGTATATTGCTTCCTGGGGATCGTAATTAGGAAAGAAAATTCTTTCACTAAATCCTTTCCCGGCATCAAAGTAGGGAACATCACCATAAATGTCTGTAACTCTTTGAAATGCTACTACTTTCCAGATACGTGCAATGGCATGATAATTCGCCCATTGCTCCTGACCGGAAACTGTTGGGTCGGTAATCTGAACCAGGTTCACAAGGTCCTTGATATACCCGGTATAAGCCCTCGCCCATAGTGCACCGGAATACTCGTCATTATGAAAGTATTTATCTCCGGACCAGTATCCTGCAAGTGCAGAAAGCTGTTGAATCATGGTTGACTGGTAAATTAACTGGGTTCTCCAGTTTTCAAAACTTTCGCCCGAAGTTTGAAGCTGAGTATAAGCCAGAACAAATCCTGGATTAATCTCCTCGGCTACAGTCGGGTTTTCATTCAAACTGTGTAAGCTATCCGTATCACAACCCTGGAGGGGGAGTAACAGGATAAGCAGTGTAACACATAATATATATTTGAGTTTATTCATAACTTTCTCCTTAGAATTTCAGATTCAGGTTCACGCCAAAACTTCTGGTCTGGGGAACACCAAACCATTCCAAACCCTGGCCATTGCTTACGTTATAGGTTGATTCAGGATCTACGTTGTCAACCTTGCTGTAAAGCAGTAACAGGTTGCGGCCAACGATGGATAAACTGGCGTCACTAAATGGCAGGTTTGTGAGAACACGTGCCGGAAGCTGGTAGCCGATGTTCAATGAGCGCAGCTTAATAAAGCTTGCATCCTGAACAAAATATTCTGCGATCGTTGCTTTTCTGCCATAGTAGTTCTGGACGGTAATAATTCCTGCGGCATTCGGATCACTTCCCGCAATATTCCATGTTCGCGGATTTCCGTCTCTGTCAACACCACTGACGGTAAGGCCGGTTTCACGTCCTTCGAGCGTATCTTTGTGCATACCGTTTCCGTACGTCATACGGTTGGTACCGGTATACAGATCACCGCCGAATTTAAAGTCAACCAGGAATCCGAAATTGAAATTCCGGTAATTAAAATCGTTCTGGAGGCCTCCGGTATATGGATGAACACCTCTTCCAAGAATTCTCCTGACAGGATCAACTACAGGAAGGCCATCATCATCATACACTTTCTGGCCATTAATTCTCAGATGAGATGTGCCAACAATCATGCTGTAGCCACCTCTGAAGTAATTACCGCTTTCATCGGTATAGGCAATCCTGTGTTGGGCAGCTGCTTCAAAACTCCTGGCGTTCTGTACGTTCAGAATTCGTGAATCTTCAAAGAGCTGAACCACATCGTTTTGGTTGTAACCAAGGTTCATGGTCAAATTCCAGTTGAAGTTGATATTCTGAACCGGTGTTACACGAACCAACAGCTCATGGCCTTTATTGGTTACTTCACCTACGTTTACAGTTGCACCGCCAAATCCGGATGTTTGAGAGATGGATGCATTCAGGATATCTTTGGTGGTTTTCTTACTATAGTATGCGTAATCGATACCAACGCGGTTGTTGAACAGGCGCAGATCAAATCCAATCTCATACTCTTTCAGTGCAAGCGGTACAAGCTGGTTATTCGGTACGTTCGACTGATTAATTCTTCCAAGTGCAGCGCCCTGATGGCCCTGGCCAACAATCGTGTAATTCAGCGCGAGCTGGTACGGATCGGCACCACCGCCTACCTCTGCCCATGATCCCCTGATTCTACCAAATGTGATAAAATCCGGCATGGTAAAAGCGTCGGAGAATACAAAACTACCGCCAATACTCGGATAGAGAATACTGTTGGATTCAACCGGAAGTGTTGAGAACCAGTCGTTTCTGGCGGTTACATTCAGGAATAGAACATCCTGGTATGAAATCTCGGCAGAACCAAAAATGGAATTGATGCCAAATTCACTGATTCCGTAACTGAAATTTCTCTGACCTGCATTTCCAATAGTATGGAGGAATGGAATATTAAAACGTTCCCCCCGGCCATTCAGTTCTTCGAAGTTGTACCTCATCCAGTTACCACCAAAAAGGCCGCTCACGGCAAAATCGCTGAAACTCTGGTTGAAACCGACAATATATTCAAGGTTGGTTTCCCGAATACGCTGCTCAATTTCGTTCATCGCACCCAGTGCAATGTAGCCGGTTCCATACGGCTCAAGGTTTGTTCTCCTGTTTGTGTACCAGTCCATGCCCATACGACCCTGGATAAATAGCCAGTCCATAATTTCGTATCGCATTGTACCTGAACCCATAAAACGGTCCCTGGTGTTATTATTCATAAACTGATGAGTTGCCCACCAAGGGTTCTGGCTGAAAATATTTCCAGAATAAGGCAGTTCGGTTCCATCGGCACGGGCACCCAGTTTATCAGTATCACCTTTCAGGTCTAATACATTGATACTTGGAGGCAAAACAGACAAGGTATAGTTCGCATTACCAGGAGCATCTGAAAGACGTGCACGGTTTCTAACATCTTCCCTGGAATACTGCAGTCGACCGTCTACATTCAACCTGTCGGCCCATCGGCCGGTTGAACTCAGCATTACGGTTTGTCTGTCCATCCCGGAATTGGGTACAATTGATTCGTTACGTAAATCAGATACCGATAGTCTGAATGACTGATTTGCAGAACCACCCGTTATCGCAACGGTATTGGTATTTGTAAGGCCTGTTCGGTAAAAGTTTCCATAATTATTATTATTGGCAACGTATGGCCTTTGAACACCATCAAACTGGTAAATATTTGATCCATCCAGACGGCCGCCCCATGCTGTTGCACCAAATTGCAAACCTTCATCAGCATTTGCAGGCTTTCTTCCGCCTGTTCCATGCCCGAAATCATTCTGGAAATCATAAGTGTTAACAAAGCTGTCAAAGGTCAGGTTTGAATTTAATTCTACTCCAATGCCTTGCTGTTGCGGGCCCCCACCGGATTTGGTTGTAATCATAACCACACCATTAGACGCCCTTGAGCCCCATAATGCAGCGGCCGTTGCTCCTTTCAGTACACTGATACTTTCGATGTCATCAGGATTTAAACTGGTAAGGCCATCACCCCAGTCGGAGCCGCCCCATTCACCAGCCGATCCCAGCTGCCTGTTGTCCATAGGAACACCATCTACTACGTAAAGTGGCTCGTTGTTTCCACTTAAAGATGTGTTACCACGAATAACCACACGGCTAGAACCGCCAACGCCGGTTCCTACGTTGCTTACATTTACCCCTGCAACCCGGCCCTGAAGGGCATCACCCAGGTTGATTTCCCTTGCTTGTACAAGATCATCACCCCGAACTTCCGTTACTGAGTAACCAAGCGATTTTCGCTCTCGCGCGATACCAAAAGCCGTTACCACGAGGTCATCCAACTGCCCAACCACCTGCAGCAAAGCAACGGTGATGTCAGCTCGGCCATCCACATTCACTACCTGTGGGTCAAAACCGATAAATGATATCCGGATTTGAACATCCGGCCCGGAGACTGTAAAAGAAAATTCTCCGTCAGGATCAGTAACCGTTCCTGTTTGTGTACCTACCTCTACCACGTTTGCACCCGGTATCGGTTCATTCGTCGCACTGTCTATTACCTGTCCTGATACCTGAAACCCCTGTGCAAGCAGGGCATTCGGTAACAGCAAGGCCAGACATAGCCCCAAACTCATGAGTCCGGAAGCTTTCAGTGCTCGTATAATCATATTATTGTACGGACTGTGCATATATTTAACCGTTTAATTAATGTTTTGTTGATGTGTAAGTAAACCATAGCTGGTTTCATACCTGTAAATTATCCCTGTTACTCCTTATGCAAGCGCACTTACATTTTATTATCAGGATTGGGTACAATTTACATTTTTTAATAGGTACTAATTAAATGCAACGGCAGCTCAGATACAATTTGGAACCGGTTCCAATATTCATTTTTAATGATAAAAGACAGGAATTGCCTGATTTTCTATAAATTTTTGCCCTAAACAGTAAATATTTATTGCAGTCTGTCATGAACAGCACCCCTAACCTGATGAATAATCAAAACACAACAATTGAAAAAAAATCGTCTTGTAAAACTCTGTCAATCTTAATCGTATTCATTCTACTTTCACCTTATTTCTCTATGTCACAGGAACTTGGCTCACCAGCCATACCCTTTTCTCCGGAGACATATGTGGTGCATAAAATTGACAAGCCACTTATCATTGATGGAAATATTCATAAAAGTGAATGGCAAATGGCTGCCTGGACAAATTCATTTCAGGATATCCGCGGATCGCAGGCGCTGATTCCCCGTTATGAAACCCGGGCTAAAATGCTTTGGGATGACCAATATTTCTACTTTGCAGCACTTCTTGAAGAACCTCATATCTGGGCCACAATAACAGAAAGGGATGCAGTAATTTTTATGGATAATAATTTTGAAATATTTATTGATCCTAACGGAGACACCCATCACTATTACGAACTGGAGGTAAATGCGCTTGGAACATTCTGGGATCTGATGCTGACCAAACCTTACCGCAACGGCGGCAGGGCCATCAATGCATGGGACATTAAAGGGTTGAAAATCGGGATAGATATCCAGGGCACGTTAAATGACCCCACCGACATCGACACCTCCTGGAGTGTAGAAATCGCGATTCCGTGGGATGTACTGATGGAAACCGCGCCAGGATCACGTCCATCCGGTGGTGATCAGTGGAGGGTAAATTTTTCCAGGGTACAATGGCAGACGGATATTGTGGATGGGAATTATGTAAAACGAACAAACCCGGAAACCGGAGAAGTACTGCCGGAAGATAACTGGTCATGGTCACCCCAGGGACTCATCAACATGCACTATCCCGAAATGTGGGGATTTGTGCAATTTTCAGAACTACCAGCCGGTACCGGTGAAGCTGAATTTGAATGGAATCCCGAAGAAGATTACAAATGGCTGCTTCGGAAGTTATATTACCGCCAGAATCATTTTAGAAAAGAACACGGCCGATTTGCAGATCAACCGGACCAATTGCAATTCAATAAGCTTTTTGAGACGTTGTTTGATGAACAGACGGCCAAACCAGATCTGATTATCAAAGTTCTGGATAACAATTACATCATGCGTCTTTCCAGTGATGATCTCGACCACATTTTTTACATTCGCAACGACAGCAGGGTGTGGAAAAGTGAGCAGTGAAACACTCGTCAAAGACATGGTATGTCTATACAACACACATTCACAGTCCAACACCTTTTTTTGTTACGAACACGATCCAAAATCCAACCCGAACAGACATACCATGTCTTAATCGAAACTTATTATGACCATGAAACGAAAAGAATTCCTGAAAAAAATCGGGGCAAGTGCTGCCGGCATTTCAGCCCTCGGCATGTTTACCACAGATAATCTCAATGCGGCACAAGGGCGGCGGTGGAAATCCCGCGACTATACCTGGATTTCCAATCACAGCGACAATGACGATGATTCCCGGAGGAGGCTTGAAAGAATTAAACGTGCCGGTCTTGATGGGATTCTTCCCTCAGGCCATTATGAGCGCTGGGTGCGTCTTGCCGGGGAATTTGACCTGGATGTCCATGCATGGTTCATCACCCTGCAACGGGGCAGTGATACTTATCTGATCGAAAATCACCCTGAACTCTTTATGGTAAACCGGAATGGTGATTCGTCTGTCGATAAACCGGCGTATGTAGATTACTACAAGTGGCTCTGTCCCACCAGGCCGGAAGCACGCGAATACCTGATGGGCAAAATTGACGAGATCATGAAAATCTCCGAAATAAAAAGCGTTCACCTCGACTACATTCGATATCCCGATGTGATTCTGCCGATCCAGCTTCAGCCGGTTTATGGAATTGTACAAGACAGGGAGTTTCCTGAGTACGATTATTGCTACTGCGAAGCATGTCGCTCAAAATTCAAGGATTTACATGGTGAAGACCCGATAGATCTTGAAAAGCCGGAAGATCACGACGTATGGAACCGGTTCAGGTATAACCAGGTTACCCAGCTTGTAAATCAGATCGCCATTTCTGTGCGGGACAGGGGCAAAAAGGTAACCGCTGCTGTCTTCCCCACTCCGGATATTGCCCGCACTCTCGTCCGCCAAAACTGGCCCGACTGGAACCTGGATGC
>RECI01000173.1 GCA_007694095.1 Balneolaceae bacterium | reverse complement strand
TCATATTTGTCTTTATGATAGCCAAAACTGCCGGCCATCCCGCAGCATCCTGTTTCAAGTACAACGGGATCAAAACCGAGCTGTTTAAAAACAGCTGCAAGCGGTTCATTTCCAACCAGGGCCTTCGTATGGCAATGGCCATGAATGTAAACTTTGTTGCCAAGACCTGCATCAAGCGGGGCGGATGCAGCCAGTTCTGTATTAAGGAATTCTTCCCATAAAAACGTGTGATCAGCAATATTCTGTGCTTTTTTCAAATCCTGTTCTTCGCACAAATCGGGATATTCGTCACGCAGTGTCAATATTTCACTGGGTTCCAGGCCAACAATAGGTATACCCTGTTCTGCAAATGGTGACAGAAGCCTGATATTTTCATTACAAATCGCGGCAGCTTCATCAAGAAATCCTTTAGAGAGCTGCGGCCTTCCTGTTGGCCGGATATCCGGTACAATTACCTGGTAATTAAATGCGCTCAGAACATTATAAGCGTCGATTGCCACTTCCGGTTCATGATAATTGGTAAAAATATCAACAAGCAGAAGCACCTGTCTGCCGGAAGTATTGGCTGGTTTTTTTTGATTTTTTTTATACCATTTAGCGAATGTTTCCGGTGCAAATTCCGGAAGCGGCCTTCTTGCATCAACCTCCAGTAAATATTCCATTATTTTTTTAACAGGTTTTTGACGGTTTACAACATTTGTAATACCGGGCAGGAGGGAGGCAAACGGGTACAATTTTTCGGGCATACCAAAAAACCGTTCACTAAGTTTGGTTCCGTTTTGAAGGTGCCAGCCATGAGTGAATTCGGCTTTCATTTTGGCCATATCCACATTGGCAGGACATTCACTTTTGCACGCTTTACAGCTCAGGCAGAGTTCCAGGGCTTCCTTAAGTTCCGGAGAACTGAATGCTTCTTTCTGTTTTCCTGAGAAAAGCTGCCGGAAAATATTGGCGCGTCCTCTTGTACTGTCTTTTTCATCGCGTGTGGCGTGATAGGAGGGGCACATGGTTCCGCCGCTTTCGGGCAGTTTTCGGCATACCCCGGCGCCATTACACTGTTCGGTTACAGCGGCAAAACCACCGGTATTCCGCCAATTGAAAACGGTATCGACGTTTGGCGGGGTGTAATCCGGCGAAAACCTCAAATCGGTATCCATCGGTTTTGCATTGATGATTTTGCCGGGGTTTAAACGGTATTGCGGGTCCCAGATTTCCTTTACCTGTCTGAGCAGCGGCATCATCTCTTTACCCAGAACCGTTTCGATAAACGGGGCGCGTGCACGACCATCCCCATGTTCTCCGGATAGCGAACCGCGGTATTTTTTTACCAGTTCGGCAACTTCCTGTGCCATCTGTTTCATTTTGGCAATCCCTTCCGGTTTGGTAAGATCCATGATCGGACGCAGGTGAAGCTCACCCACCGATGCATGTGCATAAAAAACACAGGTTGTGTTGTGTTTCGTTAATATCTGACGGAATTCTTCAATATAGGCGGGCAGGTCTTCTACACGTACAGCGGTATCTTCCACAAATGTGGGTGAACGGGATTCAACTCCAAGCCCCATCAGCAGGCCAAGCCCTGCTTTGCGAAGATTCCATACCCGCTGCATCAGAGCGTCTTCATTGAGTGTGGAATGAGCGTAGCCAAGCTTCATCGATGTAAGCTTTTCAGCCAGTTCAGCTGATTTATGTGCAAGTTTCCCGGTATCATCCCCTTCAAACTGGATGATGAGGATACATGCAGGTTCACCTTCGAGGAAAAACCTGTTTTTTCGCTGTTCAATATTTCCCTTAGTTGCATTCAGGATGATATCATCCACAAGTTCTACTGCTGAAGGCCCCCATTTTACGGCTTCTACAGTGGCAAGCATCGCTTCGTGAAGGGTATGAAACTGTGATATCACCAGTGCTTTTTCTTTTGGAAGCGGAACAAGGTTTAGTTTGGCAGAGGCGGTTATGGCTAGGGTGCCTTCACTTCCGCAAAGAAGTTCAGCCATGTTGAATGGGCGTCCGCCGGGTGTGATGGGTTCCATTTCGCAGAGGCGGTCGAGTGCATAACCGGTGTTTCGCCGGATAATATCGGGATGGGGGTAATTTCCAATGATCCGGTTTTTGTGCGATTTAAGCAAGCCGAGCATTTCACGATAAATAGTCCCTTCAAGATTCTCTTGCCTGCATTTAATGTCAAGCTCATTATCACTGAGAGCTTTAAATACAGCAATTGAACCATCACTCAAAACCGTTTCAATTTCAAGTGTATGCTCCCTGGTGGTTTTGTATTTGATGGAAAATGAACCGCAGGAATTGTTTCCGATCATACCACCGATCATACACCGGTTGGTTGTGGCTGTATCGGGGCCGAACTGAAGCCCGAAATTTGCAGCCTCACGGTTAAGAGTATCGCGGACCACTCCCGGCTCAACATGGGCAAAGTTATTCTCAGAATCGATAGAACGGATGGCCGTCATATAACGCGATACATCCATAATGACCCCGCTGCCAGTAGTTTGTCCGGCAAGGCTTGTCCCGGCGCTTCTGGCTGTGATGGTAAAATTTTCTTTCTCAGACCTGTGTACCAGCTGCTGAATATCGCTCAGATTTTCCGGGAATGCGACCCCTTTTGGTATCTCTTCATAGATGGATGCATCGGTTGCGTATAAACGCCGGGTTAAAATATCGGTTTGAATGGAGGTCAATGGCTGCTTGAATTAAGTATTGAGTAGTGAGCATCGAGTATCCAGAGTAGTGTGTCGGGCTACTCGATACTCTAATACTTTTAGAATCAAAATAGCGGTAAGGATCGAAAAAATCAGAGCAATTCAACAGGATAATCAGAAAATATCCGGTCGTAGCTTATGAGTGGGATTTTTTCAGAGATTGCTTGAGCAAGAATCATTCTGTCAAAGGGATCACTATGATGATGCGGCAAATGTAAAAGCGTTGTCAGGTGATTTTGATGAATGGGTAAGACTGTGATAAAATTTTTCTCCAGTTCAGTAGTAAAGTTATCAGGAATCGTAAGCCTGTCCAGGCTGGCTTTGATGTGTAATTCCCAAATACTGGCGATACTGGTAATGACATCAGTTGACGGTTCTTTAATTAAGTCAACATCTTTTGTTCTTAGTTTTGCCGGGTCGCCAAATATCCAAAGGAGAATATGGCTATCTATCAGAATCTTCTTCATCAGGAAAAAGTTTACTCTCAGAAAATAGGTTTTCTATCTCTTTATCGGAATCACTGAAATCTCCGTGGACAATAATCTTTCCTTTAAGAGTTCCAAATTTCCTTTCCCTTTGCTTGGGATCAATTTTTATGAGCTCTACCACCGGCTCGTTGTTTTTTGCTATGGTTACTTTTTCACCGGCAAGTACTTCTTTAATAAGAGCCGACAGGTGGGTTTTTGCCTCGTGTATGTTAACTGTTTTAGCCATGTTCTTGCCTTCGTTTAGTCAGGTTAGCTAATAACGGACAAATTTGCAGAATGTTTCTTCCAAATCTATCAAATGTGTAATCAAATCAATCAGAGAGCAAAGGAATTCTTCGCTTTTTTCACAATTTCATCACCAATGGCGAGTCCTGCGGTAGCAGCCGGGCTTGGGGCATTCAGTACATGGATTTCACGCTCGGTGGTTTCGAAGTAAAAATCATCCAGAATTTCGCCATTTGGCAAAAGCGCCATGGCACGCACCCCGGATGGTGAGCCCGTTAAATCGGCAATCTCTATCGATGGGATCAGTTTTTGTAAGTTTTTCAGGAAACCGGTTTTTGAGATAGAGCGATACATTTCATCAAGTCCCATTTTCCAGTGTTTGCCAGCCATTTTCCAAAAACCCGGATAATCGGCCGAATCGATGGTATCGGCAAAATCAAAGGAGGTTTTTTTATAACCTTCCCTTTTAAAAGCAAAAACCGCATTTGGCCCGCATTCAACACCGCCTTTTACCATTTTTGTAAAATGCACTCCCAGAAACGGGAAGTCGGGATTAGGAAGGGGATATATAAGTCCGTTTACTTTATGTTCGGCCTCTTTTGTCAATTCGTAATATTCACCCCTGAAGGGTACAATTTTTATGATGGGCTTAATCCCGGCCGAGCGTGCAACACGGTCGCTGTGCAATCCTGTGCAGTTGATGAAATGCCTGGTTTTAAAAGTGTCGGTCCTGGTTTTAATAGCCAGGATGCCATTGGTTTGATGCACACTTTCAACCGCATTGTTAAAATGTACCGTATGACCATCCTGCACGAGTATTTCCGATAATTTTTCGCAAACAGCGGGAAAGTCTACAATTCCTGCACAGGGTACATGAATTGCACGAACACCATTTGCAAAAGGTTCAATTTCTTTCAATTCCTTGCCGTCTGTAAGCCGGATATCTTCGATATTGTTTTCAAGCCCCCGCTTATAAATCGATAAGAGCCTTGGGATTTCTTCCTCAACAGTGGCAACAATCACTTTCCCACATATTTCGTGCTTAATGCCGTAATCCTGGCAAAATTGAACGATTTGATGCCTCCCTTCCACACAATTGCGGGCTTTATAACTGCCGGGCTGATAATAAATCCCTGAATGAATCACACCGGAATTATGTCCGGTCTGGTGAGCTGCCACTCTGTTCTCTTTTTCCAGGACGAGAATGGATGCCCCGTGAAATGCCTTGCTCAATTTAAATGCCGTAGATAAACCGACAATTCCAGCACCAGCAACCGTAAAATCGTAAACCATCTGCAACTTTTATATGTAATTCACTGTTAGATAATCGTTAAACATTTTAATCGATTATCCCTTATTTTTCATCCTGAAAAATTGACATTTATCCTAAGTTATGAAAACAAAGTCATTTATATTTCTATTTTTTAGTGCGTTATTAATGTTACAGGTTCAGGTTGCATGCAGCGGCGAAACTGAAAATGAAGCAGTAAGAAACACGCCGGAGTATATTATTGAAAATGCCATATTTGCCGATCTGGATGGAAATGAGGTGAGTATTAAGGATTTTAAAGGAAGTGTAATATTGATTGACTTCTGGGAATCATGGTGCGGGCCATGCCTGCAGGTGTTTCCGGCAATGCAGCAACTGAGGGAAGAGCATCCTGATAAGTTTGAAGTTTTCGCAGTTACCGTTGGGCTGAATGAAGGGCCCGAAGATGCCCGCAGGTTTGCCGAACGGCATGACTACGATTTTAACTGGCTTTATGATGAACACGAAGTATTTAACAGGCTGGGCGGGCAGGGCATACCTTTTAAAGCTTACGTGGATCCTGAAGGGAATTTCATTAAAATTGAGATGGGATCGTATGGACGAGAAGGTGATTATAATCGGGCGGTGGCTCTTATAAGTGATTACTTTGAACTTTAGAAAATCTTTAGAAACATGTGAACCTTTGGTTTTGAACCGTTGTTTAAAAAGGGAACCGTAAATAATTGAAATCATGGAACAACAAGTAGAAAAACTGCCTTATAAAGTAAAAGACATAGGGTTAGCCAGATTTGGCCGTCAGGAAATTTCCCTGGCTGAAGCCGAAATGCCCGGCCTTATAGCTACCCGGGAAGAATTTGGAAAATCAAAACCACTGAAAGGTGCAAGAATAGCGGGTTGCCTTCATATGACAATTCAAACCGCTGTACTTATTGAAACGCTGATTGAACTTGGTGCGGAAGTACAATGGTCATCCTGTAACATCTATTCTACGCAGGACCATGCTGCTGCAGCAATCGCAAAAGCTGGTATACCCGTATATGCATGGAAAGGGATGACTGAGGAAGAGTATGACTGGTGTATTGAACAAACACTCTTTTTTCCGGATGGAGAGCCCCTGAACATGATTCTTGATGATGGCGGCGACCTTACCAATATCGTTTTGGATAAATATCCCGAGCTTGCACATAACATTCGCGGTATTTCAGAAGAAACCACTACCGGAGTGTTACGCCTGTATGAGCGAATGAAAAAAGGAACCCTTGCTATTCCGGCCATAAACGTGAATGATTCGGTTACTAAGTCAAAATTTGATAACAAATATGGCTGTAAAGAATCGTGCGTGGATGCTATTCGGCGTGCAACGGATATTATGATGGCCGGTAAGGTAGCCGTTGTGGCAGGGTATGGCGACGTTGGTAAAGGGTCTGCCGCTTCACTCAGGGGCGCAGGTGCACGGGTTATCGTAACAGAAATTGATCCGATTTGTGCACTCCAGGCTGCAATGGACGGTTATGAAGTGAAAAGAATGATTGATGCTGCAAAAGAAGCAGATATAATCATTACAGCAACCGGCAATAAAGATATTCTTACCGGTGAGCACTTCAGGCTGATGAAAGATAAAGCCATAGTTGGAAATATCGGTCATTTTGATAACGAAATTGATGTGAAATGGCTGAAGCAACATGCAGAAGAAGAAAACATCAAACCGCAGGTTGACCTGTTCAGGTTTGATGATGGAAAAGAAATTATATTGTTGTCGCAAGGCAGGCTGATGAACCTTGGAAACGCCACCGGCCACCCGAGTTTTGTGATGAGTAACAGCTTCACCAATCAGACACTGGCGCAAATCGCCCTCTGGAATGAAGAATTTGAAGTAGGGGTTCATGTTCTTCCAAAGCACCTGGATGAAAAAGTTGCCCGGTTGCACCTGAACAAAATAGGTGTGGAACTGGAGGAACTTACAGATGACCAATCCGGGTACATAGGTGTGCCAAAAGAAGGGCCCTACAAACCAGATCACTATCGTTATTAATATTTATTGCCGTTAAAGCTGTAACAAGGTATTTCATTACAGACAGCTATAAAAAAGCCCGGCTTGTTATTTGACAAGCCGGGCTTTTCAATTTTCAGGTTCCGGATAAGAAGCTTTATTCACCTTTTACAAACTGGACACTCATCATCAGTTTTACATCATCTGATACTACAATGTTGCCGGCTTCGGTTACAGCATTCCACTTCAGGCCGAACTCTTTCCGGTTAATTTTACCGGATACTTCAAAACCGGCCTTGGTTTGTCCATAAGGGTCAACAACGGTTCCACCATAAACTGCATCCAGTTCAATGGGTTTTGTATTACCGCGAATTGTTAAGTCACCAATTAGTTTATATTCGTTTTCGCCAAATTTTCTGAACGACCTTGATTCAAATGTAAGTTTCGGATGTTCCGCGGCATTAAAGAAATCATCAGATTTCAGGTGATTGTCCCTGTCTTCGTTGTTGGTATCAATGCTGTCGATGTCAGCTTCAAAACGGATTGCGGCGTCATCAAAATTGTCATCTTCCGTTTCAAGCTCGGCATCAAACCGGTTAAATTTTCCGGTTACTGTGGAAATAACAAGATGCTTAACTTTGAAAGTGATCTCTGAATGGGTAGTGTCTATGGCCCATTTGGTTGCAGTTAACGTACTCATAGGAAAAAGGATTTCTAAAATTAATATTTAATTGTTTAATATTAAACTAATATACAAACATCAGCGTTCCATTTCAAGAATTGCCTTATAGATATTATCAATTGATCCCATTCACAATCGGCCATAAATTGTAACAATTCACTTATAAAAACATTTATATGAAATTCATATACATCATTTTCATGCTTGCATTGATTCCTGCCTGTACATCAGACCATGAGATAATAAGCCAAAATGCATCAAACTGGCTCGAAGTTCAGCAGAGAGGGTATGGAACGGTTACACTTGCCTTTGTTTCGAGTGATGGATTTTCATATACAGACAACGATGGCAACCTAACAGGTGTGACTATTGAATTGGTACGAGACTTTATTCGATATGTAAATAAGGCATACGATGTAAATATTGAGATCAACTATTATCCGGTTGACAATTTTTCCGGTTTTTACAACTATGTAAAAGAAGCGGAAAGCGGAGTTTTCGGGGTTGCCAATGTTACCATAACGGAAGAAAGGCGGAATGAGCTGCAGTTTAGCCCACCTTATATGACAAACATTGCTACTCTGATCACCCATTCGGATATTCCCGAAATAAGATCATTCGATGAGATACCTGTTACGTTTACAGATCTGAAGGCGCTTGCATTTGAAGGTACCCTGCACCAGGATCGGCTTGAAAACATCAGGACGGAGTACCTGCCTGATGCCGATATCGTATTCGCCCAATCCAATAATGAAATCATTGAGCGAGCCTCTGCTCAAAACAGATATTTCGCATATGTGGATATTTACAACTACTGGCGTGCAGCCGAGCATGGAGCCCCGCTGAGGCGTCATGCTGCCGGAGATGAATCATCAGAAGAGTTTGGCATAATTATGCCGCTGGATTCCGACTGGGTTGAAGTGATAGAAGAGTTTTTTGAGTATAATGGTGGATATGTCCAAACTAGCCGTTACAGAGAGTTGATGGAGAAACACCTTGGGAAAGAATTGGCAGACCTTTTACTGAAGGGTTACTGAGCAAAAACATGGTATTTCTATAGTTCCCAAAACCTGAAGTTGCATCGCATCTATTTACGATGAAGAGCCCGGTGCAGCCTTGAATAGAAATACCATGTTTGCTGTGCCACGCTGCCATTGGTTGAAAAACATGGTATTTCTGTTTTTCCTGTAACCCGGATCTGTGTCAAATCTGCTTACGGGGTAGTGCCGGTAATGGTATTGAATAGAAATGCCATTGGTTGAATCCATTTTTTCCTGCCAGAAAGTGTTTTTTTATTGGAAACATAAGCCGGGTGTACTAAATTATATATAGAGATCTAATTAACTTATAACTAACTATCAGTATAATGAGAGCGCAAATCTACCTTGGCCTGGTCATTCTATTCATAGCAACCACAGTTTCATGTTCAGGAACCACAAATGCAACAGATGAAACGAAAGTTGATCCGGTTTTTCTGGAGTTAAATATAAAAAAAATAAGTGCAAGCAATATCTTAACCACGTATAAATATCAAGACCAAAGGGAAAGAGAATGGACAGAAGAAGGTGATACTTCTCTTGGTATTTTTAATGTAATAGCTAAGAAAGATGGCAGCCTGTTTTCAGGAGAACGCAATGATTCAGATGGATTTGCAAATATTGAAAGCTCTGTCATTATCTCATTCGACAGCAATAGTAAACCAAGACGAATAACCTATCTGCAGATCATTGATTACACATCAGTTGATAATCAATATACATATCTGTCAATAGCTGAAATGGAGAATATTGAAATCAATTCAAACGAATTAAATGGGACTACCATAAATCTTGTCAGAAATGGTCAGGCAGTCTGTGGCTATTTAAAAAGTTTTGCAGAAGATGTCTCTTTTGAAAGTGGTATTAATGGTGAAATCAAGGATTTTAAATGCAATGAAGAGACAAAATTGGAGATTGAAATCATCGGTAATAGTGGTTCTCAGTAATCGAATACAACGATCAGGCTGAATACCGCTTCTAGAGTATTGGAGGCTGCGTTTATCATCATACAGGATTGACAAAGCTGAATTAAAGGCTATTTAAAGTTTTCTGAAGAGTATAAATCTAATTTGACTCTTTACTAATTGAGGAGCCATGAAAAAATCAATCTATACATTCGTAACCGTTTTCTTAATTCTTTCTGTCTTATCCTGTTCCGATTCAGTACAAACGGATAACGTTGGCAGAATCACTGAACCAATGCTGGAAGAAGATGAAAAAATCGAACAGACTATATCTGTAGATTATCGCGGAGAAGTTGCTGAGCTGGTATTTAGCAATGCCGTTAGGTTTTCAATCAGGCCTGAGAAAAATCCAAATGCAGCTAATGAAAAAATTTCTATCGCACTACTGGAAAATGACCGCTTTTTCAATACAGATAACGATATTGTATTTGATTTTATCATGATCAACAATCCATTCATCATTGATTTGGAATATACTCTTCCAACCGGATTAGACGAAGAAGATATCGTAGTTCTGTTATACTCACCTGAAACATCTGTTGATGAGTTTGATCATCATGAAGTGTTGTTTGAATACAATGCAGAAGACGGGAAATTAACTGCAAGTTTCTCAGCACCGGATCGTAACCCTTTTACAGGGAAAAGTGACAGCCGGGAACTTGCTTATAAAAGTGGCAGCAGCAACTACTCGAGGCTCAACTTAAGCTGGTCTATGCGTAAAGACCTTTTAACGGAAGGCCCGCGAAGGAAAATCATCAAAATGCCGTTTTATGAACAATCACATAATACGTGCTGGGCGGCATCTGTAAAAATGATGGGAAGGGCTTATGCCCCCCTGAACAACCGTGAAATGGAGTTGCGATTGCATGAAGTGGTAAAACACATGAATCATTCAAATTTTGACGGGGGAGCGGGTTTATATGCTTTTCGTTCTACTATACCCAAATATCTGAGTAGCAAAACGAATATAAATTTCGAGACATCATCCTTTTTGAGGACATCAGCATTACAATATGAGATTGTAAAAAAATTAAATGAAAATAAACCTGTTATTCTAAATTTAAGATTTCCGTTTGTTGAAGGAGGGCATCAGATTGTGGTGGTTGGTTACGAAATTGATATGGTTACAGCAGCAAAGAGTACATTTAAATTACTCTTTCACAATCCTCAAAATGCAAGTGTGCCGGGTGCAGGAAGGCAATCTATGTATACCTGGGGCGATTTTGAATGGCTTATGAAGGATAAATGGCCCCAAGACCTATACCAGATATTATATGCTGACCGTCCGATACCAAATGACAGGCCTTTACAGACCATCGTGACGCCCATATTTGACAAGCCTGCTTCAAGTCTTGGGACGTCAGTAGGAAACAGTGAACTTGCGATCGTAATCGAAAGATTAAGACCGTCAACTGGACAAATAGTTGATCATCATATTGACATGGTATACAACCGCCAAAAAACGGATGGATATAGCTGGATGCTGCGCAACGTTCCCGATGACATAGAATTGGATGTGATTCCTGATAGTGTTCATGCAATTAAATTAGTTCAGCCGGTATTTAATGCTGACGATGTATATGCAAATCTGACACTGCTGGTTGAAGCATATGATCTGAATGAGGGAGAACGGTTGTACAACGAGAGAACGCATAAACGGGTTGGCCCAGGGACAGATCGTTTTAACATGCGTATACCTTTAGATGATTTCTTTGATCCGGAAGAGGAGAGGGAAATCACCGTTTATGTACAGTTACTAAAAGATGACCACCTGTTTTTAGATGGTTATCGATTTAAATTTATTCTTGAACCTAAAGCAAGCTATTTAATGGATGTAAGCTTTAGAATCGAAGGAACACGCATGATAACAAGCTGGAATGCGTTTGGTGAAGAAATAATTTCAAGAGCAGAACCTGTTACAGGAGAATTTAAAGGAGAATTATCATTTAAGGAAGGTAGTTATTCAGGTGGCGAAACGTGGGAAGATACTGAAGTACTTGATGATATAACCATAAAATGGTGGACCGAGCGGTTAGCAAGTGCAAGATTTAACAATGATAACAATCCAACAAATATCAGAAAATTAGAAGTTACCAGTAACTGGAAACGTCAGGATGAAAGTAATGATGGAGAAAGTTTAATCATTGAGAGTTCTGAAGATAAATTTATCATGGAGAATATTCTAATAACAAATGATGATATACGAAAAAATGAGATAGTTATCTGGAGAACCGGATATGATGTTTGTGATTACTTTGATAGTATTACAAGTACTTTTAAGGCAGAATGGTTTTATAGTGATAAATTAATGGAGTCAACCAATTCTGTTTTGACTGACTATCATTGTACAGAAGATTC
>RECI01000268.1 GCA_007694095.1 Balneolaceae bacterium | reverse complement strand
TGTGCGTTCAAGGTCGCCAATTCTGTCGCCTGTACCGGGATTTACCAAAAGATAGAGACGCGGTCGTATCGTATCATTCAACGTATATTCAAAACGGTTGTGCGGAGGCCGTGGAGAATAAGTGAGAGAATCCGGGTTGTAGGTTGACGGCGGCAGGAACCTGAACAGGGAATCGCCCCTTGCAACCATGAGGGAATCAGTTTTGAGGAATGCAACAAGGCTGTCGAGCCCGCCTTCGGTTGGCGGGAAGTTTCCTTTTCTGTTCCGGTATTGAACAAGAACATCGCGAACCAACTCCATACGATGGCGTTCGCGCTCAACCATTCGTTGCTCTTCAATAACTTCCTGGTATGGATCTACAATAGAGCGGTACAGAAAATACGCTAAAATGACAATCAGAACAGCCAGTACAATAGTTAAAATGTTATTTCGAGTTGTTAAATCCATGTGTAATAAAATGTTGGTTAGCGATAACTGAGTAAAAAAACGCGGAACGCAAAATAATTGCAGTCAATATGATATGCAACTTTGGTTTTGGTTCTGCCTGTGAATTTAAAATCAATTTTGGTTTATTTTATCCTGATTGTTGTAAAGTAGCAATAAATATTCAATTAAATAGGTTTTTAGTCCTCTTTTCAGAAATTTTTGATAATTGTGAAGGCCGAGTTTATTTTTTTCAAGAGGCTTAACCGTAAATTTTTCATTAAACAAGTTTTGAACCTCGCCTGGTGATATACTGAATGGGGGCCCGTTCATTTCTTCCTGAGGATACTCAAAAAGGTGTAAAAGTAGTGTAGTATCGTTTCCCGAAAGGTTTTTCAATTTATCTGCATATTTCTGTCTCATTGATTTGGGAAGTGCGGTAAGAGCAGCTTTGTCATAAATCAGGGAAATATCCGGTATTTTATTACCCGGAAGTTTAAAAAAATCACCGCGCCAGATTTCGATTTTTCCTGACCTGAATATTGTGAAACCGGCATAATGAAATTGTTCTGCATTCAAATTATTCTCTTCGAAAAACTGCGTGATGGCTTGTTCCGAAATTTCTACCCCAATTACTTTTTCAAACTTTTTTGACAGCAAAATCATGTCATGGCTTTTTCCGCAAAGAGGTACCAGGGCCGCACTATCGGCAGGCAGATGGATTGTTGACAAGTGTTTTTCTAATCCGGGATACCCGTTTTCCATATGGAAACCTGTATTTCCCTTGTTCCAGCGGCTGATCCAGTAACTGAGTTCCATAATCTCGCTTTTTTTGGATTGATAATAGCAATAGTTTTCGGTGAAAATGTCGCAGAAAAACAGGCTGTTTTTTCCAATATCACCAAATGTAGCTCATAAAATATGATGAATCTTAAAGTAACATCACACTTAACCTTTTATTCTACGCTCCGAGAGTAGCAATACCCGCGAAGTGAAATATCCGGGTTTTAATAACAATTCAGTTCAGCAATTTAAAAAATTCAGCGAATCACTTGAATAAAAACATTCTGCGGCTTGCGATTCCGAATATCATCAGCAACCTTTCGGTTCCGCTTCTGGGGGCTGTAGATACGGCGCTTGTGGGGCATCTTGACCAGGTATATTATCTTGGTGCACTCGCTGTGGGCAGTGTGATCTTTAATTTTGTTTTTTGGGGCTTTGGATTCCTTCGGATGGGAACTACAGGCCTTACTGCCCAGGAATATGGCAGGAGAGACAGGAAAGAGATCATCCTGACGTTTGCAAGAGTCCAGGTTATTGCACTGAGCATCGGATTTGCCATTGTACTGCTCCAGGCACCTATCATTTATTTCAGTATGTGGATTATCGAAAGCTCTCGGGAAGTGGCCGAGTATACAAGGGTATATTACGATATACGTATCTACACAGCGCCTGCGGTTCTTTCTCTGTATGGTATAAACGGCTGGTTTCTTGGCATGCAAAATGCAAAGTACCCGATGGTGATAACCATTGTTTTAAACGTACTGAATATAGTTCTGAATGTGACATTTATTTATGGTTTCGGAATGCATGTAGATGGTGTGGCGTATGGTACCCTGATATCAACATATGTGGCCCTGGCCCTGGCCGTATTTTTGTTTATGATGAAATACAAGAAGTATCTCTCGCACTTTATTCGTGAGGAACTTCTGAGAACTACGAAATTGAAACGTTACTTTTCGGTTAACAGGGATATTTTTATTCGCACACTCTGTCTCATTTTTGCCTTTTCGTTTTTCACGGCAGTATCAGCAGCCCAGGGTGACCTGATTCTTGCCGCCAATACCATACTTCTGCAGTTATGGTTTATTGTATCATACGGTATTGACGGCTTCGCTTTTGCTGCTGAGAGCCTTGTGGGCAGATTTAAAGGAAGCGGAAACAGTGAAAAGCTGAAACAGGCTGTATATTACAATATTGGCTGGGGCTTGATTCTTGGACTCGCAGGTACCTTCCTGTATATGATTCTTGGCAGTAAGATGGTTCATGTATTCACAAATAACCTGGAAGTTATTACAATTGCACATTCGGTACTTTTCTGGACAGTTCTTGCACCTTTTGTTTCGAGCTTCTGTTACATTCTTGACGGAGTTTTTATCGGGGCAACTGAGACGCGGCCCATGCGCAATACAATGGTTGCTTCCACCTTCCTGGTCTTTTTGCCGGCATATTTCATCAGTACGCATCTCTTTGGCATACATGGATTATGGCTGGCTATGGTACTCTTTATGATTGCAAGGGGTGTGGCTCTGGGTTTTTATCTTCCGGGCAGGGTACTAAATAATTAAAAACGTTGGTGTATCATTAAATTCATTTGGTTTAAAAGTGAAAAGTGAAAAGTGAAAAGTGAAAAGTGAAAAGTGAAAAGTGCTCCTAATTTATCCCGCGTAGCGAAAAGCTGGAGCGGAGCGAAAGCCCCGACATCCCGATTTACGATTAAAGAAAAATCGGTCATTCGGTTCATCGGTCTATCGCAAATCATTTAGTACCTTTTTTGATTGCTGAAAATTTAGTAACCTGCGTCAAACAATAACCATTCGAGGAAAAAGGCAATGGCTGATCAAATCAAACGTACCATAATTCTGATGCGCCATGCGAAATCATCCTGGAGTTACCCGCACTTGCGTGATTTCGATCGACCGCTGAATCAACGCGGCAAGAATGATGCCCCTAGAATGGGAGCCTGGCTGAAAGGACTGGGAATTAAACCGAAGCGGATTGTCAGCTCACCTGCAGCCCGGGCAAAAGCAACTATACAAAAAGTACTGGATGCGATGGGTTTGCCGGAGGATCTGGTTGAATGGGATGAAAATTTATACTTTACCGGCGCTAAAAGTTACGTGGATGCCATTCGAAAAACTGATGATCAGCTTGAATCCGTGATGACAGTTGGCCATAACCCTATGACTGATGAAGCCATCTCATTGTTATCGAAAACACCTGTGCATAAAAATATTGTAACGGCTACAATAGCCTGTCTTGAAGTAAACCTGTCATCATGGAAGGACCTTGAATATGGCACCTGTGAAATAAAATGGATCACATCGCCAAAAGAGATTTAGACTGAATTTCACTGCGACTGTATGGGAATCGTTCCAAAGATCGGTACTGCATTGTTAAACTGAAAAGCTTTATATTCAGATATAAAAAAACAAGCGAAACAATATGATCTTTAAACAAAAATTTTACTACCTCACCAAAACACCACTCAGTGCAGAAGGCCCTAAAGATGTCGAAGTTATTGACAGGGCAGATGACAGCAACGAGTTTCCTGAGCTATTTAAGCGGTATGAAGAGCTGCGTTCTCATGCTTTTAATGATGATAAACTATACAGTATTGTGAGGGCCGATGACATCTACGACCTGGTAAGAACCGGCACCGAAAAAGAAGCGAGAGAACTGGCTTATGAAAATGCAGAGCCTGAGATTATTACCAATCTTCAGCACCGGGTAATGCAGCTTGGCGATAAAAATGCTGAAGCTATTTTGAAGGAGATACACCAGATAAACGCTTAACAGGTTTGTAAATCAACCTGAGAGTCGCAGATACCGACTCTGACAGGAGCTCACTGTTGTTCGCACTCTGTCAGGTCTTTATATTGCTGTTCACACCGTTGTAGGTTGTGGCCAGCACGGTAATATCGTCGCTTTGTGGAGCCGCGCCGGCAAATTTCATAACTTCCAGGAACAGGCCTTTTACCAAAGAATTCAACGATTTATCTCCTGATTTTTTCAGATAGTCTACAATTCTGTATTCTTCAAAGAAACCATCATCTTCATCCTCAGCTTCTGAAATTCCATCTGTAAATGTGAGGATGGTATCTCCCGGAGAGAGCTGGATGGTTGTTTTCTCGTAGGGGGCATCATCAAATTTCCCGAGCAGCAAGCCGCCTACATCATCAAGCTCACGTACTTCGCCATTTTTTGATGCAAGGTATGGCAAGTTATGCCCACCGTTGCAGTAGCTCAATTCACCGGTTTTAATATTAAGAACCGCATAAAAAACGGTAACAAATGTTGAAATATCACTTTCAGGAATCAACATATTGTTAACCTTGAAGATACATTCTGCGGGATCTTTCACTTCCGATCCGATTGATTTAAGCATGGTACGGCAAACAGCCATGTAAATAGCTGCCGGCATTCCTTTGCCTGCCACGTCCCCGATAAAAAATACGAAGTGTTCATCATCAACTTTAAAAAAGTCGTAAAAATCGCCACCAACGTGCTTGGCTGCAATCATGTGAGCATATACGTCGAACCGGTTGTCATCAGCATAAACGGGAAAATCCTGTTTCAGGATTTTTTGCTGAATTCGCGCGGCCATATCGAGGTCGTAATTAAGCGTGGTAAGCTGGTCTTCAAGATCTTTCGATTTGAGAATTCGCTCAATTTCCCTCAGTGTTTTTTCGATAGTGGTTTCGAGATCTTTGAAATCAATAGGTTTGGTGACAAAATCATATGCGCCACGGTTCATCGCTGTTCTGATGTTGTCCATATCACCGTAAGCGGAAACCATTATGGCTTTTATGTCATCGCGCTGAATATTTTGCAACTCGTTCAGCAATGTGAGACCGTCCATTCGCGGCATATTAATATCGCTGAGTATGAGTGAAATTTCACTGTCTTTTGCGATGAGATCCAACGCCTCCTGGCCGTTTTCGGCAAAATGAAATTCATATTCTTTTGACCGGATTTTATGCCTGAAGCGCTGCATCATAAGCATTTGCAAGTCCGGTTCGTCATCAACAACGAGAATTTTTTGGTTGTATGTGCTCACAGTTATTTACCTTTATTTTTTTCTAACATGGTACTGATTTCCGATTTTAATGATTCAAAATCAATCGGTTTTGTGAAAAATTCTTTTGCACCCGATTCGATAGCCTTTCTGTAATTATCGTCATCTCCATAAGCTGAAATCATGCTCACATGAATCTGGGGATGCTCAGATTTTATGGTATCTAAAAGTTCAAGGCCTGTCATCCCCGGCATGTTGATATCTGAAAAAACATAAACAACATCGGGTGGTTCGGTGCTGCCCAAAATATCGAGTGCCTGTTTCCCCGAAAATGCAAACTCAAGTTCAATATTGCCGCTTCTGATTTCTCTTCTGAATTTTTGCCTGAACAGCATTTCTACATCCTGTTCATCATCCACAACTAAAAATTTCATGCCAAGTGCTTGTTTAGATTGTAATTTGTTTGAATAGAAGAAAGAAAATAAGATACCATAATGTGAGAACAAAGATAATCAATATTGTTTTGCTTACAAGCAATACAAACAATTATAAAAATTCCATTTTATCATTATTTAGTTGTGTAAAACTACACCAGAATTATTTATTAAAAACACCAGTAAAAAAACGAAAATCAATTTACCGGGGTCATTTATTTATGACATGTTTCGGTTCCTGAAATAATAAGACACACTGTTTTATCCTGTTTAAAAAGCTTGTAGGGCTTTTTAAACAGGCAGGTATCGTTCATAAACCAGATAAATAACAAAACATTGAGTTGGTAAATGAATTTTCGAATGGTTACATATTAACGCTCTACAATAATTCTCGGAGGAGATTCCCCTCTGGCAAAGACCTGGTCGGTATGAATAAAGACTGCATAGACATAGGTTCCGATTCTTGCGCCATTACCTACAGCTAATACCAGCGGGTTTCCGGCTCTAACAGTACGGGTATTTCCGCCAAAGAGGTTTTCATCTTCGAACTGAAAAGATGCGCCCGAACCTTCAACTACCCATCTGACCCTGTCGCCCCGGCTTACAACAACGGTGCTCCTGGTTTCATCATCCCGGTATACAACTCTCCATTCGTCATTTATCTTTTTAACTACAAGATTATGTTCGGTAGGCCGGTTTTGGTTTCCCGGGTTTTGTGCAAGTATTGCTTCTGAGAAGAGTCCGAAAAAAAGAAACATCCCGAATACCGCTGTAACTGCATATTTTGATTTTATTTTCATAAAATCCTCCTTATTTATGTGGTTGATTGTTAGTAAAAGTTTGATATCAAAATTATTTCGATAACCATGTATGAATATTATGGCAACTCGTTATTGGTTAATTGACCTGAATTTGTTTGGATTATCTGAAAACGGGGATCATCGATTAAATTTTGTAATTCAGGCTGCTTTTTGATTTCTGACTCAGGGTAACCACCCTGAATTGCTTTAGAGATATGTATCAATGCATCATCGCGGTTACCGAGGGTTTCAAATGCAGTTCCTGCAAGGTAATGGATGATTGCATCATCGGGTGACACTTCCAGTGCTTCGCGAATATAATCAATGGATTGTTGCTTATTTCCAAGTCTGGCATGATATCCTGCCAGGCTAATCAGCACATCCGAATCTTTTGGGTTGATATCTAACTCGGCAAGGGCAACTTCAATAGCCTTCTCATAAACCGGAAAAGATTTTTGACGCATACCGGGTGCGTAATAATAAGAAACAGCCAGGTTTCCCCATAGATAGTAATGGCTGTCATTGATTTCAATAGCGGTTTCATATGCTTTTGCCGCTTCGGCATAGAGACCTTCTGCATAGTAGAGTGTGCCCAGATTTGAAGCAGCACTGAAAGTCTCCTCAAGTTGCAGTGAATGCTCGAACATTGCACGTGCTTCATCAAGTTTTCCGGTTATATAGTGTACGCTCCCCAGGTTTAAATAGCCCCTGTAATTATCAGGCGTAAGTTCGGTTACTATTCGAAACTGCTCCCTGGCTTCATCAAAATTGTTGTTCCGAAAATAGAAAGCCCCAAGAACATTGTATCCGGCCCAATAGTCTGGCTTAAGCTGAATGGCTCGTTTATAAGTGGATTCGGCATCAGCCAGGTTGCCCATAAACTCGTAGGCCCTGGCCAAGCCGCGGTACGCATCTGCATTCGTGGGGTCTGTTGAAAGCGCGTCAAGAAAATGATCGACAGCCTCATTGTACCTGCCGGTTCCGTTACGAATCATTCCCAGGGTAATATGTGCCTGCAACAGTTTGCTGTTGAGGTTAAAAGCTTTATGGCTTTGTTCGGTTGCCAGATCTATCCAGGTTCGTTCACGTGTATTTTCATACTTACGCCAGTACGCCTGCCCCAAAGCTGCATGGGCAAGTGCAAATTGGCTGTCCAGCTCTATGGCTTCTTCAAACGCCAGTATGGCATTGTCAATGTTGTCTATCCGTTCATATCGCTGAAGGTAGCCCAGCCCTTGTATATAGAGCTCAAAGGCAGCCGGAACGGATGTTTTCACCTCACGGATTACTCCAATAGTTTCCGGATTCAGTTCCAGGTTCAGCATTGTAAGCAGGCTTTCAACCGATTTTTCCTGCAATGCCATCACATCGTTGGCATCAACATCTATTACCGAGGAGTTTAACTGGCGAAGGTTTCTGGAGTCGATCAGTGTAACGGTTAATCGAAGCCTGTCGGCGATGGGCTGGAGACTCCCGGCAATCACATAATTAACCTTAAACATGCGATGTGCTTCGCCTGCACTTGACACATTGAGACTGCGAACCTCACCCGAAGGAACCACCCAAAGGTCTTTTTGAAAACGTTCTAACTGCGAAAGCTGGCTGGTGATTGTTTCAACAAGGCCATCGGCAAACACCTGCCTGGCGGGATCCGCACCGATATTAGTGAATGGCAGAACGGCAACATGAATGGATTCGGCTCCGTACGACATGAACCGGTTTTGAAAAGTTTGATAACCCATAAAACCAACCAGGCTTAACAAAATAAGTACTGCAAAAATACCTGAGGCCGCCAGCAGGGTCCGCTTCTTATTTGGCGCGGCTTCGGGTAATTTATTAACATTTTTTTTATCTCGTGTACGGATCCCGCTTGTTGATGAACCTGCTATGAATGCAAGATCTCGAAGTAGTTCGCCGGCTGACTGATAACGTTCCGATAATGATTTTGATAAGCAACGTTCAATCACGTCATTCAATCCTTCGGGTATTTCACCAGAATAGCTTTTAACAGGGGGCGGATCTGTATTGAGGATGGTGTACATTACCGAATGCTGGTAATCCCCGCCGAACGGATTTCTGCCGCTCAACATTTCATACAACACAATACCAAACGACCAAATATCCGATTCCGGTCCAAGCTCCTCCCCGCGGATCTGTTCAGGCGACATATAGCTGATGGTACCCAGCGTGGATCCCACTTGTGTATGTTGATCAACGCCGGAAATTTTTGCCAGTCCAAAATCCAGGATTTTTACATCATGCGAAGAGCTCACCATAATGTTTGCTGGTTTTATATCCCGGTGTATAACTCCTTTGTTATGAGCTGCATCCAGCCCCTTTACAATTTGGATAGCATAATTCAGTACCTGCTCCGGGTGTGAACTAAACAGTTTCGATTTATCAGATTCTGGGTCAGCTGTAGTCCCGGTAATTGAATTTTTCAGCTTACTGATGAAAGAATCATAGAGATTTGCACCATCAATGAATTCCATGACGATGAATTGATTTCCATGTTCATCAACTTCTATTGCATAAATCTGGCAAATATTCGGGTGGTTGATTTGGGCAATGGAACGGGCTTCCTGCAAAAAGCGGTCATGATTTTCTTTATCAACAGAGGCATGGCCGGGTACAAATTTCAGGGAAACATCGCGGCTAAGCTTGTTGTCCCGTGCTTTGTATACCACACCCATTCCGCCTTCGCCGAGCTTTTCGAGGATAGTATAATGTAATATGGATGTTCCTTTTTGCATCAATTAAATTTTCTACCGGTAATCAGTGTGAATTTGCTTACACCTATATCCTGGCTGGTAATGGCCGATTTAGTACGGGACCGGTTTTCAAGAGCCATTTTCCATTGATAAAGGCCACCGAGAGTATGTTCAATTTTTTTTAGAAACCCTTTATATGCGCCCTCTTTTTCATAGCGTTCAACAGCATCAGCATCATCCCAAATGGAAAGTGAAATCATTTCACTGTCATGATCTGAATTATCCAGTAAAAAAGCGTAACGACATCCTTCTATCTTTTTTAATTCAGGCAGAATTTCACTGTTATAAATGTGGGTGAATTCATCTTTGTAACCTTTATTGATTTTCAGAGAGAGTATTCGCAAATAGTTACTGTTTGCAGGAACTTCATCCGGAAGATGGGCCTCGTTACCGGAAACAGGGTACATTTTAATGTCTGGCTCAACTGGAACCGGGCTGTATTCAACTGTATTGTCTTCCGAAAGATGTATTTTCCATTCGCTTCCTTTTTCAAGATAATCTTTAACAGACTCAAGGTTTTTTTGGTATGCGCCGGATTGTTCATAGGCTTCGGCATCTTTTTGAGATTTCCAGAGTGTAAGAGAGATATATTTTTTTGAATGATCATGGCTGTGCAATAATCCGGCAAAAATACATCCGGGTATTTTTTCAAGAGAGCTTAAAATTTTTTCCGAATAAACACTGCCCAACAGTACTTCACCATCAATCTTAACAGTTGCTTCCACCATTCGTAAATACATAGTGCTGCCTTCTCTGATTAGGTTAGCGTTCTTTTTAAAGTGATAGCAGTAATGTCATCAAAAAGTTTAGCCTTGCCACAATGGTTCAGGCAGGTATCAATCACTTTTTTGATGAGGGTTTCGGGATGATCATCGTTTTCTATCGAATCCCGGAGAAGTTCAATCAGCCGCTTTTCTCCAAACATTTCTTCGTGAATGTTAGTAACATCGGTCACCCCGTCAGAAAAAACAAAAAGGAAATCACCCTGCTGTAATTCAATATACCCTTCATCATAATCCATGCCATCCAGCATGCCCAGCGGCAGGCCACCAGACTCGAGCCTTTCAAAACTGCCGTCTGTTCGCATCAGAAATGGATAATCGTGCCCGGCGCTTGAATAATGAATTGTATTTTGAGAGGTATCAACGATGGCCAAAAAGAGGGTGGCAAATTTTTCTGAACTTGTACTTTGATAAAGCTGGCTGTTGGCATGTTTCAGAATTTCTCCGGGATTCACAAGGTGAAATGTCTGGCCGCGCAGAATGGCCTGGAGATTGGTCATCAGCAGTGAAGCAGGCAGTCCTTTACCGCTGATATCTCCAAGACAAAGTGCCCAGCGGTGTTCGTCCATCTGTATATAGTCAAAATAATCACCTCCCACTTCCTGGGCGGTAACATTAATGCCGGAAACTGCATAGCCATTTATCTTTGGCGGTGATGCAGGCAGCATTTTTTTCTGAATAGATGAAGCCAGTTCAAGTTCCCGCCGCATAAACCGGAATGCCTCTTCCTCTTCGTAGAGACGCGCATTTTCGACCACCTGGGCCGATTGGGCAGCAATAATGGATAACAGACGCTGGTCAGATTCCGTAAAACCGGCATTTTGATCAGAGCGTTTATTGTAGACAGTAAGAATGCCGATCAGTTTGGAACGTGCCATAAGCGGCGCGCTTAACAATGAATGAATCGTGCTATCCCACGTTACATTGCGAAAACGGGAATCGTTGTCCGGCTCATTTACCATCAGTGGTTTTTTGTTGATCTGCATCCAGCCCAGGAGGTTCTGGTTCAGGTGAAGAGGTGAGTATTCGCTGGTGCTGATCATGCTCCGGACAAGTGTATGAGTAGGATTTTCCTGGTTTTCGGCTACAAGGGTGATGTCTCCCTGTTCCGCAGCCAGTGCCCGAATTGATTTACTAATGATAGAGCGCATAATTTTTTCACTATCGAGGCTGCCGCTAATGGCCAGTGCAAGATCATTCAGTATGGCCAATTCGTCGACAGCCCTGCGAAGGCGCTGGTTTTCTTCTACGAGAAGTTGAATATTCTGGTCCAGAGTATCAGGTTTTTTAGTTCTAATTATAGCGAAAAGCCGGTATTAATGACTCGTCAGTTGAGTGTAATAAATCATATTTATCAGCCATTAATAACTAACGGCATTCTTAATACGGATTTAAAATTAATTATGCAATTTATGCAGTTTGATTAAAATGAGTTTATGTAATAACCAATAACAAGGTATTAATTTAAGCTCAAAATATTTTGGATTATTCACGCATATTTTAGGACTTTTCGCGCATTTTGATACCAGAGTTAAGTTTTGAGCTGCTCATGAATACGGTAAGCAGAACCTTTTGGATAACAAGTTAGGATTAAGGTCCTCTCCCCTTGTTATTTACCCGCACCATATTGGGGTTCATCTTTTGAACGCGTAGCGGAATCCATCAATCGCCTTGTTGCGGCCCCTGCCAACCATCCTGCCGCTGCCCCTCAAAACCTGCCGGTACTCAGA
>RECI01000129.1 GCA_007694095.1 Balneolaceae bacterium | reverse complement strand
TAACTTTCAACCTCAGCCTGAAACTGTTGAAATTCCTGGTTGCCAAGCCATAACAACAGAAACCCCGTTATCATTATCAGAACCGGCACTGCTTTTGTATGAAGTAATTTGTCAGAATTACGACTTTCAGGCATATTATAAATATACGATATAACAGGTTACGATTTTTTAAGGAAGAGTCCCACCAGGCCCGCTGCAACTGCAGCCGCACCCCCAACCATCATCCACATGGCACTACTATCGGGAGAACCTGTAAAAAACTCTTCAACTTCCGAGCTCAGGGATTGATACTCCTGGTATCCAAAATAAAGGAGAAGGAGTCCTGCGATTATCAAGGCTGCTGAGATCATTTTTTTCATGACTTGCTCTTTTAATTCAGGTTTTATTGTTTTCGATATATTCTGACCTTGCACTCAGAAGTTTTAAAATTCTCATCATACTTCTTTTTTTAATTGAAATATCCCTTGTATAGTAGATGGTAGAAAAAATGACAAAAGCCCACAGAATAAGTCCGAATGTGAGGTGAGAAGTTTCACCGCTATTTCCAAAACCAATAAAATGGTACACACTTATCAGGGAAAATATGAGTATGGAGAGTATCACAAATACACCCAAAACACGAATTTGTTTGAGTGAATACTCTGCAATTTTTTTATACTCACCTTTTTTTAACCACTGTTTTTGTTTCTTAAACAGATAGTGATTGAACTGATTCAGTTCTTCTTTAATCATGGCAGTAAAAATATCTTCCTCTGGCATATCGCGAAACAATTGTATACTTATACAATAATGATTTGTGGTATGCCATTCCATTTTCAGTGGTATAATTCATATTAATTTTCGTTTTAAATTCTTATCATCATACAAATCAAATACTTTTAATACATTATGAAAACATCACTCATTCAACGTTCTGTACTGTTTATAGGAATTATTTGCTTAGCGATTACGATTCCGCAGTTTATTATTGCCCAGCCAACAGCGGAACAATTATCGGATCTAATTGCCCAAAGAAACAGCCAGCGAATAGCCAATATTGATCAGATTTCAATAACGATTTCACCCGAAAGCGGCAGCTTTTTTCCTGAGACAACTTCCAGGTATGTGAAAATTCACCGCGGAGGAAGAGATGTGCTCATCACTGAAGATGCAGATATGGATGTGGGTGTGCTAAGCGGTTCATTTGATGACCAGCTGCCAAAAATTATTCAGGCGGCACATACAATATCTGAAGTTACACTTAAAGGAGTTTCTGTATATAGGGTCGAGGTAGATGATACAGATGCGTTGAATGAACTGGGCCGGGATGATTCTGACATTGATTTTTATGATGAGGATGATATTACAGTTGTGGGTGCATCCGTCTGGATTCACAAAACGGAACTATACCCGGTGAGAATGGAGATGGAACAGATATCACCTGAAGGTTTTATTGTTAATGTTACTCTTGATATGGAAGATTATCGTGATTATAGCGGCCTTGCAATTCCACATCGTATTACAATGAAGATTGATGGTTTCCAGGATCAATTTACTGATGAAGACAGGATAATGATGCGTGAATACCTGCAGGATATTGAAGAACAACTCAGTGAACTGAGCGAATCACAAAGACATGTAATGGAAGAGCAACTTCGACCGCAACTAGAACAGTTTCAGGCTATGCTGGATGGAGAATTTGAGTTAAATGAAATGGTTTTTGTTGTTACCGATGTGAAGGTAAATCAGTAATACCGTAGTAAAATAGTATTCATATTACCCGCAGATCTCTGATTTTGGCTGTTCTGTGTTGATTTAAACCCGGATTAAGCGATAGACTTCCGAAGTCTTTCGGAGTTGTGAATGGAACCTTTAAATATTAAAAATCGAAGTTTTAATAAAATGAAGAGAGACTTCGGAAGTCTTTATCGTCTATTGCTTAATTTGGGTTAAATGGGTAAAGGATACAGGATATACTGGAACAACCTGTCAGCACCGACCGGATCTGACAGCGTTGTGGGGTTAGGATAGAGGGCTAACCGTTGCCCACAACCGTAGGCGCAAGTCCCAGGGCACAAGCGAGACGCTTGCGCCATCCTGCAATTTACATGCCTAGCGGTGTTCCACGGGGTTGAAACGGTACGTACGGATCTGCCGGGTAAGTATCCGGGGTAACTACAACACCGGTGGTTTGCTTCATGGGTAGTTCTGTGCCGGCATCAAATGTTGCCTCCACAAACCATGCCGTATAACCGTCATCGGGAACAGTAAGTTGCACCGTTACCTGGCCGTTTTCGGGTATATCGATTTCTTGTGATACCCAAATCCGGTTAATCACATAAAGCCTGAAATCCCTGGCTTCCGGGTTGTGGGCGTTCCAGAGTAACAGCTCATCAGGCAGATTATCGGGATCGAAAGATATGGTAAATGTATTTTCACCGGCCTGCCACTCCATTGCCGGAATTTCTTTTCCAGTCAGGATTCTGTTATAAAATGATGACATACTGATACCGGCATCACTTGAACTTAGAGAATGCCCATAATTTGGGACATATCGGAGGTATTTATCACCCTGGAGGTCATGCCAGTAAAACTGCCAGGAATCGGGCAGGAAGAACTCATCACTGGTGCCGTTTATAATAAATTTAGGCATGGTGAGCCTGTCGAGGTAGGAGTAGGGATCTACGATTTCAAGCATCCTTTTGAATTCCCGGGAGGCCTGCCATTCCATGATGTTCTCATCCACATATTCTTTAATGGCTGGTGACCACTCACCAAGAGCCTGCCAGTGATGTTCGAATGATGGATTAACATTCAGCATATCAATAACGACCGGAATAATAGCAATAACACGGTGATCAAAAATTCCGGTTGTCCAGGTGGTCCAGCCCCGTTTGGATGCGCCGCCAACTACAAAATTTTCCAGTTGCAACCCGAGATTCGCGGATGCAAAATCTGTTGTTGTATCAAGTGCCCTGATTGCTGCGGCAGTCATCGGTAAACGTGCAAGCCAAACAGCATCCTCATCTTTTGCCCCGCCTTCCAGATATTTTCTCCATCCATAGGCGATAAGGTCATCTTCGTACCGCTGTTCGAGACGGCCATCATCAAGAAATGATATGGGTTGGAAAGGTACATTGTGCAGATCGGCGGTTATGGAATTTGTAGCCAGTGCAGTACTAAGCAGCATCGGGTTCACGGAAGTTGGAAGCTCTGTATAGTTGGTTCCCCCGCCAATCCAAAGCATTCCGGTGTTATGCTCAACAACATCCGGTACTACAATGGTGAGCCAGTGCCACCATTCGGTTTCGTTAACTAGATCTTCGGACAACCACTCTTGAGAGACCATCCTTATAACGTAAGCAGTGTAACCCTCACCTTCAATCGTACTTTTGAGTTCGTATTGATACGCAGGATGCGGTTCGGCGAGATAGGCTTCAAATGGGTGAGGGGTTTCTATTTCAGTCCTGCATGAAAATATAAAAAACAGGGTCAGCAGAAGCAGATATTTGATATTCTTCATCAGCAATAGAGTTGATTTCATAATGTTTTTTTAAGCACAGCATATATACAAATGAAAAAACAAATAGACAATGGAATTTTACATCAGCAGATCATTACATTTAAAAAACTGGTCCGGGTTTGCTGGAACTGCCGATTAATGCAAATTGAAATGTAATCAACCTTATTTCGAATTTTATATATTGTGGCAAGTTAAAAAAAATCAAACAGGCCATGATTAAAGAAAAAATTCCTCAACTAAAAAAACTGACTAAAAAAGGCTGCTGAAGATATTCGAAAATCAAGACACTGGTATGATTGAAAAGAGGAGAATCTGGGCAAAATATTTGTAGAAAAGGTAAACGAGTGTATTACAAGTATTGCATTAAACCCAAATGCCTATCCTGTAAAGTACAGATTTCTCCGAGCCAGATTACTATCTACCTTTCCCTATTCAGTATTTTACAAAATTGAGAAAAATGATTTGATAAGAATTTACGCATGCCTTCATCATAAGCAGCATGCCGATACTATTCTTGATAAACGATAAGCAGAACTTTCTCCATCATAGATTCTACCAGTCAGATACAATTGTTGTTGACACATCTGTTGACTTGAAGAATACGAAACTACCACGGTAAATGATCCAGATCCACATTGCCGCCGGTAAGAATAACACCAATCTTTTTACCTCTGACGTCTAATTTACCATCTATGAGGGCAGAAACCGGAACAGAACAGGATGGCTCGATGATGATTTTCATCCGTTCCCAAATGTTTCGCATATCACGGATGATGGAGGATTCAGAAACGGTAACAATACCGTCTATATGTTTTTGAATGATCTCGAACGTAATGCTGCCAAGAGATGTACGAAGGCCATCGGCGATGGAATCCGTTCTGAGTACCTGTTCAATCCTGCCTGAATTCAGGGAGCGCCAGGCATCATCTGCAAATTCCGGTTCAACACCAAAAACTTTAATATTTGGGTTAATAGATTTCGCTGCAATCAGTGTACCACTCATCAATCCACCTCCTCCCACTGGGGCAAGAATTACATCAAGATCGGGCACTTCTGCGAGAAGCTCCAGGGCGCAGGTTCCCTGCCCGGCTATTACATCAGGGTGGTTGTAGGGATGTATAAATGTTGCCCCCGTTTTCAGGATAATTTTCTCTGCAGATTCCTCACGTGATTCGATTGTGGATTCACAAAAAACAATATCTGCACCATAACCACGCACAGCATTCACTTTAACTTTCGGGGCATTTTCCGGCATCACAATTGTTGCTTTATATCCGGCCAGTTTTGAGGCAAGAGCCACGGCCTGGGCATGATTGCCGGAGGAGTGGGTTACAATGCCTTTTTCTCCTTCACGCTTTGGCAATTTCATGATGGCATTGCAGGCTCCACGGAATTTAAAAGCACCCACTTTTTGGAAGTTTTCACACTTAAAAAAAATCTCCCCGCCTGTTTCCCTGTTGAACCAGGCAGATGTCAGAACAGGTGTTCGGTGTGCAAACGGTTTAATACGTTCGGCGGCCTGATTAATGGCATCGAAATTTGGAATGAGTGACATATATTGAGTTAAAATTTTTTGTTCTATTAGAAATTTTTTGGGGGAAAAGTGAAAAGTGAAAAGTGAGTTGATGTTGATGCCTAAATATGGTTGATGTTTTTAGTTAACATGTAACATTTTGGTAATTAGATATGCTGATTGTCAGTTTCTGATTTATACCAGGTATCGGTTGAACGGGAGAGGAACGGGACAGCGTCCCGTTGTACGATTAGTAGTCAAGGCCGGGTTGGGTGATTTTGAATCCTGATTCGTCTTTGGCCTTCTGTACCATCTCTTCTACATCCAGCAGGAGTTGCCTGGCATCATATATAATTCCGTCTTTGATGGTGTACTTAACTCCACCCACACGCACAGCTTCATTTTGTTCATTAACCCGAATAGCACCGGTTCCATAAAGAACCTGCAGATTGGCCTGTGGATTCTCATCTACAATAACGAGGTCAGCCAGTTTGCCAACTTCAATGGTTCCAAGCTGATCGTCAACCCCCAGCACCTCAGCAGCTCTCAGGGATGCTGACTGGAATATTTCGAGCGGATGAAAACCGGCTTCGCGCAACAGTTCCATCTCTCGGATGTAGGCAAACCCGTATAATTTGTAGATAAAACCCGCATCTGAGCCGAGCGTGATTTTGCCGCCACGGTTTTTGTATTCATTTACAAATTGCATCCAGATACGGTAGTTTTCTTTCCAGGCAATTTCCTGCTCAGTACCCCAGTTGAACCAATAAGAACCGTGAGCACGGCGATTGGGTTCAAAAAAATCCCAAAGAGAGGGGAGGGTATACCGTTCGTGCCATTCGGCGCGCCGTTCGCGCATCAGGTCGCGGCTGGCTTCATAGATGGTGAATGTGGGATTGATCTCGAAATCTAGTTCAAGCAACCGGGTCATTACAGAATTCCATTTTTCACTGCCCGGTTTTGCTGCTTGCGTCCAGAGTTTACCGGCTTCCTCGAACCGGTGCTGCTCGTCCATGTAATTATAGTCCAGTGGATAATCCTGGATAACCCGATCTTCAAATAATGCTTCTGGCAGACCGTACCAGTGTGTCATGCCGCGTAGTCCCATTTCCGATGTATGTGATACATTGGCATAATATACACGCGGTTGTGCGTGGTGGGCCATGGAGCCTAAACCCAGGCGGTTGGCTTCATCCAGTGATGCTTCCCAGATTTCGGGACGGGTTCCAAAATACTTAATTCCGTCGGCACCTTTCCGGTGTATCATACGGACCCATTCGCGGGCATCAGCCGTTGAATGAATGCCACCGTCCGAATCCCTGCCGAAGGTGATATATGCAAAAATCCTGGGGGCCGTAATTTCATTGGCAGCACTTTTTTCTTTATGGCGCAGCGTCCACTCAATTCCATTGCCGGAACCCGGTTCACGCACAGAAGTGATTCCATGTGCCATCCAAAGCTTGAACACATAATCGGGACTGGTTCCCTGTGCTATCCCGCCAATATGGGCGTGCATGTCAAAAAAACCGGGCAGGATGTACATTCCATCGGTTTCGAGTACCTGGTCGCCATCGCGAGACGGAGGCCTTCTGTTTTCATCAATCGGCACACCAGGAAATCCGACGTACTGTATCTGGGTAATGATGTTGCCTTCTATAACAATATCTACCGGGCCAACTGCGGGGGAACCTGTGCCGTCTATCATGGTTGCTCCCCGTATAATGAGGCGTTCAAAAGGCCCTTCACCTTCAGCCCGTGGATTGGAATCACTCATTTGTGCTGAGGCAGATCCGGCTGAAAGAAAAATGCACAATACTATTGCTAATTTTCTCATTCTGTTTTCATTCATCATCGTGTTTAACACAAAAGGTAATGAATGAAGACGTTTGACGGGAATTTTTTTGGGTTGTAAATGGAATGCGTCCGGTCAGCTTACAATCAAAAAATTGTAATGGCCGCGTTTCGGGCGCTCACCGGTTTCGAGTAAAACGGCATCGCCTCGGAAATGAATCACTTCTCCGCCAAGGAAAGTTCGGGCTGCTCTGCGGGCAAATCTGCTGAGTTCACCGAGTAATGAAAACATCTCGGTATCAGTTCTACGGGTTAACCGGATGGTATCTGAATTGCTCAGCCTGATTTTCAGCTCCCTGGCAACTTCCTCTCCAAACGTGTTACGTGTAGTCAGTTGTTCAATATTATTCAATCCCTGCACCGATATCTTTCCATTGCGGTTTACAATACGGTGGCCAACAACTTTTCTGTCGTCGGAATTATCGGGCAGCATCATATATAAAATATCCCAGTTGTTTGCGTCTTCATGGTAGATGAAGCGGTAACCGCTGTCAACCAGCCTTGTGGTTGTTTGCTGCTGAAAAACATGATCCATATAGACACTTCCCGATACGTTTTTCCGATGATTATTTACTTCAACATAACCTTTCACTTCTGCATAGGGAATATGTGTAAAAACACCAACCTGCTCACTATTGATCTGGTATTTTCCATCACCCCATTTAAACCCGTTAGCAATATTAAAAATTTCAAGATCGATATCGTAGTTCACCCCGTCTTTTGATGTATAAATCCGGACCCTTTGTTGTTCAGGCAGTTTGCCCTCGAAAAAAAGTTCACGGTCAATCCTGTTCCTGAACATATAATTATTTTTATCCTGAACAAGGTGGTTGATATTATATTCTCTCGAAAGCTGGTATAGCTCTCCGTTCAGGCGGTCTATTGAAACCTGGACGCCGCTTACAGGAGATTTAAGGCTACCAAAATTTGCAACAGAGAAGGTTATATGTACCTTCATTCCGTCGTCAAGAAAGAAATGATAGGTCCAGAATTCGTTGAAGTAATTGCCTTCAAGTGTTTGAGCCCATATCTCATCAGCAGTTAAATTGTACAATGCACCCCGTGGATTGCTCACCTGTGCCAAAGCCTGAAAAATGACAACAAATTGAAGTAGCAGTATAGCCGCGAAAGGTTTTATCTTGAACATTGAGATTCGGTATGTAACTTTATGAAAGAATATTATGGCTGGTTGTTCTGTTGTCTGGAATTTTTTGATAATGTAACGACCCCGGTAATGATTCCTTGTTTTAAATATTTCTGATTGTAAACTTTGCCAATCACAAATATAAACGAAAATTTGAATAGTCTGTTCCCAGAGGTGATAAAGTATCTGTGGTATTATAATGCGGTAGAAGTCAGAACAGAGCTATGATAGACTTTCAGAATGTGTTACCATCTGCCATATTTGGGGATATTTTGGTGAATTTGGCTGCTGGCATATAAATCAATTAAAAAACTGCCTGTATCTGTGGAAACTGTAATATTCTAAGTAAAAATTTTACAAATAAATACATAAAATAATTAATTGTATGAACCTGGTAGTTTATCAGGCTAATAAAGCCAAGTGTGAATAAAATAAACCGAATAAAAGATTATTGGCAGGCCCTTAATCAAGACCCCAGCACAAAAAAAGCAGTCATTTTTCTCAGACGGATTGTTGTGTTTGTAATCATTGGTATCATTATTTACCAGTTATTTCTGATTGGCTGGCGGGAGGTTTTAACATCATTGCCGGTACACCCGTTATTTTATGTAATTTTTTTCATACTCTATGTAACCCTTCCGATCGCGGAAATATTCATCTACAGGCAAGTCTGGAAATTCAGGGCATGGGAAGGGTTTAAGGCGTTTATAACGAAAAAAGTATATAACGATGAGGTGATGGGCTACTCTGGCGACTTTTACCTCTTTGTCTGGATAAGAAAAAAGATAGATAAAAGCGGTAAGGAGATTCTAAAAAATATCCGTGACAACGTAATCATTTCAGGGATTAATTCGAATTCTATTGCCGTACTTCTTATAGGTATCCTGATTTATGTTGGCCAGGTTGAAATCCTTGATTTCATTGATGACCTTAATATTGTGTATGTGGGTACCGGTGTCCTTATCACCATGGTGCTGATCGTGTTAATTATACAGTTTAGAAAGTATTTATTTGATCTGCCACTCAAAAAAGCACTTATTGCCTATTCAATCTATTTTACACGGTTTATCATTCATCACGCCTTACTGATTTTACAGTGGGCCATCGTAATTCCCAATACACCCATGAGTGTTTGGTTAACTTTTATTGCCGTTTTGGTTGTAGTAAACCGAATCCCATTTCTTCCGAGTAAAGATTTTGTATTTCTCTGGTTTGGGATTGAACTGTCCAGGATGCTGAATATGGCAACTGCTTCCGTTGCAGGAATGCTGCTTGTCTCAGGCGCACTTGCTAAAGTGACAAACCTGATATTATTCAGTCTAATAAGTTACTATACCGATCCTGAAAAGCTGGAAGAATTTCATAAAACAGATAAATCGAAACTAATTATTGACGATAAGTAATAAGGGTAAGTATTGAACTGAAATCACTTGCAGATTTGTCAATTATTTAGAATCAGTGATTTAATCTTATCAGCAGCACGTGCAGTCAGAAGGGCATCGTATGGTGAAAATAGTGTTGGCTGGCCAAGCTGGATGGACTTGATGAACTGCACAACCGACCATTCGGCAGTATCTGTGGGATCGAATACTTTTTCCAGGATAGTAATGCGGTTCAAATCATTTAATTTATGAAGGCGGATATTCTGTTTGATGACATTAAAATCGGCCATTATGTGTTGGTTAGAAAAAATTCTCTGGTGCCGTTCTTTTACAGATGAAGCAAGGTACTGCATCGATACCACTGCCGAGTTTTCGTAACGAAGTGTCAGGCTCAATCCCAGCGGAATAGTTCCGAGCTTGATGGGTTTTACTTCATAACGATGAATATTTCCACCCATCCATTTGATTACAAGGGCAAGTTCGTCGATCCAGTCATATTCAAAATCTTCACTATCGATAACCCTGTAATTGCGGGGTACGGTTTCTTTTTTAATTTGCAGCAGGTTCGGCTTTTTAACCTGTTGATGAATCCAGTTCATGGATTCAGAAATTGACGGCCAGTGCGAAAATTGTACATTCACATTTGCTTCCGCAGAGGCATGATAAACTTTTTCGATCATGATGGGGTCTGTGGGCAATTTGGAAATCAAAAAGGTGTGATGACCTGCTTTAATGGAATTAAGAAGCCGCTGTAAATTTTCATTACTGTCATCAATAAGCAGTACTGCATTGGGATTGTCGGCAACTTGCAAGTCAGAAGTAATCACCACTTCTTTTACAGCGGTAAGTTTTCGAACGTGTTTTTCCCACGCGGCTGCACGTTCTTTTTCCCCAACAATAGAAATTTTCATTTGTGTGTCGAATTAAATCATCCCCTAAAACAGGATAGAGATTCCGGTATTTCAGGATTTTCCGAAAGATGCTCAGCTGATACGATTATTCCAAATTTGGATTTAATCAGGCATAATTAAAGCGAGAATAAAATAAATGAGAATCATGGTTCCGAATGAAGAGAACACAAGAATTAGAAAGATGATCCGCACAATGGTAGGATCCCATTTAAGGTATTGCCCGATTCCGCCGCATACACCGGCGATCATTTTATCTGTGCGTGATTTTCTGAGCTTTGCTGGCATTCGATACGTACCTGAGAATGATTGTTGAACACATGTGTATTTATCATTTGTTACGAATCAAAACAAACGAAGTTGCAAAATGGATCAACATAAAATAAAAAAAAGCGGAACCCATAAGATGAGTTCCGCCGTTTTTCGCAAGCTATGGCTCAGCTTGTTAAAATGTTAGCCGGTTATTAGAATATCCGATATATGAGACTATAACCGCAGGGGTACCACCTTCTGTTAGTTCAAGCGAGAACCTACCTTCAGAGTTGGTTGTGGTTCCAAGTGTACTGCCGTCAATCAAAACGTTGGCACCGGCAAGAGGCTCCCCTGTTTCAGGATCCAAAATTCTGCCATTTAAAATATTGCCAGTTCTTTGAACATCAATTTTCATTTCACGCTCTATTACTGTAGGGTTTTCTATAATGACAGAAGAGGATTGCTGATTTGTTTGATTTCTCTCACTTTCAGGCAATCTGAAAAATATCGGGAGTGTAAAGTGTACTTTTACAGGCTGACCTCTTTGCATAGCCGGCCTGAATTTTGCCTGACTCACTACTCTGAGCGCTTCTTCATCTGCTCCGCCGCCAATCCCTCTTGTAACACGCGGGTAGGCAACGTTACCTTCCTCATCAACAACAAACTGTATGTACACTCTGCCTTCAATGCCTGCACGCCGTGCAGTTTCAGGATATCGCACCTCGCGCTGAACAGACTCGAGGCCACCGATTAATTCAGGCATCTGTTCAACCACCACAAATATTTCTTCCGTCTCGTATGGGTCTTCCAGTGAGAGATCCATTTTGTTCATCCCGAGTGTTTCGAGTACAGTATTGTAGGATTCTTCACTCAGGTTTGTATTGATTTGGATCACTCCATCCGACCCTCGGTCCCCATAGTGTTCTGTAGCTGCATCACCTTTAAGAACTTCAATTGACATGATGTGGCCGGGATGTAGGTTTTGTAACTGGTTTAGTGCGCTTAAATGCCTGTTAGCCTGTTCTTCGTCACTCATAAAGATCAGGATTTGATGAAAACCCCGGGTGCCGTCCCGGTCTATATCAGTCATGAGGTTGATATCTTCCTGGTCAAAGATTTGCTGTGTCTGCATATCGGTGCAGGCCATTGCAAGAACTGTGCATGAAAGTATAACTGCAAATATGGCAAGGCTGGCACGTTTTGGGATGGGTTTACTGCGTGATTGTTGTG
>RECI01000263.1 GCA_007694095.1 Balneolaceae bacterium | reverse complement strand
CGGACCGAATCGAGGGGGTCATAGACCGTCTACGGTTAGAAGAAAAGAATGCCGTAGTATCACAAGAAACTGCCCGTAGTTTTCCTGTCATTTTTAATATGGTGTGGCCCGGTTTTTTGGGATAAATGAGGGGCTACAGGTGACAGATCGGTCAATCGGTTCATCGGTGATTCGGTTTATCGCAAATCAAAAAGGGGAATGACCGAAAAACCGAGTGGCGATGTGCGAATGGCGTCGCCAGAATGACCATCACCTTGCTGCGGCCCCTGCCAACCATCCTGCCGCTCGCCGGGCTCTCTCTGCCCCGGGCTATGTTCAGGCGCCCCCCGAGATTGTCGGGATCTTCGACTTTCAGGGCTACCGGTGACAGATTGGAAAAAGATTCGTTTTTAGCCCGTTTTCAAGGATTATATACCGTGCACTCGACACATCGGGAACGGCTCGTACCCCCCTGTAAAGCAGGTTTGTGACACTTTTGTGAAAATTTTATAATCATCAGCAATGATGCTGATAATCAAATGATATATGTATCTTGAAGAATTAATGCAGATATTGTTACCAAAATCAAACCAAATAATAAATACCAAATGAGTAAACCATTAGAACTTACAGACAACAATTTTAAAGATGAAGTTGAAAATTCAGATCAGCCGGTACTGGTCGATTTTTGGGCAGAGTGGTGTGGCCCATGCCGGATGGTTGGCCCCATTGTGGATGAAATTGCCGGTGAGTATGAAGGCAAAGCCAAGGTTGGAAAAGTGAATGTTGACCATAACCCTGAAGTTTCCGTTAAATATGGCATCCGCAGTATTCCGGCGCTTTTAATATTTAAAAACGGAGAAGTTGTTGACCAGATTATCGGAGCAGTTCCAAAAGTACACATCAAAAAGCAATTAGACGCACAGTTGGCGTAATTCATTCAGCTTTAATACATTACAAGCGATGGGCGACCATCGCTTTTTTTTTGTAAAAATCAAACCTTAAGGGATTATTTCCGTCAAATGTAGTGATCTTGTTCTGCATTTCTGTTGAAACTGTTTTGCAACAATCTTTTACAAAGATCAATCCAAATAAAGAGAACTAACTCTTACATTTGTACGTTTAACGGATTGTGTAAATAAATTGAAATCCCAAATCAGGGTACTTTGACCAAAAGAATTATTACCATAACCATCATTATTTTGATTTTCGGGGGGCTGGCCTATCCGAAAATAAAACCGCTTTTCAGTTCACCATCGGAAGGCCAAAATCAAAATACCCCTGGGCGCAGCCTTTTACAGGTTGACGTGGTAGAAATGCAATACGAAACCATTGAAGACAGGATATTTTCGAGTGGCACGATTGAAGCGAACGAAGTGGTTGAACTTAGCACAGAAGCTTCAGGGATTATAACAGACATTTATTTCGAAGAAGGGCGTGAGGTAGAAAAAGGAAAGCTGCTTGTAAAAATCAATGACAGTGAGTTACAAGCCCAGAAACAGCGTGCTGAATTCCGGCTCAGCCTTGCTGAACAGCGGGAAGAACGGCAGCGAAGGCTGCTTGAAAGAGGGGGTATCAGCCAGGACGATTACGATGCCACACTGAACGAGTTAAATGTTTTACGTGCTGAAACCAGGCTTATTGATGCGCAAATCGACAGAACTGAAATCAGGGCTCCTTTCTCTGGCATCGTTGGCCTTAAATATGTGAGTGTAGGTTCGTACATCACTCCTGCAACGAGAATTGCGTCACTTCAGGAAGTTGACCCAATTAAAATTGATTTTTCTATTCCTGAAAGGTACCTGGCCAGAGTTTCTGTAGGCGATCGTATTTTATTTTCCGTACAGGGAATTGATTCTACGTTTACCGGTGAAGTTTATGCCATTGAGCCAAGGATAGATACCCAGACGCGAACCCTACAAATCAGGGCCTTAAGCACAAATCCCGAAAACCTGCTGTTTCCCGGTGCCTTTGCAACGATTACTCTGATCATGGATGAAATCAACAATGCTCTTATGGTGCCGGCGATTGCTGTAATCCCGGAGCTGAATGCACAAAAACTATTTGTTCTGAGGGAAGGAAAAGTGGAAGAGCAGCGTGTACAGACAGGAATACGAACCAGTGAAAAGGTTCAGATCGTGTCGGGTTTGGAAAGTGGTGATCTTGTTCTTACTACGGGGTTGTTGCAGGTTAGGCCTGGCATGGAAGTTGAAATCAGCGAACAGCAAATATCTTCTGAATTATGAGCCGGATTTCATCACTTAGTATCAGGAGGCCAGTTCTGGCTTCGGTAATGTCGATTGTGATTGTATTGTTTGGGGTAATCTCTTTCTTCTACCTTGGTGTTCGTGAATATCCCTCTGTTGACCCCCCGATTGTCACCGTATCCACCACTTATGTGGGCGCAAATGCGGATGTGATTGAGACGCAGATCACCGAGCCCATTGAGGAAGCAATTAACAGTGTTGCGGGAATCCGGACCCTTACTTCGGTCAGCAGGCAAGGCCAAAGCACCGTAACGGTAGAATTTAACCTTGAGGTGGATATTGAGGCCGGTGCGAATGATGTACGCGACCAGGTGGCCCGCGCTCAGCGCAACCTGCCTCCCGATGCAGATCCGCCTGTGGTGCGTAAAGCAGATGCCGATTCAAGTCCAATTATATTTTTAAATGTAAACAGCAGTCGCCGCGACCTGCTCGACCTTACCGCAATTGCAGAGAATACATTCAAGGAACAATTGCAAACCATACCGGGCGTGAGTGAAATTAATGTATGGGGTGCAAAGCGTTATTCCATGCGTCTGTGGATGGATCCATTAAAACTTGCAGCCTATGGCGTTACACCGCTTGATATTCAAAATGCCCTGAGCCGTGAAAATGTGGAACTCCCATCCGGCCGTATTGAAGGTATGGTTACCGAACTTTCCGTTCGAACCATGGGTCGCCTCACCACTCCTGAAGAGTTTAATAATCTCATTATACGGGAGGAAAACGGCAGGAAAATCCGGTTTCAGGATATTGGTTTTGCTGAGCTTGAAGCACAAAACATGAGGACAGTACTGAAACGCAACGGGATACCGATGGTTGGTGTTGTTGCGATCCCACAACCAGGGACGAACCAGCTTGACATCGCTGATGAGTTTTTTAACCGCATTCAGCGCATTGAGCAAAACCTACCGGAAGATATTGAGCTTGCCATTGGGTTTAACACCACAGAGTATATCAGGGATTCAGTGAACGAAGTGAAGCAGACAGTGTTTATTGCCCTGGGCCTGGTGATCATGGTGATTTTTCTCTTTCTGAGGGACTGGCGCTCCACACTTATTCCTATTATTGTAATACCGATTGCTCTGATAGGGGCATTTTTTATCATGTATGTGGCCGGTTTTTCAATTAATGTACTTACCATGCTTGCCATCGTACTGGCTATCGGACTGGTTGTGGATGACGCCATTGTTGTTCTGGAGAATATATATGCCAAAATGGAGCAGGGTCTGCCTTCAATCGAAGCCGGTATTTTGGGGTCGAAGGAAATATTCTTTGCTGTTGTAGCCACCTCGCTTGCACTGGTTTCGGTGTTCCTCCCCATTCTTTTTCTTGGGGGGCAAACAGGAAGGCTATTCAGGGAATTTGGAGTGGTGATAGCCGGCGCGGTGATAATCTCATCTTTTGTTGCACTGACACTTACACCGATGCTCGCAACGAAAATTCTCTCGAATGGAGCTGAGAAAAACAGGTTTTACATGATGACAGAGCCGTTTTTTATCTGGCTTAATAAACTGTATAAAGACAGCCTTGAATCGTTTATGAAAATACGCTGGGTTGCATTTGTTATAATGGGATTTACCGGCGTGTTTATCGTGCTTCTCTATACAAATATTCAGCAGGAACTCTCCCCGCTCGAAGATCGGGGACAAATGCGTATCGTGGCATCTGCCCCGGAAGGTGCCACTTTCGAGTACATGGACAATTATGTAGACCAGATGATCGGAGTTGTTCAGGATAATGTGCCTGAGCTCTTAGCGATTAATACGGTGACGTCACCCGGTTTTGGCGCCGCTGGTTCAGTAAACTCTGCTTTTGGATTTATTATGCTTAACGACCGCAGCGAACGGGACAGGTCGCAGCAGCAAATAGCCAATGAACTTGGAGGTGTTCTGATCAACCTTACCGGGGCAAGGTCATTTGTAACACAGCCGCAATCTATTGGCGACAGGAGAGGCGGGCTGCCGGTACAATATGTACTCCAGGCACAAACTCTTGAAGAGCTTGAAGATGTAATTCCGCAATTTATGGATGCCGCAAACAGCCACCCGGTATTCACAGTGGTGGATATAAACCTGAAATTCAATCAGCCAGAGCTTCAGGTAAGCATTGACCGCGACAGGGCACGGGTGCTGGGTGTATCGGTGCGGGACATTGCGCAAACGCTGCAATTATCACTTTCCGGGAACCGCTTTGGCCTTTTTATCATGGATGGCAAGCAGTATGATATTATCGGCCAAATGGAGCGGCAGTTCCGCAATGAACCGATTGACCTGCGAACGATTTATGTGCGTAATACAAATGGCGATTTAATTCAGATAGATAATCTCGTAACAATCACAGAAGCCAGTGCACCGCCGCAACTTTTTCGTTTCAACCGCTTTAATGCGGCAACCATTTCGGCGGGGCTTGCACCGGGTTATACTATCGGTGATGGTATTGATGCAATGAACGAGATTGCTGCAGAGATACTTCCTGAAACTGTTTTCACCGACCTGGCGGGGCCGTCGAGGGATTTTGCGGAAAGCGCGGCAAGCCTGAATTTTATTTTTGGATTGGCCATTATTTTGATCTACCTGGTTTTGGCTGCCCAGTTTGAAAGTTTTCGAGACCCATTTATTATCCTTTTTACGGTTCCGCTTGCCATATTCGGGACTCTATTATCCCTGTGGTACTTCGATCAAACACTGAACATTTTTAGTCAGATCGGGGCCATCATGCTCATTGGGCTTATTGCCAAAAACGGTATTTTGATTGTAGAGTTTGCCAATCAAAGGCAGGAACAGGGCTTAAGCATTATGGAATCCATCACAGATGCGGCGTCAGTACGTTTCAGGCCAATCCTGATGACATCGATTTCAACTATACTTGGAATTTTACCGATTGCCCTCGCGTTGGGCGCCGGTGCTGAAAGCAGAATATCAATGGGTATCGCGGTAATAGGCGGGTTGTTAATTGGCAGTATTTTTACATTGTACGTAATTCCAGCAATCTACAGTTATTTCGCGTCAGACAAACTTGCCAAGAAGAAAATTGTTGAGAGGGCATTTAAAGCAGATAAAGAATATGAGGTTGCTTCAGTATGATGAGAACCATATTGACAGCATTTACCGCCTGCTGCCTGCTATTACTATTGCCTCAATCCAAACTCTTCGGGCAGGAATTACTGACCATAGATGATGCGATACTTATCGGACTCGAAAACAATTACGGGATTCAAATTTCAAGAAATGTTGCGGAGCAGGCTGATAATAATTACAGTTATGGCATTTACAATTTTTTCCCAAGTGTGAGTGTGTCTGCATCACGATCCGGGCAAGTGTCGGATAGTGAATTTATAGCAGGTGGTGAAGAAAGAAGCACAAGTGGTGCACGAAGCAGCAACATGAATGCAGCTGTAAATCTTGACTGGACACTGTTCGATGGTTTCAGGATGTTCGCAGCGTATGATCAGGTCGGAAAGTTACGGGATTTAAGTGACAAAGAACTACGGCTGAATATGGAGCTTCTTGTAGCAAATATCTCATTTGCCTACTATAACATCATCAGGATAAATGAGCAGCTGAAAATTCTGGAGAACAACCTTGAGGTTTCCCGCGAAAGAATCGAAATAGAAGAAACAAAACTAGATCTCGGATCCGGGTCCGAATATGATTTATTACAGGCAAGAACCGATCTGAATGCCGACAGGGCTGCCTACATTCGTGAAAGAAACCGACTTACTGAATCAAAAATATTTCTGAATGAACTTCTTTCACGTCGGCCTGCTTCCGAATTTACTGTTACGGATGCAATAAATGTACGGCGCAATCTTGTGCGGGAGGAGTTGTACCAAAAAATTGTCACTGAAAATACCGAGCTTGCAATTGCCCGGATGCAAAAAGACATTGCCGGATTAGAGATACGGCAAATCAGGGGAGAGCGTTACCCGGAAATTTCCCTGACATCAGGATATAGTTTTAACCGGAGCGAAAATGATGGGGGTTTTATCCGTTTCAACGAAACAACCGGTTTTTCGATTGGTGTCTCTGCGAGGGTATCATTGTTTGATGGTGCTAATATTACGAGGCGCATTCAAAATGCACGGATTAACGAGCGAAATGCCGATTTGTCATTAGAAATGCAGAAACTGCGCCTGGAGTCTGATTTCGAAGCTGTATACCGGTCCTATCTGAATGCCATTGAGTTGGTTGACCTTGAAGAAGAAAACTTCCTGAATGCACAGCAAACGCTGGATATTGCCCTTGAGAGATTCAGGCTTGGCTCAATAAGTTCGCTTGAATTCAGGGAGGCTCAGCGCACTTTTTTACAGGCCGAAAACAGGCTGATTAACGCCAAGTATGACGCGAAAGTAGCAGAAACAGAATTGCTTCAGCTGAGCGGAGAATTAGCAATGTTATTTATTAACAGGTAAACCGGTTAACGTTTTAGTATAAAGCGAAGTTTGGTGCCATTCTCATCATACTCTACATGTTCGGACATCTGCTTCATCAGGAAAATTCCCCTTCCGCTTGCTTTCAGAATGTTTTCCTCATCCAGCGGGTTATCTGCTTCTTCAGGTTCAAAGCCTTCACCCTGATCTTTCACAGTAGAGACGATCTGTTTTTGGTTGATCCGAACCTCAACATCTACGGTTTTTGAAGGATTTAATTTGTTGCCATGAACAATGGCATTGGTAACCGCCTCACTGAGCAGTAACATCAGCGTACCGGTGGTGTCATCGTCTATATTACTCCTTTCCTGAATATCTGTTACAAAATCAGGTACTTTTTCCGACTCTTCGTAAGTCGATTTCAGTAAGAGCCGAAAAGTTTGTTCCGACATGTATGAATTTTTAGTAGTAATTAAGCATATATACCGCGCAACTTCAAAGTTGTTGCAACTCTGTTGATGGCATAAACATATGCAGCCTGTCGTAAAGTTATTTTGTATTTTTCACTTACCCCGTAAACATTGTCGAAAGCATTGCGCATCATACGGTTTAGCCTTCGATTTACTCTTTCTTCTGTCCAAAAATAGCCTTGTCGGTCTTGTACCCACTCAAAATAGGATACGGTAACGCCTCCGGCATTGGCAAGAATATCCGGTATAACCATAATACCTTTTTGTTCGAGAATGGTGTCGGCATTGGCAGTTACCGGTCCGTTTGCCCCTTCGGCAATGATTTTTGCTTTAATTTTATCTGCACTTGATTTACTTATTTGATCTTCCTTGGCTGCCGGAATCAGTACATCACAGTTGAGTTGTAAGAGTTCCTCATTTGTAATGGGTTCAGCCCCTGGGAAACCGCTCAGACTCATGTCATTATTCCTGAGGTACTGAATGGCTGCCGGAATATCAATTCCCTTTTGGTTGTAGTAGCCACCCGAAATATCACTAATTGCGATAACTGAGGCTCCTTGTTCATACATCAGGTCTGCTGAAACGGAGCCAACATTCCCAAATCCCTGAACGGCAACCGTAACTTTGTTTGGCATCAACCCGAGTTTACTTAAACCAGCGAGCACTACCGTTACAAGACCCCGGCCCGTTGCCTCCTTTCTGCCCTGTGAACCCCCGAGAATAATCGGTTTGCCGGTAACAACCGCGGTTTCAGTGCGGAGAGAGTTCATGCTGTATGTATCCATGATCCAGGCCATTACCTGTTCATTTGTGTTCATATCAGGAGCGGGGATATCACGGTCAGGGCCAAAAACTTCAAGCAGATTGGCTGTATACCTGCGTGTTAAACGTTCCAGTTCACCGATTGAAAGTTCTTTTGGATTGCATCGAACTCCACCTTTGGCACCGCCAAAGGGCACATTAACCACGGCGCATTTCCAGGTCATCCAGGCAGCGAGGGCTTTGATTTCTTCAATGTGTACATCTGGTGTATAACGAATTCCCCCTTTTGATGGGCCGAGTACATTGTCATGTATTACCCGGTATCCTTCAAAAACTTCAAGCTTGCCGTTGTCCATAATAACCGGAATTGAAACAATAACCTGTTTTACAGGGTTTGCGAGGTATTTAAATAACCCTTCGTCCAGTTCCAGAATTTCTGCTGCGAAGCGAAAACGCTCCATCATTGATTCGAATGGAGAATCTTTGTCAAGTTTTGGTCCGGGCTCTTTATAAATAGATGTGTGGTAAACATTTTTTTTGTTGCTCATAAATATAAATAATGGAAGCGCTTGTTTGAATAAATTAGGCCCTGCCTGCCTGATTTTTTACCAAAAATACAGGCTTTTTGTACAAGGAAAAAAATCTTTTTTGTTCTTTTTTCATGGATGCCATACTGAATCTCCAGAGATTATAATGGCAATGGATTTCATCCATTTTTGCAATTCAATCATAGCCACAGCTTTTCCCATGCAATTCCACACGCAAACTGCATATTAAACCCGGGATACTCACGTTGGCTAATTTTCAAAACTGCTAAATCCTAAGCTGACAATTAATGTATGTTTGTCGCAGCATACAAATTACCGTACTGCAGGAATCCAACGATCATGAAATGCATATTTTATTTGAAATTCTCGGGAAAATAGCTCATAATTCAGGGTATTTTTTTAAAATATCACTGCAGTAAAGCGGATAAATAAACTACGCAATCATGAATACAGATGTATTAGTGCTTAATCAAGACTACCAGCCCATCAGCATTTGCTCTGTACAACGCTCGGTAAAACTTGTATTTCTTCAGAAGGCTGAACTGTTGCATGATGATCCTGACAGGGTTATCCGTACCATTGATGACGAATATTCTTATCCATCAGTGATCCGCCTGAGAAGGTATATCAGGCTGCCGTATGCAAAAATTGTACTATCGCGCAGGAATATCATGAAACGCGACAGAAATGTATGCCAGTATTGCGGCACAAAATCAGACCTGACCCTTGATCATGTAATGCCGAAAAGCAGGGGCGGACGCGACAGCTGGGAAAACCTGGTAACTGCATGTAATACATGCAATGTGAGAAAAGGAAACCGCACACCCGAAGAAGCCGGAATGCTTTTGAAAATTAAACCTTATCGTCCTATTCACATTACTTTCTTTCAGAACCTGATGAATGGCGTTCAGGATCACTGGAAACCGTATTTGTACATGTAGAATATTTTGGTTCTGTGTTGATTTGTATGGGTGCGGTAGCCCGGGTCGCTGACCCGGAAAAATGGGGTTTTGTCTTTGTCTGAATCTTTGTTTGGTGAATCTTTTTTTGATCGCGCCAATTTGAAGATTGTTCTTTTTTTCAGCGGCTTTGCCTTTCCGGCTCAGCCCCTCCGGGATACAGTATCCAGCATCCTCTACACACAAAAATCATTATAAATAATATGTTTATACCTGGTAGTTTTACTGCCTTTCCGAAACGGTTTCGAGAGCCGACCTTTTCTCGAGTAATCTTATGGTTGCGGGGTGTGAATCACCATATATCATTTTAAGTACACGGATTGCATCATCCATTACCATAGAGGTTTCCGGGTGGTTAGTGTCAGCCATAAAATCGGCGTAGGCCTCATAAATAAATGCAAAACCGATTCCGGAATTATCACCAGCGTCAGTTCCCATTAATGCAGCCTCTTCAAAAAGATGAAGAGCTTCTTCAAAACGGCCAGATTTGTGTAATGCTTTACCTTTTCTGCTGAGGACAACGAGCATCCAGCAAGGTGCGTTAAATTGAATCTGGTTAAGATGATTGACGGCATGCATTGTAATATCCAATGCCAGTTCAGCATTTCCGGTATCAATCAGCATATCGGCAACAACTATCACAAGCAAGTCAAGGCTGCCGGCACGAACCGGGTTGTGGCTGTCTGATTGCAGCCGGCTTCTGAGTTCAGTGGCATAATTCAATAACTGTAGACCTTCTTCCTGTTTTCCATTATATCTCAAAACATCCCCCGTACTAGCAGCGACTCCGGCATAACGGAAATCAAGTCTGCCAAACTGTTTTTCCGTTAAATCCAGTGCTTCACGAAGGTATGATTCCGCCTCATCAAACCTTTCAAGATATCTCAGTATCAGTCCCAGATAATGACGCACAGAAGATGAGAGGTATAAATTCCCATCCGGGTCTTTTTCCTGAACAATTTCAAGTGCCTGATACAATTTTTCTTCAGCTTCTTCCAAATTACCGAGATAAAATAGAGACATAGATAATCCAAGGAGTGCTTCTGCCCTTTTGATATGCCCTTCCGGATAAACCTGTTCGGTTAATTGAACAGCTTCTCTGCCGTGCCAGAGAGCTCTCTGAAGGTCACCTCTTCTTCCTACAACATTCAATAACCTGGTGTGAAGGCTGAGGAGCCTTCCCGGGGTATTATACTCGCCAAGATTGATATTCATGGCTTGTGTTAATGCCTTTTCTGCTTCCTCAAGATGCCATGGAAACAGGCTCATGGCATTCCCAAAGGTAAGCATGTAATCGAATCTGGCAATGGATGATAAATTTGGATGGAGTTCTGCCAGGCGTACGGTTTCTTCTGCTTTTTCAAGGGCTTCATGTAACCGACCGCTTCTAAACAACGTGAGAATCAGGCCTTCGTTTACGGCCGCATGAACAGTGCCAGGTATCCTTTCAGATTCTTCGAGTATGTTTTCAGCTTTTTCGAGGTATTGATAGGCATCCAGGAACTGGCCTGCCATCAATTCAAGTGAACCCAATGCATAGAGGGCATCCACTAATAAGGCTGAATCATCCAAACGTTCTGCAAGGGAAAGTGCTTCCATCAGTATGGGGTAGGATCTTTCAAGCTCTCCTATTTCACGATATAAATTTCCAAGCAATGTCAGCATTTCAGCTCTGAGACCGGGGGTTTCAAGAAATGCATTCTGAACCTGATGTGCACCCTGGTCCAAAAGGTCACGGGCAGTAAGGCTTTGGCCTTGAGTCACTTCAGGATCATTTGCCTGATATAGATGTACTAAAAAATTGGTTAACTGTTCGGATTTTTGCGCCTCAATAATTGCCTTGTCACGTTCCAACAGCGTAATGGCCTGTTGATGGAGAAGGAGTAAAATAAAACTGGAAATGGACATGATGAGTATAGCTGCGAGAACAGATACAGTTTTATTTCGACGGATAAATTTTTGGATGTAATAACGTTTAGATGCAGGTCTGGCCTTGATTGGCCGACCGTCCAGGTAGCGTGCCACATCATCGAGTAGTTCGCTGGCAGAACCATACCTGTCGGAAGGCTCTTTTCGCAGTGATTTTAATACGATTGCATCCAGGTCGCCTTTTAACTGGTGACCGAATTTAAATGTAACCGAACTTGGTTTTTCCGGATCATTATACCTGATTATGTGTTCAGCTTCCCTGAGTGTTTTGCCTTTAAAATTAAAAGCCCGCTCACCTGTTAATAGTTCGTAGAGTAATAATCCTAATGAATAGACATCGCTGGCTGTTGTTACAGGTTCGAGGGTAATCTGTTCCGGAGATGCAAAACTCAGGCTCATCATTCGCTGATTTGCACTCGTTTCGAATATTGTCTGTTCGGTTAGCTGATGATCATTCAGCAATTTGGCAATTCCAAAATCAAGGACTTTTACCACCCCCTGCCTGTTTACAAGCAGGTTGTCGGGTT
>RECI01000151.1 GCA_007694095.1 Balneolaceae bacterium | reverse complement strand
GTTTTTGTGGTAGATTGGGCGAAGGTCCAGCTCTGTTTTCAGGCATCGGAAACTGTTATGTAAAGCTTTACATAAAATGTTTCGCGAACAGAAAACAGGGATGGGGTGTGGGCAGGCGCAGGTACGCAACCCGCAGTCTGCCGAGAGCGTACCAAGGTTTGTTACCGGGGTGTACAGCCTGCTACTAACCGCTGGAGAACTGGCCTGCCGGAGCGTGTCCAAGCCCGCACTTCCACGCCCGAAATGGTACCCCGGCAAGCCCACCGACCGGTGGACAACCGGCGATATTTGTAACCAGTTCAGGGCAGAGGAATACGCCAATTCCATTGGGTGGAGTTTCTCAGGCTTTGCGACCAACCAATCTCAGGCAAGAACCCATAAAAAACGAGTCAATCCCGCAATTTCTGCACTGATTAACGTCAGATGTTAGCCAAACTCCAGTGTCGGGGTTAACCCCCGACTTTGAAACTCACAGGAATTCTTACTTTAAATAAAAAAGCTAAATCATTGATTTTCAATGCCTGTCCCGTACAGCCCTGTCGGGGTCGGCCCGGAGGGCAAAAAAGGCCTAACGGCTTTTTTGGGTTTAACTGTTCTATTCCCTGAAAGCACATCCATTCCGCACCCACCTCTCTGGCATCGTTGTGGGTGAGGGTATCCACATCCACCATCCGCTGTTTTTTCGCATACCCCTGCTCAGATACGTCAATTTTTCCACCAGCCACAAGTTGCTCCCAGTAGTGATCAGCCAACTGAGCAACTTCCGGATCCTGCTCCTCAAACAGGCTGCCCCGCCTGTTGAGCCTGTCATTGAGTATGCCTCGAATCGAATTGAGCTTTTCAGGACTGGTATCCACAAAGCCAATGTTCAGCAGAGTGCGGTGACAAATACGGTTGAACTCATTTCGATAACTCTCCACCAGCCTGTAGTAGCCCTGTGAGTGGCCGCTATGGGGGTTATGGCGCATGGATACTTTGAAGTACATGCTACAAAGATGCCACATCTCATACCAATGAGTCAATACCCCCCTGTGTACTACAAACCTTGCTCAAAAAACCTGACTATTGAAAAACAATACGTTAGCGTTTCGATGAAGCCTTAAAGCACACTTTTCAACAGAAAAAAGGTGCATTTTATTGAAAAATGATGGAAATAGCTGCAACTTTTGTCAATATGCCTGCATGTGCTCAGCAGGGGAGGGCACGGTGTTAAATGACCTCTGGACGGATAATATCCTACAGGAGATATCCAATATTCGATTTCAGATCAATTCAGCATTTTGAATATCAGAGACCGGTAATCTTCAGTCGGATTTCACTCCACATCAGATGATTAGCCTATAATATTTCTTTCAACGTTACGCCGATATCGGCCGGGCTTTCTGCTACAGTAACACCTGCTTTTTTGAGAGCTTTTATTTTATCTGCTGCAGTTCCTTGTCCACCCGAAATGATGGCTCCGGCATGACCCATTCTTCGGCCGGGAGGAGCTGTGCTTCCTGCTATAAAGGCCACAACCGGTTTTTTAACATGCTCTTTGATGTATGCCGCCGCTTCTTCTTCGGCAGAACCCCCGATTTCACCAATCAACACAATAGCTTCTGTGGCGGGATCTTCATTGAACAGTTTTACAGCATCTGTATGCGTTGTGCCAATTACCGGGTCGCCGCCAATACCGATTGCCGTAGTTTGGCCAAGGCCAACCTTTGTGAGCTGGTCCACCGCTTCATAAGTAAGGGTGCCTGAGCGTGAAATAAGGCCTACATTGCCGGGTTTGAATATCACGGCAGGCATAATACCCACTTTGGCCTCACCGGGTGTTATAACGCCCGGACAGTTTGGCCCTACAAGAGTAGCTCCGTGATTTTTGCATACCTGTTTGGCTTTCACCATATCCTGTACCGGAATCCCTTCAGTGATACAAATAATGACTTTTATGCCCGAAATGGCAGCTTCCATGATCGCATCAGCGGCAAATGCAGGCGGCACGAATATTACGGAGGTATTGGCGCCTTCCTGGTTCACAGCATCGGCAACTGTATTGAAAACAGGTCTGTCAAGATGTGTTTGCCCACCTTTACCGGGGGTTACACCCCCAACAACAGTTGTTCCGTAATCAATCATTTGTCCGGCGTGGAAAGTGCCTTCACTACCGGTGAAACCTTGTACAACTAAACGGGTATCTTTCCCTACTAATACACTCATGTATGCTATCTGATTAGGTTAGTTCATCATTAATTTTATTATTCGATAAATATACGGTCATATCAAAACATTGCCAAAGCGCTATTCTCCAAATTCACTGTCAACATTTTATGGAAGAGATACAGACCGCCTTAACAGCCATTCACCAGACAATAAAAGTACTACCAGGAAAAACCAGAAACCGCTGCGGTACAGATATAAAAAATCTTCTGAAAACTCTTCATCCGGTTGATCGGAAATTATTTCTGACAGGAAAATATTAAGGCTATCAAAATCAAGGTCATCAAGAAACCTGCCTGCCGTGATTTCGGCTAACGTTTCAAGAAGGTTATCGTCTCTTTTTGTTGTCAGAAACTCAATGGAAGATTGTCGTACATTAACCCGCGATTCAGCCGTTCCAATTTCACGGTCATTTTTTACGGCACGTGCTTCAACACGGTATATTCCCTGCGGATAATTGCCAATGCTTACAGAATAGACTTCGTTTTGTGAGTGATTCATCCTGAAACTGTTCAGGGGTTCGGGCATATTACCATCATAAACAGTGATATTGATAAGTGCTTCAGGCTCCGGTTCTCCGCGCTCATTAAACAACATGGCACGTATTTCAACTTCTTCATTTTCTGTAAATTCCTGTTTGACAGGTTCTATTGTCAGAAGCCGCTGATCTGGCGGGGTGGAAGCCCAAGAAACCAGGTTTGTAAAAAGTTGATTGAAAAAACGGCGTGTTTCTTCCTGTTGGCTCTGTTCAAAACGAAACCATCCAAAAGCATTAACTGATGCGATTCTGCGAATGGAAGTATCGATTGAGATTAGTAATGGTATCTCTGTCTCGAGCCGCTGAAAGAGCAAGCCTGCGAGTTCCTGCGCAGCTGGTGATACCTGGTAACCTGAACGGTATGATTTCAGAGAAGGCAACCGCTGAAAATTAACAGCATCCACTTCTAAAAGAGGATGAGATATGCCGCCAAGAAAATTATCTATCTGTACATCAGCAGGGTTCCCGGAACTCAGCATTCTGTAACCTATCAAGCGGGCTGCATTACTGTCAGATTTCTGCATATAACTACCGGGAAGGGCCATATATAGAAGAGGGGCATTCCTGGATTCAACCCAATCAAACAGCGGTGAACCAACAGCAGGCAGACCGTGAAGTACAATCAGGTCGAAAGGTTCACTGATGTTACGTGGATCTTCACCGGCAAACCGGTTATTACCAAGATATGTGGAAGCAGTAAGCTCGTTTTGCTGATCAGTCGCAATCAATCTTCTGATCGTTGCAACATCCGGATGAACTTCAAAAGCAAGTGAAAGTATTCTTGTTTTATCATCCAGCACTTCAATGGCAAAAATTTCCCTGTTGTTTTGATCGGTAAATTCGTCGGGATGGGCCGGAATATTTATCTCAAAATCAAAAAAGCCCGGTTCATCAAATTCCACAAAGAATTCCACCACCTGGCTGCTTGAGGGGGCCGTAAACTCAAGTAATTGGCTGTCAACAACTTCACCTTCCTTAATAAACTGTACTACTGCCTCTTCTCCCTCAAATCCCTCTTGCTGAATTTCAGCCCTGATTGTTTGACGGGTGAATGTATACCCGGTTTGAACATAATCTACACCCGCCACTGCAATATCCCTCACGGTAGTGGTATCGCCAACGGGTACCGTAATAACGGGTATAGAAAGGTTTTGCGCAGCAAAAACTGGATTTCGTCCATGGGTTACGATTCCATCCGAAAAAAGGATGGCTGCCCGGTAACGGTTCTCATTTTCCCGGATGTGTTCCATCACATCACTGATATTGGTACGTGTTCCGGTAAGTGTTAAATCGCTGCCGGGAATAATATTTTCATCAAAAAGAAATTCATCGTACCGCAGGTTATCCTGTTTTCCGCCATCAAACTGCTCCACAAGTTGCCTGTATGTCTGGATGCCGTAATATTCGCCGCGTTCAACCGACATGCTCTGGCTGTTGTCAAAATAAACCGCAACGGCAGGGCTTTCGCTGAGAGATACCTGCCGTGTGATAAAAGGGTTCAATAATAGAATGACAAGGATAAAAAGTGCTGCAGCCCGTAATGAGATTAATCCCCATTTAACAGAAGGTTTCAGGATTTGCAGATGTGTATAGCTCCACCATGCAATTGAAAAAGAGATTGCGGCAAGCAGAATGATCAGTAATGCAGGCAGAACCGGGCTGATACCTTGAAAAATTCCATAGATCATCACGCTGCTTGTTTATTAGAGTCGCTTCAACAGTTTTTGAATGATATCTACGGTAGTAAGACCTTCTGCCTCGGCTGCATAATTTGTCACAATCCGGTGCCTGAGAACGGGGACTGCGAGTGCGTTGATATCATCCATTTCTACATTGTAACGGCCTTGTGAGAGTGCTCTTGTTTTCGCGCCGAGAGCAAGGTATTGGGATGCCCTGGGACCTGCTCCCCAGCTCAGGTATTTCTTAACAAATTCGGGAGCCTGCGGGTTTTTTGGCCTGGTTTCAGAAACCAATTTTACGGTTTTATGCAGTACATGTTCGGGGAGGGGCACTTCTCTCACCATCTCCTGGATTTCCATAATCTGCTCTTTTTCTAGAATGGATTTAATTTCAACCTTCCGGGGAGATGTGGTTTGGCTTACAATCTGTTTTTCTTCTTCCAGGTCGGGATAATCGAGCCATATATTGAACATGAAACGGTCGAGTTGAGCTTCTGGCAGCGGGTAGGTGCCTTCCTGTTCAATCGGATTCTGAGTAGCCAGTACAAAAAACGGCCGGTCGAGCCTGAAAGTCTGCCCGGATGCAGTTACGTTATATTCCTGCATTCCTTCGAGAAGTGCAGCCTGGGTTTTAGGCGGTGTTCGGTTAATTTCGTCTGCCAGCACGATGTTGGCAAATATTGGTCCTTTTATAAATTTAAATGCCTTTCTTCCGGTTTCTTTATCATCTTCAATAACCTCGGTGCCGGTAATGTCGCCCGGCATCAAATCGGGTGTAAACTGGATTCTGCTGAAAGAAAGATTGAGTGTTTGAGCTAAAGTCTGTATTAAGAGGGTCTTTGCAAGTCCCGGTACACCCACCAGTACACAATGTCCCCTTGAAAATAGTGAGATCAAAAGCTGATCAATCACATCTTTTTGGCCAACAACGGTTTTTGCTATTTCATTTTTAATTTGCTGAAAAGAACTGCTGAAAAAAGCAGCAGCCTTTTCAGGCGTCTCAGGAATAGGAGATGTCATAAATAAATTTATAGAGATACGGGTTCTTCAATTGGCATTATGCCTTCAATATTCTCCGGCATTGGAATTTTGAATTCTACATAAACCTCACTTCTGATATCATCGATCCATTTTGCCATTTTTATTGCCTGCTTCTGTTGCAAAGCAAGGTCCCGAAGTCTGTCATAATCGTCTTTTAAATTAGCCCTGTGTTCAGGAATATGCCTGTCTAACCGAACAATCCGGAAGGCACGGTTCACGGTTGGGTTTCTTGGATTATATGACCTTGGCTCAGATATTTGGCCTTCATCATCAAGCAGAAGAACGATTCTGTAAAGGGCTGGTTCAAGTTGATTAATCGGCATCAGGCGCGACCCTGTACGTTCATCATATAACCTTCCTCCAAAACCTCTAGTTTCTTCATCTTCCGAATGCCTGCGTGCAAGATCTGAAAAACGTTCGCCGTGCACCAAAACACTGTCACGCAGTGCGTTTAGTTTATCTATAGCTGCCTGTTCGTCAATGGCATCCTCCGGCACCCTGATGAGTATATGATTGGTTTCAATATTATCGGCTACTCTGCGGTTCAGCCGTATCACGTGAAAACCAAACTGGGTTTCAACCACTTCTGATATGCCACCGGGCTGAAGTGCAGAGGCAGCGGCCGAATAGTTTGCCACCAGCTCACTCATTGGCAGCATGGGGATAAGGCCTCCCCGCTGCGCGGTTCCATCCTCACTGTAAAGGCGGGCCATTACTTCAAAATCGCGTTCGTATGTTACAACAGAGTCTCGCAGTGCCCTTGCCCTTTCGTAGGCTTGCTGTTTCGCCTCTTCAAGCGGAGGCGGTATGATCACTATTTGTGACACCCCAACCTGCTCAGGGATTATCGGGATTCTGTCCTCGGGAATGCTGTTGAAGAATTCCTCAACTTCAGGTCTGGTAATCGTTACCGTTCTCAGCTTGGAATTCTGAACTTCCTGTACAATCATCTGCTCCCGGAATTGATCCCTGAATTCTGCACGTATCTGAATAATACTTTGGCCAAAAGCGTCCTCAAGTGCTCTTTCACTGCCGGCCTGCCGCACAAGCTGGTTGATCCGAAGATCCATTTGCCTGTCAACAAGGTCATCACCTACTACAATGGAATCGATTCTCGCTTTTTCAAGCAGTACATAATTATCAACCATACTTTGAAGTGCGCTGTACCACAAATCTTCAGAAAACGGAATCTCAGAACCTTCAACTTCTGCCTGCCTCATAAACGTTCTGATTTCATCATCCACATCAGATTTCAAAATAATCCGGTCGTTAACGATCGCTACAATACGGTCGGCATTGGATTGACTGTAGGCAATACTGAATGAGGAAAGTACGCTGGAAATAATAAAAAAGGGTATTAGTGTAAACTTTAGTGCAAGTTTCATCAAATTGGATGATGTTAAAATTATTGATAAATCAGTGATTCAAGGTCACTAACGTTTATCAGGTCAATTTCATTATTAGATTCTGCCTGAAGATAAAGATTCCTGAGATAAGCATTTGTCAATCTTCTGGACTTTTCAAGTTTTAACCAACGCTCTATTTGCGGGATCAGCCACTCAAGATCGGGATATTCACCTTCCCTGCGTTCATCCATCACCTGCACCCAATGATATTGGCCTCTGAAAAAAATGATTGGAGAACGTTCTGTTATTCCCATAATTCGTAACTGCTGATTTACAGGAGGCAAATCTGAAGCGGCAATTGAAATAGGCCAAAACTGAGTTGAATGGCGCAGTTGCAATTCAGGATCAACACTGTACCTCTCCACAATTTCCTCCCAGTCTTGTCCGGCCATTATTTCCCTGTTTGCATTCTCAGCTGCGGTTCGTGTATTTGTTGCCAGGTGTCTGAACCGGATGTATTTCTCATCAAGAAGAAATTGGTCACGATTGGTTTGGTAATAGTTTTGTGCTTCCTCACGGGATACTTCGAGTTCCGCTTCATTTTGAGCAATGATATATTCCACAAGAAGTGTTTCGAGAAGTTGATTGCGGTATCTGTCCATTTTTTTCATAAAATCGGGGGTGTTTTGAATTCCGATTTGTTGTGCATGATCAATGGCTACCCTCGATTGAATCCATTGGTTGGCATATGCATAGATCGTATGGATGGAATCTTCCTTCAGGATATCCGGTGGTATATCATCGAAAGCCTGTTGCAAAGTAAGCCGTTCCCCTGCAACAGAAGCAATTACAACTCTATCTGCAGACCTTTGTTTTTCGGTGCATGAGATAATGAGTGGTAACAATATTACAGTAAATATTGTATTTCTGAACATCAAAACTCAAATATTTTCGGGATAAAGTTCAACCTGATATTTATCCATTAATTTCTTGAGATAGGCTTCTTCACGAATAGGCTGATAATCATTGGCAACCCGGTAAAAAGCTTCGTCAAATGTCATGGAACGAGGTTCTTCAACCTCAACAAGATAGTAAAAGTATTTAAGAGAACCGCTGCTTTCAATTTTTGAAATATCACCGGGATTCAGATTTGCAAGAATAGAGTAAGCGGTTGAATTTGGGTTCCTGGTCGAGTTACTCAAAACCTGGATACCGGGAAAACGATTTTCAATATTTTCTGGAATTTCTCCATTATTCAATGCCTCATATGCCTCCGTTATCGTGCTATCAGATACTGAACTGAACCTGTAATAGGTGTAGTTATGATCTAACTGGTACCGGTTGATATTTTCAAGATAGAATTGTTCCAGTTTTACCCGGTCCATTTTTTCCGGATTCCATATAAATTCCTCATTTACTTTGAAAACGATAAGCCCGTCTAAAAACTCTGACATACTTGCCTGGTACTCCGGAAAGTATTGGTTTGTTGCCCAGATTAGTGACTCTCTCACCAATTCAGTGATAAACTCGTCGAAAATAGTTTCGTTTATCTTTTCGGTTTGATTGGATATTTCAAGAAATTCGATGAAACGATTTACAGGAATATCTTCACCAAAATAAGTAATGATAACATCATCATGATAATCCATTAGAAAACTTATACCGGTTTCTGGCTCTGATAATATTTTACTTCTGATATTTTCATGAATCTTCAGATTGCCTAACTCTCTAATGTGTGAATATACTTCATCATGGCCTGGTGAAAGCCGCTGCAAACGCTCTAACTGATGAAGCACGTATTCATTCAGCTGCCCGTCATTCTCAAAGGTCCGTACAGAATCAATCCTTATGATATGATATCCATACTCCATCTCCATTGGTTCAGAATAGGGCTCACCGATTCTGGTCTGCATCACCACATCCACAAATGGTTCAGGAAATTGCATTCCATAACCCACCCATCCGATATTTCCTCCACGGGTTGCACTCGCGCTGTCCATGCTGTAAAGTTCTGCAACACTGTTCCAGTCTTCACCATCAGCAAGTGCACGGTAAGCCTGATCTACACGTTTTTTTACAGAATCGTCTTCAACCGGCTGAAAAAATATATGGCTGACCATTCGCTCGGGTGATCGTTCTCTAATTTTCTCCAGGAAAATAATATGGTAACCGAATTGAGAACGGACAGGCATTGATATTTCACCTTCTTCGAGGTCAAATAGAGCATTTTCAAATTCCTGAACGGTTCTTCCTGCCGTAATCCAGGGCAGTGAACCACCCATAGGGACACCGTTTCGGGAAGAGCTGAATTTTAAATTCACTTCCTCCGGATCAGTACCAGACAGAAGTTCATCACGTGCTTCCAGCATCCGCCTGAATGCGGTTTCAGTTTCAATTGCAGAGGCATTGGAAGGTAGTTCCGTCAATATGTGAAAAGCCTTCCTTTCTGCAGCCATTCTGTTTTTAAAAGTGTTGATGATGTTCTCTTTGATAGTATTATCAAGCCAGTAGCCATAGGCTGCTTCACGTGCAAATGTCCTGAATTCGGTGAGAAGTTCCTCATCGCTTTGAAACCCTGCTTCAATACCTTCCAATAACTTAAGCCTGTAAAAAACATATGCCGGAAGAAAATCCTGAAGCTGTTCCCTGATACTGCTACCTGAATCATAGATTGGGTTTCGGTTAAATTGGCGACTTAATTCCGATAAAAAAACAGGCTCGCCATTTATTGTTGCCACAATAACTTCATGATTGGAATTGGAATGCAATATGTAATGATTTCCAATATCCGAATGATAAAAAAAGAAAGCTATCAGGATGCCAAGTGTAGTGTTGAACAGATTCATTATTTAAATTCTTAAAAAAAAGTTGTATAGGAAACGTTGTGGGTTCGGCTTTGTGATTAAGATAAAGATATTGTTTTTTGCTATCAGCTATCAGCTATCAGCTATCAGCTATCAGCTATCAGCTATCAGCTATCAGCCAACCAGTATTATATTCCGCTGTAATGGGTTACCATTGGGTCATATTTCATATGTAATATGCTATATATTGGAAGTATAATCTGAAAGCTGATAGCTGACAGCCCTGAGCTTCATTGGTCGAAAATATATTAAACAACCGGGACTATTCGGTACCCATAAGGTTTCATGCAGTACCAAAAAAACGTAATTAAAAAAGCATACCTGCGATCGTTGCAGTCATGAGATTGGCCAGTGAACCAGCCAATACTGCCAGCAAGCCAAAGCTTGCCAGTTCTGATTTCCGGTTAGGAGCCAGGCCCCCGATGCCCCCGATTTGTATGGCAATTGAGGAGAAATTTGCAAAGCCACATAACGCAAAAGTAGCCATTGTAATTGTTTTAGGGCTCAGCACTCCCTGTTCAACCATATCTGCCATTTGCAGGTATGCAACAAATTCGTTCAATACAACTTTTGTGCCCAGCAAAGAGCCCATGTTCACGGCATCCGCCCATGGCACGCCTACAATAAAAGCAATTGGTGCAATCACCCATCCAAGAAGTGATTGTATTGTAAGATCAAAATCGGGAAAGAGAGCGTTAATTCCGGTAATTTCACCGATTTCGTATAGAAAATAGTTTCCCATTGCAAGAAGTGCGATGAAAGCTAAAAGCATGGCTCCGACATTCAGTGCGAGCTTAAGTCCTACCCCTGCACCTGTTGCGGCGGCATCAATACCGTTGGCATCGGTTTTTTCAACACTCATTTTCACATTTCCTTTTGTAACGGATTCTTCAGTTTCAGGAAATAAAATTTTAGCAATTACAAGAGCAGCGGGTGCTGCCATCAGGCTGGCCCCCAGAAGTTGTTCAGCGAATAGCAGGCGGCCTACATCGAGTGGCACACCCTGTGCGATAGAGTATGAATTTCCAAGCATCTGCACATAAGCTGCCATCACACCCCCGGCAATTGTGGCCATACCGCCTGTCATAATTGTTAGAATTTCGGAACTGGTCATTTTTTCAATGTAGGGCTTTATGACAAGGGGCGATTCTGTTTGGCCTACAAAAATATTGGCAACAACTGATAAAGACTCGGCACCTGACGTTCCCATAAGTTTCTGCATGCCGCGCGACATGACATCCACCACTTTTTGCAATATTCCGTAGTGATAAAATATGGCGGTGAGGGATGCAAAAAAGACAATTGTTGGCAGCACCTGGAAAGCGAAGAAATGCCCGATACTTCCCTCCATACCCGGGCTTCTGGCAAGGTCGCCGAAGATGAATTCTGCTCCCGCAGTTGTAAAATCCAGAACGATAACAAAAAAGCTGGACACCCAGCTGAAGAATGCTTTTGGCCATCCAAGCGGCGACCAAAATTCAGCCATTACAGTTCCTTTTAAAATAAAAATTGCCAATACAAACTGAATACCGAGGCCGGTACCTACAAGCCTCCAGTTTACTGCCTTGCGGTTATTGCTGAATGCAAGTGCAATACCGATGATGGCCACCATGCCTATGGCGCCTCTGATTATTTCCATTTATAGACCTTTCTGGGTTTCGGTTTTTTGGTTAGTTTGATTGATAGGTGGGAGGGGCTTGCCCCGTTTCTTATCCAAAGGCGGGCGAAAGCAGAGTCTTGAGCGTGGTTCGTAGGCGTCTTTTTCTCCTACAAGAACCTGGTCCGGATATTCAACCACACGCTGAGAATAATGCGCGAGCATTCCGCTTTCTGCACAAATGGCATGGAGTTTGGTTACATACTCGGCAATAGCAAGGAGCTGGGGCATAGGCTCAAAAGGCTGTCCCAGATAATCCATATCCAGTCCGGCTAAAATCACACGTTTACCGTCGTTGGCGAGTGTATTTGCAACTTCCACAATCCGGTCATCAAAAAATTGAGCTTCATCAATACAAACCACTTTGGCTGATGAAGTTAGCAGGATTATCTGGTCAGCCGTATTTACGGTGAGACCCGGAAGTGACGTATCATCATGAGAAACTACCGCACTTTCACTATAGCGGTTGTCAACTGCAGGTTTAACGATTACAACCTGCTGTCCGGCAATATGAGCACGTCTTGCACGGCGAATCAACTCTTCAGTTTTCCCGCTAAACATCCCCCCGCAAATAACTTCAATCCAACCAGCGTGATTAGGCAAATAAGACGGTTCGTTAATCATGAATAGTTAATGGGTTTTCTGAATATTTTTATCAGCATGGAATATATCCCGCATGCCTGAAAACAAAAAGAAATTTAAACGCGAATTCAGGCTGTTTAACCATTTTCTTTATGTGTAACAGTATATTCACCCCGGAAGCTTAATGAAACGCAATATCGATATTGAACACATCCTGGAAAAAGCAATATTGTAATCATTAAGCAATGTAAAGATCCTTGATCGCAGTGAGTTGTGATGATATTCGAAGGTTTTTAGGATACTATCAATGTAAAATGTTTTCTAAATTAATAATAATTAATCATCAATTATCATAAATACAGTAATCTGGGTATGAAAAAAAAACTTGGTTTACTAATGCTGATTAGTCTCACCGGAGCCTTCATCATCGAATATTATGGATAAACTAAGCTGATTTGTATGGTTAGATGATAGTGAGTACCGGATGCGGTTCACAGGCTGAAGCCGAAAGCATGCCTGTGGTGTTGTGCCGGAAAGGGTAATTGATTTGTAAAAGAAAGTACACCGCTTTCCCCGATGGAAGTTATATGATTTAAATAATTTTAGAATAATGAATAATAAAATTCCATTACGATTTTTTGCGATTACATTTTTATGGTCATGGCTCATATGGCTGCCTTTTGTATTAGTGGGCTTTGGAATACTGAACATAAGTAAAGACCTGATACTGTCTCTTTCACTACCGGCCGTCATTTTGGGAGCCTTTGGTCCGGCTATAGGAGCAATTTATGCAGTAAAAACACTTGAAGGTAGTTCAAAGGTAAAACCCTTTTTGAAATCATTCTTTGATCTTAGATTCAGTGTGAAAATATGGGCAGCAATATTTTTGGTAATAGGCTTGGGAACTTTTACGGCGTGGTATTTGCCCGAACTTTTCGGTTTTGAGAGAGTAGAGATGATGTTACCAAGTCTATACATCTTTCCGGTTTACTGGCTGATTATGGTACTCTTCGGCGGTGGACAAGAGGAAATAGGATGGCGGGGATATATCATGCCCTATTTAGAATCCAGGTATGGTATATGGTCTGGGAACATCATTTTGGGATTGATATGGGCTATGTGGCATCTTCCCTTATGGTTTATGCCCGGCACATTACAAGCCTATATGCCGTTTATTGCATTTACCATTGGATGTATTGGTTTATCCTTTTTTCTTTCCTGGGTTATAAAGAAGTCCGACGGCAGACCCATTTCAGGATTGATTGCACACGGAACATTTAATGCATTTCTACCTGTTTTTCCTCCAGTCATTATGGAAACAGGCGTTTTTCAGGTACGGTTTTGGATACTTGAAATTCTCATGCTCTTTATTGGAATATTGTTCTTGTGGCAAATTATAAAGAAATCACTAAAATAATGAAGGGCAACTATTTGAATGTAAGATGTATCCTTGACAGTTTACGAATAGTTGAAGAGATATACTCTTTAAGAACGATGATAATTCTGCAGAAAAGCCGAATCGTTATAATTCATCATCCTATTTTTCTGCCTGACCAATTTTATAGAATTTTTTAATTGCAGTTCAATAACTTACAGCATATGAGATATGGTACCGGAACCAGATATCAAAACTTATCTTAACTTTAATAATTATTACGCTGATGCTAATGCCCTGGTACGATCAAATCATGACGAATTTCATGTATTCCGCTTCAGTGAACTGGGTGATAAAATCGTCCAAAAAATGGGTCCTTTTCGCACAACCTATTACCAATTTGCCATTGGCAGTATTCTCCCTGCAAAAGTAGGAGTTTTTGATTCCCATAAGGTTATCGAAGAATACACGATGGTGATTTATCTGCCGGGACAAATACTTCATTGGGAAAAAACTGGAAATTGGGACGGTTACGTCGTTAATGTGAAAGAATGTTTTTTAAACCTGCAGAGCATTACACATCTCACCGAAAGCTATGGTTTTCTTCACCGGTTGCAGCCACTTGTACTTAACCTAAGCAAGGACGACTACCAGGTTTTCAGCAATTTTTTTGAGCTTATGCTGATGGAACAAAAGGAGATGAAAGAAGAAAACATCCTCGTTATCCGTAATCTTCTGCAAATTATTATTGTTTTTGTGAACCGCATCGTTTCCCGGATGAAAACCACCGGCAGCTTTGTGGAATTACAATATCAGAAGATCGCTACAAGATTTAAAAGCCTCGTTTTTGAGCACTATCACAATAACAAGATGGTAGCTTATTACGCTTCTTTGCTGGGTGTAACTCCGGCTTACCTGATTGAATCTGTAAAAAAGGTTTACAATACAACACCTAAACAGATTATAAATGATATCATTTTCCTGCACGCTAAAACCTTGTTAACAACCACCGATACAGGAATCAAGGAACTCGCCTGGTCGTTAAACTTCGATGATTACAGCCATTTTGTAAAGTTTTTCAAAAAAATGAGCGGGGTTACACCGGCTGAGTATCGTAGGCATTTCTCATCTTCCGACTGATTTTTTACCAAAATTAACTTCTTTTTTACTAACGCCGAATCTCTTTATGTGGATAAATTTCAAGTGAAACAGTCAATGATCACTTAAAACCACAAGAAGATGAGAGCAAAAAACTATCAATCCGAAAAAGGGAATAATATTCCTAAATACGAAGTTCCCAAGTACAATAAGCCACTTGTTGGCCGAATGAAGTTTTACTACAAGAATCCCATCGCCGATGCCTACTTTTCGTATTTGCTGGCATTTGGAGCACGTGGAGGGGCAGATGTTGGAGAAGCTTTTTATTCTGTATTGGATGTAGGCCAGTACGATACAGCTTCCTGGGTTAAAAATATGAGTGCGATGTCGCAAAGGCTTGAAAAGGCTGCCGATAACTGCTTCGAAAAAAAGCACTACATTTCTGCCCGAGATGCCTACCTGAGAGCATACTTTTTTGCCCGTGCTGCCCTTTTTAGCCTGAGTGCAATCAGGCAAACGGAAAAGTTTAAAGAGCTCAGAAAACGCTCGACCGATAACTTCAGGAAAGCCGGCGCGCTATTCAGCCCGGCGATTGAACCAATCGAAATTCCTTACGAAGGCAAGATGTTGCCCGGCTATTTTCTTAAGTGCAGCCATGATAATACGCCGCGGCCCACACTTTATGTTGTTGGCGGAGGTGAATCGTACTGCGAAGACATGTTTCTGATCTTTGGTATTGGCGATCAGGAGCGCGGTTACAACGTGGTATCGGTTGACCTTCCCGGGATGGGCAGCACAGCGTTCGATGGAATGTATATGATGCCTGAATCAGAAAAGCCGATCGGTAAGGTTCTCGATTATATTCTGAGCCGGCCGGATGTGGATAACGAAAAACTGGCTCTGTTCGGGCCGAGCATGGGAGGCTATACTGCAGCAAGGGCAGCAGCAAACGATCAACGCGTAAAGGCAGTGATTCTTAACAGCATCATCCTGAACATGCATGACTATGTTATGCAGGCAAAAGAACTTGAAACTTTAGCAAAATATGAGAAAACGCCCGGTTTCAGGTTGCTGACCAGAATTTTCGGTTCATGGTTGGCCGGAATGTTTAATGTGATGGATATATACAAATGGAGATGGAACGTGGACTCCATCAGGGGGTGGCTGGATGCCTGCAAGGAATTTGAGCTTGACCCATCCGGCATTAACTGCCCCACTTTATTGATGGTGGGCGAGGATGAATTTTCCTACACGCACACGAAACGATTCCATGATGAAGCGTTGCTGAAAATCCAGCATCCCGTTAAAGAGTTGATCATCGGGAAAGCTGAAATGGGAGCTGCAGGCAAAAATATGCTGCCAAACCTGACCATAATCCGACAGATCGTTTTCGACTGGCTGGATGAGCTTTTCGATGAAAAAAATATAAAACGGATGACAGTGGCGAAGCCGGAAGTGGAAGTGGCTGATTTATAAATCATACCACATGTTTGGGATATGTTTAGTGCAAAAATGAATCCCCTCCATTCTTGGCGGGGATTTCTCCCGACAATTTCTGAACATAATACAATGTTACGTTGATCCTGATAAACAGATGGAAAAAATGACTGATTATTTCATAGAGTTTTTCAAAAAACTCGACAGGCAGGGGCCGGGTGATGACAAGTACACAGAACTGGCTTACCGTTTGCTGGAACATTTACCCAATAATCCACAGATACTGGATGTGGGTTGCGGTACGGGCGGGCAGTCTCTCACACTTGCACGTATTTCCCCATGTACAATCACTGCTGTGGATGTGTATGATACTTTTCTGAAAAAACTTGATGAACGAGCAAAAAAGGAAACACTGAAAGGAACGATAACCACCTTCAACGCTTCCATGTTTGAACTTCCCTTCGATGAAAAGATTTATGATGTGATTTGGTCGGAAGTTTCGATCTGCATAATGGGATTTGAGCGGGGACTAAAAGAATGGAAACGGCTTCTGAAACCCGGTGGGTATCTCGTAGCCTCAGAAATCACCTGGCTTGAACGGGATATACCGGAAGAAATCCGTGATTACTGGAATACCGCATATCCTGAAATCGGAACAATAACTGGAAAAATCACTGTGATTGAAGAATGCGGCTACCAGCCTTTGGCATTTCTTACACTGCCTGAATATGGATGGCAGCGAAATTATTATGATCAGATGGAAGTACAGAAACAGAACTTTTTAAAACTGTATGGCAATGAAGAGGAAGCCTGCAGAATTGTGAAAAATGAGTTAGAGGTGGAGGCAAACCTCTATAAAACCTACAAAAATTATTATAGCTACATCTTATACATTATGAGGAAATTATGAAAACAATGTTCATTTTTATTTTGTTAGTTGTTTTGATTTCAAATGATCTTTTTGCCGTAAATTCATTGTTGGAAAAATCTGAATTTGCTCAACTAATTGATGCAACCGAAGATGTTGACCAGTTTAAGATTGACCGCAGGTGGACAGTGGAAACCAGCCTTACCTTCCCGATTGTACGGATCTATATGGTGAAGGCGGGATACCATATAACCGAACACAGCGAGCTCGGCTTTGGCTTCGCTTTTCAAAACTGGAGAAACGATGATGTTGTACCAATGGGGCAGTCTAACGCCTGGACTATTCCACTCAGTTACCGTTACTATTTCTGGCGAAATTTTAATCTTGAAGTTGAACTGTGGCCGGCTTACAACCATTTTGAATCATTCGTTGACGGACGCACCTACAAAGGTTTTGAGCTGTGGATTGAGTACCGGGCAGGATACCGCTTCGCCCTTCCTTTTAACCTTTCACTCAACGTGCAGCCAGGGCTGGGCCATCCCGTTTGGGCACAACATCGCTGGCCGGGCCTGGAAGACAAATCCAGATCCGAGTTTATAGGTGATATGGTAATATTTGTGCCACAGGTACTTGTCGGATTGAGATTTTAATGAGAAAATTATGTTGAAAGCGATATTAATAATCAATACTTTATAACCAAGAATAACGCTTCAAGGTACTTCGTATCCTGCTGACGTGTAAAAGCGTTTATTGCTAATATTTCTACATGATCGCCACGCCGCTGAAATGGCAGGCCTTTATAAAACAGAACAACTAACCAATTTGCACAGTATTTGGGAGAACAGAACTTTATTATCATATCATCATGACGCTCAATTATGAATAAAATTGAAATCCTGCCGGAACCTACGGTTGCCGCACCAGTTAAGCCCGTTGAAAGAATTGTCGATCTTGATATTTTAAGAGGTATCGCACTCTTCGGTATTTTGGTTGTGAACCTCTACATTTTTTCTAACCCTATTGCCATCCTTGTCGCAGGCAGCGAGATGTGGACAGAATGGTATAACCAGACCTTTCTTTTTTTTAGTCGGGTATTTTTTGAAGGAAAATTTATTACTCTATTCTCTTTTCTGTTTGGTCTCGGATTCTACATATTCACAGAACGCCTCAAAATTAAAGATTTGCCTATCAGACGTGTATTCTTTCGCAGGATGTTTCTTCTGTTTTTGATCGGTATAATACATGCTATGTTTTTCTGGGCGGGTGATATTCTTGCTCCTTATGCAATCTCAGGAATCATCATCATGCTTTTTTTATATAGAACAGATAAAACTATAAAGGTTTGGATTGTTGTTTTTGCAGGTGGTTTTCTGCTGTTTTTTACTCTTCTCATATTCTTCATTATGTGGGGTATGAGTATGCCCGACGTAGCGGGCGGTATAAAGCAGGGTTTTGTGGAAGCGAATGAGGAATTTATTAATATGCTTGCTCGTGGTTATGAAGTCTATTTAACAGGAACTTTCTCAGAAATGATGGCTTACAGAGGTGAAGAAATTGGCCTTGCATGGACGGGTATGTTTATTACTCCCATGGGAATTCCATTTATCATTGCCATCTTCCTGTTTGGTTTTCTGATCGGCAGAAAAGGGCTGTTACAAAACCCAACATTGTTGAGATCGCTGTTTATCCCCCATAGGTGGAAACTACTTATTGCTGGGATTATGTTTTCCGTTATTTACGCAACAAGCTACCATTATCAGGACCCTGTAATTTTTGATTTGTGGATGCTGATTCAAATGTATAGTATCATAATCGGGGCGCCTCTGTTGATGTTGGGTTACAGTGGTTTCATTCTGAAATGTCTGGAAGAAAATAATGCTACAGCCTTCCTGCATCGATTTGCACCTGTCGGACGTATGGCACTTACAAACTACTTTCTGCAAACTGTAATCTGTACCACAATATTTTATGGCTACGGATTGGGTTGGATCGGTCACTTTGAACCGATTTTCATACTACCACTTGCTCTATTTATTTTTTTGGTTCAGGTATTTTTTAGTGAATGGTATTTAGCGAAATATAAGATGGGTCCCCTCGAAAAATTATGGCGGATGGGTACATACATTAGGATTGTTTAACCCGGATTATTCACGAATAGAAAGTTTTATAATATCAAGTTATTGATAATATTAGTCATACTTGAAATATAGAGTAGCCCAAATTTGAGTTACCAGAAAAAAAGGCGCTCCGAGCGAAGCGATTTCCAGGTTGTGAATAATCCGGGTTAAATAATCTATAAAAATTGCTTTATAACAATGGTAACTGCAGACCGGTTCATATTTACAGATGACTGACCATCAAAAATGGTCTTCCTGCAACACAAATCGCAGGCCGTTATGTAAAATTGCTTGCATTTATTTATGTAACCTTATAAATAATGCTGCGAAATATTCACAATAAGCTAATCGGGAAGCACTTTTTTTGTATTCTTTCAATGTATCTATAGAATATTGCCATGGGATTAATCAAACTGGAATCTGAAATAGTTCTCTCTGGAGATATAATCGTGAGATTGCCAGATGAATTTATGATAGGCGATAAATTACATTTCATTAACTTGGATCATCCGAAAACTTTTTTAATCAGGCTGTAGAAATTACCCATTGGACTGAGGTAAAAACAATCTTGGCATTTTTTTATTGGAATTCCCCCGGGCATATTTACATACATCAAACTGGGTCAGAATGGAGTTCTGTGGTCTGCAAATTTGTTTATCGTAAATTATGCCATTTAGTCCTAGAGGAACGTTTTATAAAGAATGATTCAATCATAGACTTTTTGTGTGTTATAATATAGCAGAGTTATCGAGGATATTGGCATCGATACAGGAATCAGAACATTTAATTGAATCCAGAGCTCACGAGATGAAGAAGCTGGCGAGTCATTTTATGGGCAGAATAAGATTCCACATGATTCAAAGGGATGCCGGCTATTACTGATGCGTATTGAAGACCAAATAAAATTCCATCTCAAAATGCATTATTGTTTTCATATCATCTATATAACAGGGGGAAATATATTTTAAGTGAGAATGTACTGACTGAGAAAACGATAAATATCATGGGTCAGGCTTGCAGTATTATTACAACTACCCACGCAATGTGGTAATTGAATTCTATACTCTCAGTCTTATTAAGAGAGATATTCTTTCTGTGAGTGTAATCGATGAACGTGATGTTTTGGAAGTTCCATAACTGACAAATCAAGCGGGAGGGGATGGCAGGCAGGTGATCTTATCCTGCCTGATATTGCGAATATTGACCGTAAATCAGGAAAGGAGTGTTTTGTAAAATGTACGTTTTAAAGCTATAGAGGGTGGTTATACCTGTGGGTTCAGGCAGATTCGAACTGCCGACCTCCACGATGTCAACGTGGCGCTCTAACCAACTGAGCTATGAACCCGTGCAATGATCAAATATAGCAATGCTTCCGGTTGAATCGCAACATTCAGTAAACTTCGTTCTTTCGGCTGAAGGGAAAGCTTCGTAACTTACAGACCTTTATAAATTTTGACAGTCTTTTATTTTTCATGCAAAACCGCAGAGCTGCCCGCGAAGCTGCACTTAAATCCATCTATGCCGTAGAAATTGGAAAAAATTCTACGCAGGAGGCTACTCAACACATAATCAAATTTTTGCTGAAAAATGATATTGACGGAATAAGGTTTGCCGAAAAATTGCTTCTTATTACAGCAGATCATACAGATGAGCTCGACCAGATTATTGGCCAGCACATTGACAATTGGAATGTTGACAGGCTTGCAGTAATTGATAAACTGTTACTGAGAATGGCCATAACTGAATTGCTCTATTTTGATGATATACCTGCAAAAGTTACCATCAACGAAGCGATCGAATTGGCAAAAGATTACTCAACGAGAAAAAGCGGTAATTTTGTAAATGGCATTCTTGACGCAGTGTTGTCAAGCCTGAAAAAGGAAAATAGAATTAAGAAAAAAGGAAGAGGACTAATTGAAGCCTCTAACCGTTAGTTAATGGATAAGAAAATAGTAGCAATTGGGGATATTCACGGCTGTGTTCGTTCGTTAAAAACTTTGTGGACCAGGCTTAAGCCGTATAAAGATGCTACCCATGTTTTTATCGGAGATTATATCGACAGGGGGCCATCCTCTAAAGATGTGATTGATTTTCTTTTGGATGTACGCTACGACAGGGAGTGTATTTTTCTCAGGGGCAACCATGAACAAATGTTACTGGACGCTATCTCAGGAAATGAGCTGGAAAACTGGATTTACAATGGCGGCGGGAGTACACTGAAATCTTACAATAATATTCGAAGACCACAAGATCTCCCCGTTGAGCATCTTGATTTTTATCTCGACACAGTTTTATACTATGATACAAAAGATTATTTTTTTGTTCATGCAGGAGTACCACCTCACCAAACAATTGAGCAAAGTAAAGACGATCCATCTGCAGAGCACTTTTTTCTTTGGGGCAGAGATCATCTGAACGCTTTTGATGTTCCATGGGAAAAAACCGTTGTATTTGGACACACTCCCCGCCCATATCCAATCAGGAAAAATAAAATGATTGGTATCGATACAGGCTGCGTTTATACCGAGCTGGGCTACGGCAAACTAACTGCAGTACTGCTTCCCGAGCAACAATTCATTGAACAAAATTCACTGGATTAACAACAGTTTGCTGTTAATAATATCAACTATCTCTTCAACAATCTCAGACTTTAAGAATGAATTTAAAATGTGGTATAGTTGGTTTGCCTAATGTCGGCAAATCAACACTCTTTAATGCGCTAAGTAATGCCGGGGCAGAATCGGCTAACTTCCCCTTTTGTACCATAGACCCGAATATCGGGCTTGTGACAGTGCCCGATCCGCGCCTCGATCTGCTCACAAAGCTGGTTCAGCCCAAAAGTACCATTCCCGCTACCATTGAGTTTGTGGATATAGCTGGGCTCGTCAAAGGTGCGTCAGAGGGAAAAGGTAAGGGGAATGCTTTTTTATCTCACATCAGGGAAGTGGATTTAATTGTTCATGTAGTACGTTGTTTTGATGATGATGATATTATCCATGTGGAAGGTTCTGTTGACCCGGAACGTGATATCAGGATTATCGAAGATGAACTGATACTGAAAGATCTTGAATCGATTGAAAAAAGGGTCGATAAACTGAAAAAAGAGGCTAAAAGCGGTGATAAAAAAATTGCTGCCAGCCTTTTGGTTGCCGAAAAACTGGCAGCTCACCTTGAATCGGGCAAAACAGCCCGTGTGTTTGAAGCGGAACAGGATGAAAAAGATGTGTTTAAAGATTTGTTTCTTGTGTCAGAAAAGCCGGTATTGTATGCCTGTAATGTTGCTGAACATGAACTTAACACAGGTAATGCATATGTAGAGTTAGTGAAAAAAATTGCAAATGAATTCAACGACGGTCTTGTGATGTTCTGTGCAAAAATTGAAGCTGAAATTGCTGAACTTGAACCTGATGAAAAAGAACTCTTCCTGGAAGAACTTGGTGTAAATCAGTCTGGCCTCGACAGGCTGATACGGGGAGCCTACGAAAACCTGGGTCTTATCACCTATTTTACGGCCGGCCCAAAAGAAGTGCGTGCCTGGACCATTACAAAAGGGACAAAAGCACCGCAGGCCGCAGGGGTAATCCACACAGACTTTGAAAAAGGTTTTATACGTGCCGAAACCATTTCATTCAGGGATTACACGGAACTGGGGTCAGAAAAAGCTGCAAAAGAAGCAGGTAAAATGAGGCAAGAGGGTAAAGAGTACGTAGTTAATGATGGAGATGTGATGCTATTTCGTTTTAATGTATGATTTTCAGATTCATTAGAGTGCAGTGCGCAAGTAAAATAGCAGGGGATGACTTAGACGAAGTTTTACATATAAAAAAATCCTTTCGGAAACCCCTCGGCAACGTCTCATATATATCCTAAAGCCCCCCTAACCCCCTTTAAAAAGGGGAGTTATTTGCTGAGCTTTTCAATCCGTCAGCTGAAGCATACGGTTTTTTTTCAGTTTATCCCCCCCTGAAAATTTACGTGTACTCTGTTCCATATCAAGTCAACGGCCCGCCGGCGGCCATTAAACGGGCGCAAGCCTGGAACCCAATCCATTGGAATAGTGGTATAGCCGATAAAAATCGAAAGAATCACTCAATATCGAATTCGATTTCAATTCGCTGCAGTTCTCTTCTTTCCCTCAGCCTGATGACGGTGGTGTCGGAGGGGACGTTTTGCGGCTCTATCCTGTCGTGTACCACCCAGGCTTCCGGGTACCGGTTTTTCACAATTCTCGAGAATTCTATGGCAGTATCACGGTCGCGAAAATCTCCGGTACGAACCCTGTAATTTGGTTGTCGAAAATAAATGTACGCCTCGGCTTCATAACCATCTAATCTTTCATTAGCCCATGCGCGGAAATCATCGCGGACTGAATCTGCCTCTGCAACACTTCTTGTGGATAGTATCTGAACCCGGAATCCGGCATAAGGATCAATTTCACGTTCCTCTCTTGCAACCTCCCGTAAAAAAATATCAGGAATATCCTGCTCCAGTGTGGCAAATCTGTCGGAAAGGTAACTTCGGTTTTCAGCCAAAAAAAGTTCATACTCATCCATTTCCTCTTCCCTGATGATATAGGCTTCGGCAATTTCTGCATCAATTTCAAAAATCGGACGTTCAGGCTCCTCAGAAACAGTTTCTGTGGTAGCGCAGCCGATTCCCACAAACAGAATCAATATCGATATATAGATAACTTTCTTCATTCCTTAGATTCAATTAAGAGCTTACGGGATGCCATGTTGTTTTGATTTCAAGAAACGGATGGATGATATATGGAGATTCGTGGATCTCGTCCAGCCAGTTTTCAGCTGTGTAATGGTACACTCTTTTAATGTTTATAGATCCGTTTTCTTCTGTAAGTTTCACAATATTTTCATCGTTTACTGCATTGAGAATTCCATTTACATCCATGTGGCTGGTGAGTGAATCAACCAGTTCATTCCGGTAGCCCGAGAGTATATTTACAACGCCGCCCGGGACATCAGACGCATGCAGTACTTCGGAAAAACTGACAGCCGGAAGTGGATTTTTTTCAGAAGCTATAATAACGCAGGTATTTCCCCCACATAGAACTGGCGCCAATAAAGAAATAGTTGACAGAAGGGGGGAGTCATCAGGGGCGATAATACCAACAATACCACTTGGTTCAGGTACACTGAAATTGAAGTGAGAACTCGCAACGGGATTTATTGTCCCGAATACCTGGCTTATTTTGTCTGTCCATCCGGAATAATAAATCAGCCTGTCTATTGCAGATTCAACCTCAGTAACAGCATTTTTTGTTTTTGTCCCGGTACGTTCAAGCTCTTCGGTAAACTGGCTTTTGCGCCCTTCCAAAATTTCAGCAATCCTGTAGATGATTTGCCCCCGGTTGTACGCTGAACGGCCTTGCCAGCCATCAAACGAAGCACGTGCGGCCACTACAGCCTCTCTAACATCTTTCCTGGTGCAACGGCACGCATTGGCAATAAGATTGCCTTTAGAATCGGAGACCGGATAGGTTCGTTCCGACTCACTTCTGGGAAATTTACCGCCGATGTATGTTTTGTAGGTTTTTAAAACTTCAATTCGATCTGTCATGCCTGAATAATTTGAAAAGTAGTTATCTATATACAGTAGCTGTTTACACAGGAGTAAGATTTACATAGGGATATAACCCATGCAGGCCGCCTTCACGTCCAAGTCCGCTTTCTTTATATCCTCCGAATGGGGCAGTGGGGTCAAACTTGTTATAGGTATTGGCCCACATCACACCTGACCTTATTTTTTGGCCGGTCTTGAATATTTTTGATCCTTTATCTGTCCAGATACCGCTTGCAAGACCATATGGTGTATTATTTGCTTTTTCGATGGCCTCATCCGGCGTACGGAAGGTTTGAATGGTGAGTACCGGGCCAAAAATTTCTTCCTGTACAATCCGGTTGCTCTGGCTTACCCCTGTAAATAATGTAGGCCGGCAAAAATATCCATTCTCCGGCAATGAACCGGAAGTCTGGTACATTTCAGCTCCCTCATTTTTGCCGGTTTCAAGGTATTTCATAATACGTTCATACTGCGACCTGGAGTTAATTGCTCCGATATCTGTATTTTTGTCAAGCGGATCGCCGATTATGAGGGTTTCCATCCGGTCTTTCAGTTTTTTGATAAGCTTTTCTGAAATTCCTTCCTGCACAAGCAAGCGGGAACCGGCACAGCATACATGACCCTGGTTAAAGAATATGGCGTTTATAATACCCTCAACAGCCTGGTCAATAGGTGCGTCTTCAAAAATTATCAAGGGTCCTTTGCCGCCAAGTTCCAGTGTAAATTTTTTCCCTGTACCTGCAATGGATTTTTGAATGATTTTCCCGATTTCAGTGGATCCTGTAAATGCAATTTTATCCACATCCGGATGATTTACTATAGCAGCACCTGTTTGGCCGGCTCCAGTTACGATATTTACCACACCATCGGGCAAACCGGCATCCATGCAGATTTCTGCAAACTTGAGTGCTGTAAGGGGAGTGGTTTCAGCCGGTTTTAACACCACGGTATTTCCCGTAGCAAGTGCAGGAGCAATTTTCCAGGCAAGCATCAGTAGTGGAAAATTCCAGGGGATAATCTGCCCGCAAACTCCAAGCGGATCAGCTTTTCTTCCCGGGAAGGCATAACCAAGTTTGTCGGCCCAGCCGGCATAGTAAAAAAAGTGCGCGGCAGCCAGTGGCACATCTACATCACGCGATTCACGGATAGGTTTTCCTCCATCCATCGATTCGATAATTGCAAGCTCTCTTGCTTTTTCCTGGATCATACGGGCAAGGCGGAAGATATATTTACCGCGCTCTTTTCCCGAAAGGTTTGACCAGGATTTCTCATAAGCCTTACGGGCAACTTTTACAGCACGTTTAACATCCTCAGAAGTTCCTTCGGCAAATTCTGCCAGTTTATTTTCTGTGGCCGGATTGATGGTTGTCATATACCGGCCTTTTTCAGGATGTACCCATTCCCCGCCAATAAAGTGATGATATTTATCGGATATGCTGATATGTTCGCTGCTCTCGGGTGCGGGACTGTATTCCCATAACATGGTAATCTGTTCAGCCGTATCCGCATTCGGTGAAGAAGGTTTCGGAGTACCGTTTACATCATTGGATGGCATCGTTTCTTTTAATTTATCAGCCATATCAGTTCATTTAAATCTTAATCATTGGAAAAATAATGGATACCCTGATATACGCCGGTCAGCTGTTTTACGATCTGCATCAGGAGGTCATTCGTCAGTGAACTTGCTCCAAAACGGAAATAATCAGGCGTTAACCATGCATCGCCAAGAGTTTCTTTAACTAATACAAGATATTGAAGCGCTTCTTTTGCCTTGCGGATTCCACCGGCAGGTTTCATGCCAACCATTTGGCCCGTTTCATTGTAAAAATCACGGATAGCTTCGAGCATAACAAGTGTAACCGGTTGGGTAGCTGCCGGAGAAACTTTTCCTGTTGAAGTTTTTATAAAATCTGCACCGGCATGCATGGCAATGTCACTGGCTTTTCTGACATTTTCAAGCGTCTCGAGTTCACCCGTTTCGAGAATTACTTTGAGATGTGCCCGGCCGCAGGCTTCTTTTACTGCTGCAATTTCATCATAAATGAAATTATAATTGCCTTTCAAAAATTCACCCCTTGAAATAACCATGTCAATTTCATCTGCACCTTGTTCAACGGCAAATTTCGTGTCGGCCAGTTTAATGCTTAAATGAGCCATACCACTCGGGAAAGCTGTTGCAACACTTGCAGTTTTAATGGAAGTACCCAATAATGCTTTTTTTGCTGTTGCAACCATGGTAGGATATACGCACACAGCTGCTAATGGCGGAAGATCGGGCAGAGGAGCGTAGGGAATCCGGGCTTTGTTGCATAACTGGATTATTTTACCCTCAGAATCTTTACCTTCAAGTGTGGTATGATCAATCATACTTAAAGCCAGTTTTAAAGCTAAAAGCTTCGACTCTTTTTTTATACTACGTTTATTCAGCCTTGAAACCCGTTCTTCCACACCTACAGTATCTATGGGTATGGTATAGCTGAAATCAGGTTGTATCTGTACACTCATTTTGATTGATTTTTTACAAAACTAAAGGTAAGAATTATACAAACCGGGAAAAAATGAAGAAAAGTTGTCAAAGTTCATTAGAAGAACTTCATGATTGTTTTGTTAACTTTTGCAGATTCTCATGATATGATTTACGACCAAGAAAGATCAGGGCTGTCAGCCGTCAGCTTTCAGATAATACTTCTTTTTACAATACTGAGGAAACGTGACAATTTTAAACCCAATAATACAGTGGGATACGAATTTGGATAGCTGACAGCTGATAGCTAAAAAAACAACACCTTTATTTTCATCACAAATCAGAATCCACAACGTTTCCAGTAGAACCAAACATTTATCCATGAAAAAAACAGAGATCGCATTGATTCAGTACTCCTGTTCTGATAATCTGAACGAGAATCTTGACAAAGCTCATCATTTCGTCGCGAAAGCTGCCGGTGAGGGTGCCAATGTTGTTGCTTTACAGGAACTTTTCAATACTACCTATTTTTGCCGCGAAATTGATCAGCGGTATTTTGAATGGGCTGAACCGTTAGATGGTAAAATCGTAACAAATTTTGCGGTTTTAGCGAAGAAACTGGGTATTGTAATACTTCTCCCGTTTTTTGAGCGAAAGTCAGCCGGGCTTTATTTCAATACAATGGCAGTACTTGAGAAGGATGGGAGTATTGCCGGAATTTACAGAAAAATGCACATTCCTGATGACCCGGGTTTTTATGAAAAGTACTATTTCACACCGGGTGATACCGGCTTTAAGGTTTTTAAGACCAGCGCAGGCAATATCGGGACACTGATATGCTGGGACCAATGGTTTCCGGAAGCCGCAAGGCTTACTGCAATGAAAGGTGCCGATATCCTGGTTTATCCCACTGCGATTGGTACACTGCCGGAAGAGAATGAAGCAGACAAATCTCAGTTTTGTGATGCCTGGACTACCATTCAACGAAGCCATGCCATAGCCAATGGCTGCTTTGTAGCAAGTATTAACCGAACAGGTACAGAAGGAGGAACCACGTTTTGGGGAAATTCTTTTATTTGCGGGCCATTTGGGGAAATCATTGCACGTGCAGGCGAAGGTGAAGAAATTATCAGGGCAAGTGTGGATTTTGAACAAATTGAGAAACAAAGGCAAACCTGGCCATTTTTCCGTGACAGAAGGATAGATTCTTATGATGGAATTTTAAAAAGGTGGATTTAAGCTATTTTGTGGGTAGAGGACGCCGGATCCTGAATACAGGCAATCATGTCGCAAATCACAGAACGCACATCGTGTATCGCACACCATGTCAGGTTGATTTACGGTCTGCGATCTTTGATGTGCGATGTGATATATTTGCCAGCATCCAGCATCCAGCATCCAGCATCCTATATTCCATACCCCTGCAACAATCGATATAAGCAATACAACAGCAGCCTCTTTTCAAATAATCCCGGTAGAAAAGATCCATTCCTGCATTCCTTACGATTGTAAAGCATTATTGTTATCTTGATAACGCTTCCAAGCTTCATTTAATAATCTATGTCAGACGGAAAAACCATCAGTAAAAAAAAGAAAGAAGTTAGAGTATCACCATCACCTAACAGGCAATCAGATGGTAAATACTCATCAACTCACAAACTACGGTTTGTAACAGCAGCAAGCCTTTTTGACGGCCATGATGCCAGTATCAATATCATGAGACGGATTTTACAGGCAACCGGTGCGGAGGTAATCCATTTGGGCCATAACCGGTCTGTTCAGGAAATTGTAAACTGCGCAATACAGGAAGATGCACAATGCATTGCTGTAAGCTCTTACCAGGGTGGCCATATGGAGTATTTTAAGTATATGGTTGAACTGTTGAGAGAGAATAATGCCAGTCACATACAGGTTTTTGGTGGTGGTGGTGGTGTGATATCTGAAAGCGAAATCAATGAACTGCACAGCTTCGGAGTTAGCAGAATTTTTTCTGTTGAAGACGGGAGCAGAATGGGTCTTCAGGGAATGATCAATTTTATGATGGAAACCTGCGACTTCGATACAAATGTGATGGCGCCGGCAGAACTGACAAAATTATTAGAAAAGGATACACAAGCAATCGCGAGAACCATTTCTGCCCTCGAAAACGGGCATAAAAAGGTCGCTGATTTTGTGGATGGGCAATTATTTCTGGGTGATAAGAAAATTTCTGTAGCTGTAGAAAACAATATTCCTGTACTTGGCATTACCGGAACCGGCGGAGCAGGAAAAAGCTCAATTACAGATGAAATTATCCGCCGATTTTTAACAGAATTCCCTGATCTATCCATAGGTGTTGTCTCCGTTGACCCGTCCAAAATTAAAACCGGTGGGGCACTGCTTGGCGACCGCATCCGCATGAACAGTATTAACACTGACCGTGTTTTTATGAGAAGCATGGCAACCAGGGCTTCAAATGTTTCGGTCAGTACTGCACTGAATGGTGTTATCGGAGTTTATAAAGCTGCGGGATTCGATCTGGTGATTGTCGAGACGAGCGGTATAGGGCAGAGCGGCGCTGAAATCGTGAATTTATGTGATATACCCATTTATGTGATGACCCACGAATACGGGGCAGCAACCCAGCTTGAGAAAATCAATATGCTGGACCTGGCCGACCTGGTTGTACTCAACAAATTCGACAAAAAAGGTTCGCTTGATGCCCTGCGAGATATCCGCAAACAAATGCAGCGAAACAGGGGAGAGTGGCACATCAACGTGGAACAAATGCCTGTTTATCCTACCATAGCTTCTCTTTTTAATGACGAGGGTGTACACCGGCTCTTTTCAGCTATTGTGGATCTGCTGAATTTAAAAACCGGTTGGTCCCGAACTCCCCGGAGGTACAATGACAGTACCCCGGCTGATGACCTGCAAGCCAAATCCATTATTCCCGGCAAACGACAGAGATACCTGTCCGAAATCACGGAAACTATTGAACAGTATCACCAGTGGGCAGATCAGCAAATCGACATTGCTACAAAACTCGATCAGGTGAAGGGAACCATAAGGCAGCTGATGAACTGGAATCCCGGTGAAGAAGAAAAACTGATACCCAGGCTCGAAGAAATGAAAATCCACTGGGAAACAAAACTTGATCCGCTGCCATTTAAAATTCTTGAAGGCTGGAATGAGCTGTATGAAAAGTACAGGGGTGAGAAACACACGGTTAAAATCAGGGAAAGGGAAATATCCAATGAATTATTCCGGGTAACGATAAGTGGTACATACATTCCCCGGATTGCTCTGCCAAAGACAAATCACCTTGGTGAAAGGCTGAAATTTGCCCTTAAAGATAATCTGCCGGGTTATTTTCCATATACAGCCGGGGTGTTTCCATTTAAGCGGGAAGGGGAAGATCCAGCCCGTATGTTTGCCGGGGAAGGTACACCGGAGAGAACAAACAGGCGTTTTCATTACCTGAGTGAGGGACTGCCTGCTGCGAGGCTATCCACAGCTTTCGATTCAGTAACACTTTATGGCGAAGATCCCGGTCATCGCCCCGATATTTATGGTAAAATCGGGAACTCCGGTGTAAGTATCTGCACGCTCGATGACATGAAAAAGCTCTATTCCGGTTTCAAACTAACTGCACCGAACACGTCGGTTTCAATGACTATCAACGGACCTGCTCCGATGATCCTGGCCATGTTTATGAATACGGCCATCGACCAGGAAGTTGAACGCTACCTGAAAGAAGAGGGAAAGTGGGAGAATGCTGTTCAGAAAATCAACTCCTTTTTTGAGGAGAAAGGTATCCCTCAACCACATTATGAAAATGGACTTCCACCAAACAGTGATGGTTCCGGGCTGGGCCTTTTAGGAATTACCGGCGACCATCTTCTTGAAAAAGAGATCTATGAAAAAATCAAGGCAAATGCAATCCAGGTGGTAAGGGGCACCGTGCAGGCTGATATCCTCAAAGAAGATCAGGCACAAAATACCTGTATCTTTTCAACGGAATTTGCACTCAAGATGATGGGTGATGTTCAATACTATTTCACACGCAATAAGGTGAGAAATTACTACTCTGTCTCTATCTCCGGTTACCATATTGCAGAGGCAGGGGCAAATCCCATAACCCAGGCTGCATTTACCCTGGCTAACGGATTCACATATGTAGAATATTACCTCTCCCGCGGCCTGAAGATCGATGAATTTGCGCATAACCTTTCTTTTTTCTTCAGCAACGGGCTCGACCCGGAGTACGCCGTGATTGGGCGTGTGGCGCGGAGAATCTGGGCGATTGCGATGAAACACAAATACGGTGCGAATGCACGGTCTCAGAAACTGAAATATCACATACAAACCAGTGGGCGCTCACTCCATTCACAGGAAATCCAATTCAATGATATCCGGACAACACTTCAGGCATTAATGGCGATCTATGATAACTGTAATTCATTGCATACAAATGCATTTGATGAAGCCATTACCACACCTACTGAGGCATCTGTACGCCGCGCACTTGCCATTCAGCTGATCATCAACAAAGAATATGGTCTCTCAAAAAATGAAAATCCTCTTCAGGGCTCTTACATCATAGAGGAACTCACTGATTTGGTTGAACAAGCGATATTAACTGAATTTGACCGGCTTACCGAACGTGGCGGAGTACTTGGAGCTATGGAAAGTATGTACCAGCGAGGCAAAATTCAGGAAGAGAGCATGTATTATGAATCATTGAAACACTCGGGTGAATTGCCAATTATCGGAGTCAATACGTTTAAAAGTGATGCAGGTACAACGGAAGAAGAAAGAGAAATTGAATTGATCCGGTCAACCGAAGAAGAAAAATTACAGCAAATCAATAACCTGGATGTATTTAAAAAGCTGTACAATACCGAGTCAGTAATTGCCCTGGAACGGTTGAAAGAATCAGCCCGAAATAATGAAAACATCTTCGAAGAACTGATGGAAACCGTAAAAATAGCTTCACTGGGTCAGATTTCACAGGCACTCTACGAAGTTGGCGGACAATACCGAAGGAATATGTAAGTATTGAACAGAAAAAAACATGGTATGTTTGTACGGTATAAAAATGTTGACTGTCACAGATTAACCCATTTGGGGTGAACTGCTATACGGCGTCGAATAAACATACCATGTTTATGGATGGCCGGCAGGAAAAATACTAAGATCCGCTACTGGCAGTAAGCATTCCTCTCAGCCGCTGCGCCTGTGGTGCAGTCTGACTATTCGGATAATCATTTACAATCGTGTTGAGATTAGCGATCGCTCTCTCTCTGTTTCCGGCTTCGATATATGCCTGTGCTGCTTCAAACAGGTTGTAGGGTGTGGTGGATGAGTTTACATCCCAGTTGGCAGCACGTTCAAACATACGGGCTGCGTCTTCAAACCGTTCCAGCTCCAGCAGGATATTTGCATGCATTGATATTGGTGCTACTCCCAAAATGCCCCGGGGAGGAGAAAAATTCTTAATATGGCTGAGAGCATCTTCGTGGTTGCCGAGTTCGAACTCAGAGATTGCAGCATAATAATTGGCAAGGTTTCCGGCATCTGTTCGCCCGTAATTTCTCGCAATCTGTACAAAACCAAGTGTAAACTGGTCATCATCTCCATAGAGAGCCTGTTCAAAATCTCCCATCAGCAGAGCTTGTTCAGCAACCCCCAACAGTACCTGTGCCTGTTGCTCCTGTTGTGATGAATAAATGAAATACCCGATAATAAGCCCGATAGCAAGAATTAAGCCAAGCCCACTGCCAAGAACGGTGGCTTTATTCTGGCTGTAGAAATACATAAACCTTGATGAATATTCAATCAGGATGTCCTGTTCAAGGTCTTCTTTCGACAATTTTTTACTCATATAATAAGTATGTTAACAATGACTGCAACGTTGCAAATCGTTTCTTTTTCAGAAAAGTAAAGTTAAAATTAGTTTGTGATTTAACCAAGAAAAAAGAGTTTTGATTTTTTCAGATCGGAGACATGCAAAGCCAATATTCGGGACAAAACTATTTTGGTTCTATACTGATTTGTGTGGGCAGAGGGGGCGGGATACTGGATACTGGATACGGTGACCAACCCTGTGCCAATGTCTTGAATCAATTCGTCAATCGCCATTCGGTTCTTCGGTCTTTCGGTTATTCTCCTTTTTGATTTGCGATAAACCGAATCACCGATAAACCGATTGACCGATCTGGTTTTGCCCCGACCGGGATGGTGTGGAGGGTTCGCGGTATCGGATCCTTGAATATCGGCTGAAAAAGCCACTTTTTCACCATCTGGCACCGAGCTATTCAAGGATTCCATTTTGCAGGGTATAAACCGCATCACATTTCCCGGCGATTTCCTTTTCGTGTGTAATGAGTACGATTGATACATTTTCCTCTTCCCTCAACTGGAAAAGCAGTTGGAGAATTGTATCCGTATTTTTTTCATCTAGATTGCCTGTAGGCTCATCTGCCAGTATGATGGATGGGTTGTTGGTTAACGCCCTGGCCATGGATACACGCTGCTGCTCCCCTCCCGAAAGCTGAGATGGACGATGGTTAAGCCGCTCTGCCAAACCGAATCTATTTAACAGGTACGATGCCCGTTTTTCTGCATCAGAGTAACGAATGTCTTTAATAAGGGCAGGCATCATTACATTTTCGAGGGCAGTAAATTCCGGAAGCAGGTGATGAAACTGGAATACAAATCCAACGTTTTGATTTCTTAGTTCAGCAAGTTTATCCGGTTTATGCTTGTATATAGATACATCATGCCAGAATACATCACCGGATGTCGGACGGTCCAGGCCACCCAGAATGTGAAGAAGAGTACTTTTTCCGCTTCCGCTTGAACCAACAATAGCCACGATTTCGGCAGGCTTAATTTGCAGGTTAACGCCGCGTAATATCCTGAGTTCACCGTCTCCGGATTCCGATTTAAAATTTTTGGTTAACTCACTGCAGCGAAGAATGGTTTCGTTTGGCATTTCAGCTTTTTTTTGTGACAAAGTCTGGGTAAACCACCGGTTGTATTGATTTACACAATCCGTTATCTGTATCGATTTCGATCAAAACACCGCAAAGCCGGTTGTCGTTTTCAGCGATTTTATATCGCTGCGGAGTACCGAGTGTGAAACGCTTGATGGATGTATTTTTATCCATACCGATCACAGAGTCGAAAGGCCCGGTCATGCCTGCATCTGTAATGTAACCGGTACCTTTGGGCATTATTCGGGCATCGTTCGTGGGGATGTGGGTATGCGTGCCGATTACGGCAGATACTGTACCATCAACATGCCATGTATAAGCCATTTTTTCGGCAGTTGCTTCTGCATGAAAATCAACGATTACAATATTTGTTTCTTCTTTAATTTTTTCCAGCGCCCAATCTGAGGTGGAAAAAGGGTCATCGATCTGCTGCATAAACGTTCGCCCTTGCAGGTTTAAAACGCCAATTTTTACTTTTTTATCTTTTACCGGATACACGCCATATCCATAACCGCTGTTGCCCCTGGGGTAATTGAGCGGCCTGAGCAGATTCTGGTCAGTTCTCATGTATGGGAAAATTTTCCACTTGTCAAAAGAATGATTGCCCCCGGTTAATACATCAACACCGGCATCGTAGAGTCGTTTTACAATTTCCCTGTTGGTTCCCCTTCCTTCATGGGTATTTTCGGCATTGGCTATCACAAAATCGGGCTTATATTTATCCCTGATAGCCGGAAAGATGGTTTCTACAAATACAAGGCCCGGTTCTCCGACTATATCTGAGATAAAAAAAACTTTTACGGTATCTGCCATGAAGCGTGTTTAAAATGAAAATTGTAAATGGATGGGGAAGGTAAAAAAATGGGGTGCCCGGAAAATATATGCTGACGTTTTTACCTCAAATAAAAATTCGTTAAACATAATGTATAATGGTGATAAAATGGCTTAGGCTTCCCGCGATCACAAAAAGGTGCCATATTCCATGGGCATATCGATATTTATTACTCAGTACATAAAAAATCACTCCTGTTGTATAAAACAGACCGCCGGTAACCAGCCAGAATATGCCATACGTTGAAATTTCATTCATCAAAGGTTCGATTGCAAAAACAGCAAGCCACCCCATAATCAGGTATAAAATTAACTGAATGATTCGTTTCCCCTGTTTCTGAATGATATCGAGCAAAATACCGGCCGCAGCAAGGGCCCAGACGAGAATGAAAATTGTCCAGCCGATTTCACCACGAAGTGTAACAAGTGTGAAAGGTGTGTATGTACCTGCAATAAGGAGGTAAATAGCAATATGGTCCAGCTTTTGAAAAATCTTTTTCCAGCGACCGCTAAAACTGTGATACAAAGTTGAACAGGTGTATAGAGTTATAAGTGCGGCTCCAAAAACTGAATAGCTGGCTATTTTCCAGGGATCACCTTCCGAAATAGCGATATAGAGTAGTATTACACCCCCAAAAAGCGAACCAACTGCACCTGCGAGATGTGTATAGCTGTTAAATTTTTCACCCTTCTCGATTTTCATAATATTCATGGTAACAGTAACGGGCTGTTACGGGTAAAAATTCCTTTAATTGAAAACATCACGAGATTTCTTTGATCAGTTTTGATATTTCCCTGTTAACCTCATCCAGGATGATGCTTTCTTTGTCCAGTGTTTTGTTTAGTTCAGAGCGCAGTTCAAAAAGTTCTTCGGCAATACTCAGGCAGGCCAAAAGCATAATGGTGGAATCGGGCTGACTTGAATGCTTACTCCTGAACAACCTGAGTTTTTCATCCACATAAGCCGCAATTCTCCGGGTGTTCTCCACTTCCGATTCGCGAACCTTTAAGGGAATCTGCTTTCCCAAAATCATCACTTTTATGGATTGCATCAACATTAGTCGAGGTATTTATCAATTTTTTTAATCAGTCCGTTCACCTGATGTTTCATGGCGATCCGTTCGGACTCGGTTATACTGGAAAAAATATCTGTCTGCTCTTTATGTACTTCATTAAGTTTGGAGCGAAGCCGATTGTTTTCTTTTGAAAGTTCCCTGTTTTTCCTTTTAAGATGGCTTATCTGCGTTTTGATTTGTTCAAGCAGCTTAAAAAAAGTCTCTTTTTGAATGTCATCAATAGCCATGTGAATGAAGTTGTTATGATCTCAGTTTAGCTCCAAAATTTGTTTCCAGCTTTTGAACAATTTTTTTAACTACGGGCTCTACATCTTTGATGTTCAGTGTTTTGTTAGAATCTAAAAAAGTAAGCCTAAAAGCAATACTTTTTTTCCCTTTTCCAAGATTTTCTCCTTCGTACACATCAAATACATTTACATCTTTCAAAATAGTTCCAGCTGCATTTTTCAATTCAGTAGTTAAATCACCAGCTCTCACATTAACATCAACTGTAAAAGCAGCATCAAATTCAAATGAGGGAAATTTTGGAATCGGTGAATATGTAATATCATGTTTTCCTGCTCCAAGCTCAAATAAGGCGGTGGCATCAATTTCAGCAACAAAAGCATCAGCTTCTACATCAAAACCTTTCAATAAATCAGGGTTTATCTCAGAAAGAGTAGCTATCAGGCAACCCTTGTACATATATTTCAGCTCACGATTGTCTTCACTTTTTCTTTCAATTTCGCCGGAAATCCCGAGGTTTTCAAATAGTGCCTCAACGTTCTCCTTAATGTCGAAAATTGTATAGGGCTCGGCACCGCCCCGCCAGTCTTCCTCTTTTTTATTACCGCAGAGCCCGAGCAGAAGGTGAACATGTTCATGAACACCTTTAATCCAGGTTGCATTATCGCTTTTCCTGAAAATATGGCCGAGTTCGAAAAACCTCAGGCTGGCGGCATTCCTGTTTAGATTATACCGTAAGGCTTTAAGGAAGCCACCGGTTAAATGGGTTCTAAGTGTTGTATTTTCCTGAGATACCGGATTTAATGTATGGATCTGTAATCCGGCAGGGGCAAGTAAATCCGCTTCTTTACCGGATAGAAGTGAATTACTGTAAATTTCCTTAAACCTGAGAGATTTTGCTAAATGCCTCAGTCGTTGATGGAAGACCTCATCTTCAGAAAGTGTTTCAGGTGTGATAAACGGTGCTGAAACCGGGCGGGGTATGTTATTGTAATCGAACACCCGGCCTACTTCTTCTATGAGATCTACTTCACGGGTTATATCCGGCCGGAAAGTTGGTACGGTACATGCTAACAGATCTTCATTCTTCTCCACAGCATCAAACTCCAGAGATTTTAATATCTGTACCACCTCATTTTTTGATAATGTAGTTCCAAGCAGGTAATTTACCCTTGTAATTCGCAGGGTTACAATAAGAGGTTCGGTTTTCACCGGATGGATATCTGCCTCCCCATCAATTATTATACCGCCAGCAATTCCTGAAATGAGTTCGGCTGCGCGATAAGCTGCCCGAAGCTGCATATCCGGGTCTATACCACGCTCAAACCGGTAGGAGCTGTCAGTTTGAAGAGCCAGTTGTTTTGATGTTTTCCTGATGGAAGATGGCTCGAAATAAGCACTTTCTATTAGTATCCTGGTTGTTTTTTCGGTCACTTCGCTGTTTTCACCACCCATTACCCCTGCAATTGCAACCGGACCGTTCCCGTCGCAAATAAAAAGCGAGCCTGCCGGAACATTTCTTTTTACACTATCGAGGGTTACAAATTCTTTATCTTTATCAAAACTTTTTACGATAATTTCTTTACCGCCAACAAGGTGATAATCGAACGCATGCAGCGGCTGGCCTGTTTCATGAAGAACAAAGTTTGTAATATCAACTACATTGTTAATGGGCCTCAGACCGATCGATTTTAGTTTTGACTGAAGCCATGCAGGCGAATCCTCAATACTCACGCCTTCAACAATCAAACCTGCATAACGGTGACATTTATCCGGATCCTCGATGGTGATTTTGATATCATCAACCGGCAACACTTTCCCTGTCTTTACATTTTTACAGGGATTAATAAATTTTGAATTGGTGGCTGCAGCAAGGTCACGTGCCACACCGATATGGCAGGTTGCATCGGGCCTGTTTGGTGTAATGGCAATTTCAAAAATTGAATCTTTTTCAATTTTCAGGGCTTTTCTGAGAGATGTGCCGGGTACGTAGTTACCGTTCAGCACCATAATCCCGGTGTGGTTCTCACTTATGCCCAGCTCAGCCTCCGAGCAGATCATTCCACTGGATGATTCCCCGCGCAGCTTTGTTTTTGCTATTGTGAGATACTCCCCGTTTTTCATCGGTACTGGAAGGGTGGAGCCAACAGTTGCAACAGGAACGTACTGGCCGGCTGCCACATTTTTGGCACCGCAGACAATCTGAACGGTTTCATTGCCGGTATCCACATCACACAATGTAAGTTTATCAGCGTTTGGGTGTGCGCGTACATTCAGCACTTTGCCAACCACAAACCCTTCAAAATCAGAACCAATTTCTTCTATTTCTTCAACCTCAAGGCCGAGAAGGGTAAGTTTATCCGCGGCATCTGCAGGTTTTAAATCTGTTTTTACGTAATCTTTTAGCCAGTTATATGAAATTTTCATTATTTAATTCTGTTTAACTTCCAGAAATCCCCCTTGTAGGGATTATTAAGATACTTTTAAATCAGTATTTATGATGTAAACTGCTGCAGGAAACGGATATCATTATCGTAAAGAAGGCGAATGTCGTCAATGCCATATCTCAGCATGGCAATCCTGTCAACTCCCATCCCAAAAGCGAAACCAGTGTATTTTTCAGGATCAATATTTACCGCTTCAAAGACGTTGGGATCCACCATGCCTGCACCCAGGATTTCGAGCCATTGACCTCCAGATTCATTTTCCCACCATATATCCATTTCAATGCTAGGTTCGGTAAAGGGAAAGAAGGAGGGGCGCACGCGGTATTTGACATTGCTGCCATACATAAGCCTGGAAAACATTACCAGGGTTTCAATCAATTCTCCCATGGTTACCCGTTCGTCAACATAAAGGCCTTCAACCTGGTTAAACTGGAAATATGACTTTGCCGTTACAGCTTCATTTCTGTAAACCCTGCCCGGCATTATTGATCGCAGTGGTGGCTGCTTCTCATTCATCAGGCGAATCTGTACAGGCGAAGTGTGAGTTCTCAATACAAGATCCTGCGTGTTTGGTTCATCCGATTTTCTTATAAAAAAGGTGTCCTGCATATCACGGGCAGGGTGATCCGGTGGAAAATTGAGAGCAGTAAAATTATGGAAGTCATCTTCAAGTTCGGGTCCGTCGGCAATATTGAATCCAAGCCTGAAAAAAATCTGTTTAATTTCATCAAGAGCTTGTGTAAGGGGATGAAAAGACCCGGTGTAGGTCGGTTCAACAGGAAGGGAAATGTCATCCAAAGCTCCGAATACTTTGGTTTTTGTTGTGGTAAGTTCGGTTTTTGCAGTATCGAAGAGAGACTGTGCAAGATTCTTTACTTCATTCATGGCTTTGCCGACGATTGCCTTCTCCTGTTTTGGAACCTGGCCCATAAGTGCAAACATGGACTGAATTTTGCCATTTCTTGATAAAAATTGCAGCCGGAATGCTTCAAGGCCCTCTTCATTTTCTATCTTAAAAGATTCAACTTCAGTCTTAATTTGGTTGATTTTTTCAATCATGAATATATCGGAATCCTGTCCTGAATTTTGAGTTAAACTGAAAGGTAAATGTTTTGTATAAGGCGTTTAAAAAAATCTTGAGAAAATTGCCGGAATAAATGGGTGTTAAGGAATTACATACAAAAAAAAACCGGCAAATCAATAAAATGACGTGCCGGTTTTCATAGTCTCAAAGAGTTAGTTTACAGCTTCTTTAACAATCGCTGCGAAAGTTTCGGAGTCGCGGACGGCAAGGTCGGCGAGCATTTTCCGGTTTATTTCAATGTTTTTCTCTTTGAGGCCGTGGATTAGTTTTGCGTAGGTGGTTCCGTTCAGGCGGGCAGCAGCATTAATACGGGTAATCCACAGCCTTCGGAAAAGTCTTTTTCGAACTTTTCTGTCGCGGTATTGGTACTGAAGACCTTTTTCTACCGCATTTTTGGCGATGGTATAAACGTTTTTGCGTTTGCCCCAATAGCCTTTCGCCTGATTTAAAATTTTTCGGCGACGGCGACGGGAAGCCACCAGATTTCTTGAACGTGGCATTTTTTAACGTTTAGAGGTTAATAAATTATCAGCCGTATGGAAGAAGACCTTTAACAGATTTTTCATTGGTTTCATGAACCAATGTGCTTTTGCCAAGATTTCTTTTCCTTTTGCTGGATTTTTTTGTCAAAATGTGGCTCTTAAATGCCTTTTTACGCTTTATTTTACCACTTCCGGTAAACTTAAAACGCTTTTTGGCGCCACTGTTGCTTTTCATTTTAGGCATAACTTGCTCTATTTTCTGAAATTTTTAAAGACTGGAAATATAACAACTATTCAGATTCTATAAAAGTATAAGATTATCCTTTTGACGGGGACAATATCATAATCATCCTTCTCCCTTCCATGGTTGGTTTTGATTCAACCTTACTCACATCATCAAGTGATTCGGCAAGATTATTGAGCAGGACTTCTCCCTGTTCCGTATAGAGCATATCACGGCCGCGGAACTGAACGGTTGCTTTCACTTTGTCTCCACTCTTGAGAAACTCGCGCGCGTGGCGGGTTTTAAACTCAAGATCGTGATCGTCGGTTGTAGGACGGAAGCGAAGCTCTTTAACCTGAATAGTGTGCTGTTTCTTTTTAGCTTCCTTCTCTTTCTTTTTCTTTTCGTACATGAACTTGCCGAAGTCAATAACCTTGCAAACAGGGGGATTGGCATTCGGAGCCACTTCAACGAGATCCAGGTTGAAAGATTCGGCTATTTCAAGGGCCCTCTCTACGGAAACAATTTCATGTTCTTCATCCGGGCGAATCAGTCTTACTTTATCTGCCCTGATTTCATCATTTATATTCGGGCGATCTTCGTTTCGTTGCCGCCTTATTGGTGTTCGTCTTTTAGCGATAAGATACCTCGTAATTTACTTAGTGTTTTTTTTAAAATTTTTTGAGTGTTTTTAAATAGTTATGCTGGAAATTAATAATAACGTTTAAAATACTTTCAAAATTTAGAAAATAATTTTAAATAATGAACAAAAAACCGTTATGAATTCAACAAGATTAAATTTAGTTACTTTGCGAAGAGGGTGGAAGCATGCGTTTTACTGCTTCATATTTCATTGTCTCTGAAAATTCCCTGAATTGAAACGTTCCCAGGTCACCAAGTTTGTGCCTTCTGACCGATACGGTATCATTTTCTCTTTCACGTTCTCCAACAATAAGCATATAGGGTATTTTGCTGTTTTCCGCATCACGGATTTTCGCCCCAATTTTTTCAGAACGTGTATCTGTTTCAACTCTAAGGCCGTATGATTTGAGTTGAGCGGTACATTTTTCGGCATGTGAATTAAATTCATCCGATATGGGGAGAACTTTTGCCTGGAGTGGTGCCAGCCAGAGGGGGAAATCACCGGCAAAATGTTCAATCAGGATACTGACAAATCGCTCCATAGAGCCAAATGGCGCCCTGTGGATGATAACAGGACGGTGTTTGTCATTATCTGAACCGATATACGTGAGGTCGAACCGCTCGGGCATTACATAATCAACCTGAACCGTTCCCAGCTGCCATTTTCGCCCGATGGCATCACGGATAATAAAATCAATTTTTGGCCCATAAAAACTCGCTTCACCTTCCACGATTTTATAATCCAGTCCCAACTCGTCGGCAACTTCGTTGATCTCTTTTTGAGCCCGTTCCCAATATTCCATGTCACCGCCATATTTTTCATCATTGTCATCGCGGAATGAGAGCCGAATATCTACAGGCATCCCAAAAGTATTGAAGACAAACTGGGTGAGATCAATCACGTTTTTAATTTCATCTTTAAGCTGGTCGTGCGTGCAGTAAATATGAGCATCATCCTGGGTAAAACCACGTACACGCGACAAACCGTTCAATTCACCGGACTGCTCATAGCGGTATACAGTTCCGAATTCTGCAAGGCGTACCGGCAAATCCCGGTAGCTCCGAAGTTCATTGGAATAAATTCGGTGATGGTGAGGACAGTTCATGGGTTTTAACATGTACTCATCATCATCCACCTCCATAGGATTGAATTGAGAGTCTTTATAGTATGGATAGTGTCCCGACGTTTTGTAGAGATTAAGATTGGCGATATGCGGAGTTATCACTTCCTGATACCCGCGCCGTTTTTGTTCCTCACGAAGAAACTGTTCAAGTGTTCTTCGAATAAGGGTTCCGTTTGGTAGCCATAAAGGCAGACCGGGACCAACCATATTATCCATCATGTAAATACCGAGCTCTTTCCCCAGTTTTTTATGATCCCTCTTTTTTGCTTCCTCAACCTGTTGGAGATACTCATCCAGCAATTTCTGTTTTGGGAATGCAATACCATATATACGTGTAAGCTGTTTGCTGTTAACATCGCCCCGCCAGTAGGCGCCGGCCAGTTTGGTAAGCTTAACAGCTTTAATTGGTGACGTATCCTGAAGGTGGGGGCCACGGCATAAATCAATAAAATTACCCTGCTCATAGAACGTAATGGTACCTTCCTCAAGTTCACTGATCAGGTCTGTTTTGTATTCATTGCCCCTCTCCGTGTAGTGAGCGAGAGCTTCTTCTTTGCTCACATTCTTTTTTTGGAACCTGGATTTTTGCCTGGCAAGTTCGATCATTTTTTTCTCGACCTGTTCAAGCTGGTCCTGCCCAAATGATTGATCCCCAAAATCTATATCGTAGTAAAAGCCGTTTTCAATTGGCGGGCCTATTCCGAATTTTGCATCAGGATATAACTCATGCACAGCCTCAGCCATAAGGTGGGCTGAAGAATGCCAGAACGTATATTGGCCGTCCTCAGAATCCCAAGTGTTAATGGTAATTTTCCCATCACTGTTTATTGGCTGGCTCAAATCCCGGATTGACCCATTGATGGTAATGCTCAGAGCGTTTCGTGCCAGGCCTTGTGAAATGCTTTCAGCAACTTCCAGGCCTGTTATATTCTTATGATACTGCCTTGAAGTACCGTCAGGGAAGGTGAGCGTAATAAATTCTTCCGACATTCAGATGATTGTAATAAATAATTGTGAGATTAAACATAAACAACAAAAATACTAAATCCACACCAACCTTTAAAAATTTAACCCAAAAAAGCCGTTAGGCCTTTTTTGCCCTCCGGGCAAAATTGTCATTGGTCAATGACAATTTTGGGTTTAAATCTTACAACCGTT
>RECI01000309.1 GCA_007694095.1 Balneolaceae bacterium | reverse complement strand
TTTATCGGTTTATCGGTTTATCGGTTTATCGGTTTATCGGTTTATCGCAAATCATATAGCACCTTAATTCTCTGTACTCAACAACTCGTGCTCCGGGCAATCAAGCCTCAGTTCAGTCGATTCAAGCTTTTTACCGAGGAGTTCACAGTAATGGGCGGCACCTTGATGATTTGTTCGGTAATAGAGGCAGGTTTGGCACATTCGCTGAATAGTGATGATTCCCGCCCTGTTGAGATGGTGGATGATATTTGTTAGGCTCAGGAAAAGCTGTTCTTTTGTTTCGGCAGGTAAATTTTCCACCGGTTCAAGAATCTCTCTTGTGAATTGTTCAGTCTGTTCCGCGATCGATGCCCCATTCGGCGTGAGGTTGATGATAAAGCTCCTTGCATCGCCGGGTTCCTGATCCTTTTCGATAAGCTTCTTGTTCATCAGTGCCTTTACAGTATCGCTGATGGTAGCTTTGGTCATATTGAATTCATCGGCCAGGAAACTCACTTTGCATTTATCCGGGCTGTGATATTTCAGAAATATGAGCACCTGAACCTGGATTGGGCTCAGCCCATGTGTCTTGCTCTCGTTCCATAACAGCACCCGGAACGCTTCGGAGATTCGTTCGAGTGCCACCACCACTTTGGGGCCTGTGTTTTCGTGCTGGATATCAGGATTAAATGGGCTTTTATGCATTGGTTAAGGTTTGGAGGAGCGATTTGATCTCATCATCGGAAACTCCCCGGAAATTTGCAAACCGGTATTTGGGGTAATGTCCCCTCAGGTGGAGGATTATATCTCTTCGTGTTGGATTCTCAGGGTGAGAGGCGGGAATTTCATCCATTTCAAGAATGTAATACCCTTTTTCATTGATGGAGCGAACGGCTTCTTCTGACGGCTCTTCCACATGGCAAAAACGGCACTGTTCAGCCGACAATCCTGATGTGTCTTCACCGATAGATGCGAGGTACTCTGTTCCATACCGGTAGATGGTGTCAGGATCGATCTGGCTCTCCGGTACCAGAATATCGAAATGGAGAACGGTGCCGTTTTTTCTTTTAACGTAAGTATCCCAAACGGCTATTTTCATGATGATTTTTTGAAGTTCGAATTGTATGGTAATAGTGTCTTTAAATTTAAATTCTGACCAAATACTGCAAAAAAATCAATATACAAGCACCAAATTTCAAACGTTTTTTACCCACATTTCAGGCCTTGATGTTCTGAAAAAGTCTGATGTAAAAATGATACAACCTTTTTGGAATTTGGAATTTGTGATTTGAAAATTCCGGGTTAGCTTGCTGTAACGTGTCCTAAATCATGTTAGATTCACACAATTACCGGAAGGCTATTTTATGTATTGACCATTAAAGATAGGATACCTAACTATTTAAGCCAAAATTTTTAGTTCTTTACATCTTCAAGCGATGCGCCGAAATTGATGTGCAGTACATTGCCCGAAGGGGTTACAAGTGCCGGGACTGATTTGATGCCCGCCTGCTCGGCTTCGTCGATTCGGGACTTTTCTTCACCCAGATGCACTATTTCTACGTTTTCATTACCTATCAGGTTGAGGATATCGTGCTCTGCACTAACACAGACCGGACAACCGGCATGATAAAAGATGGATTTATTCATTATACGTTTGATATATATGTTATGTGGTTATTATGCAGGCCTAATATAGTTAGGAATCCTAATTATATCAATATCTAATTTTTTCACTCATTAAATAAATTAAAAAAAAGATCTAAGGCGATTTTTGGGTATTTTATTAAACGCTGAACAGTATCTTCAGACTCCTGAATAAAATCGTAGGAAAGCAACCGATCGAACTGTTTATAATAATCAACGATTTCGTAAAACCCGGCCTCTGCCGAGATTATAGTTTCAAGTTCTACAAGTTTTATTGTAGCTATATCCGATGAAGAGGAAGTTTCCGAGCTACAACCCGCCATTGCATATAGGATAAATGCAATGGATAGTGTAAAGGAGTATTTTTAACTCATAAGGGATTAGAAAAATTTGGTTGCATAACGGTCTAGCGTTTAAGCGGCTGATCTGGCAGAGTACTACAAGTAACCTATTGTTTCCAGTACACTTGAAACGTATTGTTAAGTATCCGGCCATGCTATTGCCATCGATTGGAAAGAACTGTCATGAACTTCGCATTAACGACAAAATCGACTCCTTTGGGCTCTTTAACTATAGACATATTTAATCCTGAAAATATTTCTTAACAAGCTTCAATGCATTGACGGTTTCAATAAACATTCGTTGTCCTTTGAAATGCGTAGCACCAAGTTTTTTCTTGTAATGTTCAATTAACGCAGACTTTGAATCAAAGGCAACATATCCTTCATATCCCTTCTCAAACAACAATTTACAGGCAAAAGCATAGAGATTTCCGGCTACACTCAGTTACATTTTATTGGTACCTTTATTGAAGTTAGCACTTTCCACAAGGTGGATAAAAAGGTGGTCGGATTTGTCTTCCAGACACAACAACCCATGAATAATTTTTGGATTATTGGCGGTAGTCAATTTATACACTTTTCGATTTGACAAATCCAGCTCTGCTTCCCAATCGAAAAGCCATTCTGCGGGATTAATATACTTCTTGTCTGATTTTTGAATCTGAACCACTAGCGTATCGAAAACCTCGCCCTAACACTGTTTTCGATAGAGTTGGTTAGCCGATCTATTCCAATATCAATCTCTTTTTTGCCCATGTCCGAAAATACAGATATCTGATAAAAGATTTTGATCGATATCTATACTACTGAAGAGAATTGGTTTTAGACAAATAATGGTTTGGCATTTGTGCGGCGTGGCAATCAACTTTCCAAAGCCTCAAAACGCAAACTCGTCCGTTTGAGCCACTTGATATTATTCATGGCCTCCTCCCCGAATCGTACATTACGGTTCTGGTAAACTCATAATAAACCCAAGGAGGATAACCATGAACGTATATACTCAACAACACGCATATTACTGTGGCATCGACTTACATGCAAGAACGATGTACATCTGTATTTTGGATCACACCGGGACCAAGGTTCTGCATAGGAACTATCTGTGCAGTCCCGAAGCTTTTCTTGATGCTGTTGCCCCGTACACAGACGATTTGGTTGTTACAACCGAGTGCGTATTCTGCACCAAAGGTATCCCTGCGGGACTGGTATTGGCTGGCTGATTTGTGTGATCAGGAAAATATGCTGTTCGTTTTAGGACACGCTCTGTACATGAAACTCATCCACGGAACCAAATCCAAAAACGACAAGAATGATTCCCTCAAGATTGCCCGGCTGCTTCGCGGTGGCAATTATCCGCTGGCCTATGTATATCCGGCGGGTATGCGTGCCACCCGTGACCTGATGCGACGCCGTAACTTCTTTGTGCGTAAGCGCGCTCAGTTGGTGGCCCATATCCAGAATACGGTCAGCCAGTATAACCTGCCGCAACTGGGCAAGCTGGCACGACCCCATCACCGACGTGATCGTGATATCGCCGGACATTTTCCTGACCCGGTTGTGCAAATCATGATTCAGGCCAACCTGGATACCATTGACCATTTCGATCCGCTTATAAAAGAGCTGGACAAGCAAATTCTGGCACTGGCCAAACAGCACGATCCCACCAGCTTGATCGCCCCCACCATGGGAACGAGAATTTTTTTATGACCGCCTCGCGAATGCGGAGCCGTTTGATACCAGCTGGCAACGGCTGATCAAGCGTTGAGTCTCTATATATGTTTGGTGCGCTCACCCGAAGCGCCATCCGAAAATCAAGAAAAACGTTCACGCGATTACACCACTCAAAATCACGCATCATGAACAACTAAAACAAATACTTAAAAGTATTTGTCCAAAAATCGTATTGCCTATTGACATTGGAGGCCATATATAGGTTATATTTTGAATTTACTGAATTTCGAGCTTAACCTTCTTGCCCAACGCCTTTGCATACTTTGTGAGGGTAGAGAGCTTGATGTCTTCAGCATGATTTTCCATCCTCGAAATCACAGACTTGGTGGTTTTCAGCTTCTCAGCTACTTCAGCCTGGGTTGCTCCCATCTGCTCACGAGCCTGACGAAGAATGACTCCAATTTTGAAGTTTAAATACCCTTCTTCAAAGTTCTCGGCAAACTCTGGACTTTTCGCTTTCTTCTGATCGATAAAAATTTCAAGATCGTCCTTTTTCATAATCCTTTCCTCCGAAAGTAATCTCGTTTCCGCTCTTCAGCGGTATCTATTTCTTGTTTTGGGACTTTAGTTGTCTTTTTAGCAAACCCACTGGTTAACACTATCAGCTTTGGCCCGTCAAAGAAGCCAAGCAGCCGAAACGTGTTGTTGCCAATAGTCGCACGGACTTCCCAAATATCATCCGTGCTTTTGAGCTTTTTTAAATATTGCGTTGGCACCTGTTCCAGATCCCGAACCACACGCAGTGTCCATGCAATCTTTTTGGATTGCTTATCTGGAAGATTCTTCAAAAAATCTTCTACAGGACAATTACCGGATTCAGTTCTGTAAAACTTGATAACGCGCATAAACTAAAGTTAGCATATATGCGAACATTGTCAAGGAGAATTTTCTGAATTATTGATTAGAAGAACAATTGATCAGGATGGTTCTGCCGATTGATCAAAAATAGCTTTCTTAGTTTTATAGACCTGATATGTAGCATAAAATGAACTAAATATCAGATAAAAGACAACAGATTTGGCTGAAAGTGAAAACTCAGTGCCTTGATAAATCCTGTAAGGAAACTCGACAATAACTGCAATCAGACAAATACCGCCGTACATCCAAACAAAGTGATTTAAGAACTCTTTCATGATGTAAAATTAAATTTATAGCCAACTAATTCTAATGATAGGTAAATCCTTCACAGAAAAACATAACATATGTATTAGCAATATTGTACAAGCTGGATAATGTGAAAAAACTACTAAATAACCAACCTCACATCACTTAGACGTCTATTATAATTCATAATATCTTCGATAATACCTTTCATTATTTGGTTGTCATCGCATATTTTAAGTAAGGAATCGGCCAATCACGCATCATATTAAAAAACCTCTATTCAAAGACCATGAGCCGTTCGCTGAACTCCATCAGAAATGAAATCAGAAGAAGAAATTACAGCTGCAAAACGGAACAGTCTATTGTAATTTGGGCGAAGAGGTGTTTCAGATTCTGAAATATGAATCATCCGCTGGAGGGGAATCAGAAACAAACTGTTTATTTTCTGAACTATTTGGCAAATGATTGCCATGTGGTTTCCTCAACCCAAAATCAAAAGAATATTTTAAAAACGGAGCCTGAATTCGAACTAATTTTTTTCTTGTAAACAATGTTAAATCCCTTATTTTCTGCAAGGAATTGAGGCAACCTAAATCTAATCTTTAAAACGTGGCTGAAGAACAAAAAGAAGCTCAGGCAACACCGCCGTCAAGCGCAGGGCGGGGGACACTTTTCGACAAATTTCTAAACGTTATTGAAACCCTGGGAAATAAGCTGCCTGATCCGGCCATGCTTTTTTTCTGGATGCTGATTCTTGTCTGGGTGTTATCAGCCATCCTTTCCCAGTTTAATTTCGGCGAAGTACATCCGAGGACGGGTGCAGATCTGGAGGTGATCAACCAGCTCACAGGGGACAACCTGGCGGCTTTTCTCGCCAGCATGGTGCAGACATTTGTTTTATTTGCCCCTCTTGGTATAGTGCTTGTGGCGATGTTGGGTGTAGGAGTTGCAGAACATTCCGGCTGGATTGATGCAGGCCTCAAAAAGCTTCTTGGTTTTACTCCGCCATCGCTTCTGACCCCAATGCTGATTTTAATCGCCATTGTGAGCCACACAGCGGCCGATGCGGGATACGTACTTGTAATTCCTCTCGGCGGTGTGATATTTTATGCGGCAGGGCGTCATCCCCTCGCAGGTATAGCGGCTGCTTTTGCCGGGGTGAGCGGCGGTTTTTCGGCCAACTTTATTCCCTCTGCGATCGATCCGCTTCTGATGAGCTTTACCCTTGAAGCTGCACGGATTCTCGACCCTGACATGAACCTGAACCCCATTAATAACTGGTATTTTACAGCGGCATCAAGTTTTCTCATCGTGTTTGTGGGATGGTACATCACCGATAAGATTGTAGAGCCGCGGCTTAGCGGCATTGAGGTGGATGGAGACGAAGACCAGATGCCCAAAATGGAAACGGTCACCGCTCGCGAAAGTAAAGCCTTCTGGTGGGGATTTGCCGCGATGATGGCCGGAATCATCGGTTTAATTGCCTGGGCCATCCCCGAAAGCTCTGCACTGCGAGGGCCCGATATGGTTGACCCGGAAATCCGTTCTCTTGTCTCCTTCCAGGCACCGCTGATGCAGGCTATTGTGCCGCTGATATTTGTGCTTTTGCTGATTCCGGGTGTGGTGTTTGGCTACGCATCGGGCAGATACAAGAGTTCGAAAGATATGATCGATAACATGACCAAATCGATGCAGAGTATGGGCTACTATATTGTAATGGCTTTTTTCTGTGCCCTGTTTATCGATGCATTCAGTAAATCGAATATCGGCCTGCTAGTGGCACTGAAGGGCGCCAATTTCCTGCAGTCGCTGGCACTTCCCGGTCAGGTTACGATTGTTGGTATAATTATCCTCAGTGCATTTGTAAACCTTCTGGTTGGCTCGGCATCAGCAAAATGGGCGCTTATTGCCCCGATTTTTGTTCCGATGCTGATGCAGGTTGGAATCTCACCCGATCTCACGCAGGCAGCCTACCGTGTGGGCGACTCGGTATCAAACATCATCACACCGCTCCTTCCATACTTCCCGCTTGTGGTGGTGTTCTGCCAGCGCTACGTGAAAAACACCGGTATAGGTACGCTGATATCGATGATGCTGCCATATTCCATTATCTTCCTTATTACCTGGACAATATTCCTGCTTGTATACTGGGCAATCGGAATACCTCTAAGTTTTGAGGCACATTATGTGTATCCGGCACCGCATTAGTCTTGAGATATGAGTCTAGAGTCGTGAGAAAAAAAGGGGTTATTGATCTAAAAAAGTAATGCGAAATTTATAAGATGGCGCAAGCGAGACGCATGCGCCATCTTAGTTTATAACTCTCATCTACTTCTTACTCCTCAGCATCATCTCCTGTATCACTGTATCAAAGGGGATATCTCTTTCCACGAGGAGAACCAGCAGATGGTAGATGATATCGGCGGCTTCATTAACCACATCGGCCTGTTTTTTATTTTTTGAAGCGATGATGGTTTCAACAGCTTCCTCTCCTAGTTTTTGTGCGATTTTGTCAATTCCTTTTTTGAAAAGCCGTGTAGAATATGAGCCTTTAGGCAGGTTTTTCTTCCGTTCAATAAGCAAGCGTTCCAGGTCGTATAAAAAGTTTATTTCTTCTTTTGCCATCAGTTTAATTTATTGGTTGGTTCAATAGTCGCACAGGAATTCCGGCCTGCGCCATTTCTTCTTTTAAATTCTCAATTTCAATTTCTCTGAAGTGAAATATGCTTGCAGCCAAAACAGCGTCTGAATTTCCGATCGTAACGGCGTCTATGCAATGCTGAATGGTTCCGGCGCCGCCGCTTGCAATCACAGGTATTCGTACCGTCTTGTTTACTGTTTTAAGGAGATCAAGGTCAAAACCCGATTTTGTGCCGTCGCGATCCATACTTGTAAGCAGAATTTCACCGGCACCGAGTTTTTCAGTTTTGGTCATCCATTCAATAGCATCAATTCCAGTTGGTTCAGACCCACCTTTTACATAGACTTCCCAGGAATTGCCTTTCCGTTTCGCATCCACAGCGGCAACAATTGCCTGCGAACCAAATGCCTCTGAGGCACGAATTAGCAGCGAGGGGTCGCGTACAATCGAACTGTTCAGAGAAACCTTATCGGCTCCCGCTTTTAATATTTCTTCGATTTCATCCACAGAACGGATGCCACCGCCTACCGTAAACGGAATACTGATCTCTTTTGCGATCTCGGTAACAAGTTTTACCAATGTCTTTCGTTTCTCCTTAGTAGCGGTAATATCAAGAAATACGAGTTCGTCGGCGCCTTCATTTGTGTATCGCCGGGCCAGCTCTACCGGGTCGCCGGCATCACGAAGGCTGATAAAATTTACCCCTTTAACGGTACGGCCGTCTTTGATATCGAGGCAAGGTATGATTCGTTTTGTAAGCATAGATCAAAAAGCAACGCCAAAGATATAAAGAATATTTGCAAAGTAAGAGAATAGGATGAAATGATGTGGATGATCCTGAAATAAATACTTGAGAAAGGTAAAATTCCAAATCACAAGCACCAAATGCCAAAGATTATTCCGGTAGCTGAGTGTAATCGGGAAATTTCAAATTTATGTTATCAAACTGTTTTGTCCAGTTTATGAGGGGTCGGTACACCTCAGTCAGCGTTTGGAATTTAGAATTTGAGATTTGGCGCTTGAAAATTGAGCTTTTCAATTACTGCAATAGGTATTGGAAACATTTCGTGTGTAGTATAGTGAGAATTGCCACTGGTAGTTGAGTTTAACAATGAATTCATCGAATTTAGAAGAAACATGAAAATATTAAACAAATTATATACAGCTATAGCCCTTTTAATTTTCTTTATAGCCATCGCATGTAATACAAATCTAACCGGGCCCGATGGCCCCAAAGGTGAACTGCCTCGTGAACTCACCCAAAATGAAAAAAGGCTGATCGAGGCCGACCAGGTATTCAGCTACGAGATTTTCCGCAATACCGTTGCATTTGATGATGAGGAGAATGTCTTTATTTCACCACTCAGTATTTCCATGGCCCTGGCGATGACTCTGAATGGAGCGCAGGGTGAAACGTACAACCAAATGCGCGAAACACTGAAGCTTCAAGGGATGGACCTTGAACAAATTAACGATGCATTTAAATCGTTGATTGACCTTCTGGTGAATGTGGATCCAGAAGTGACGTTTAAAATTGCAAACTCTATTTGGTATGAAGAAAATTTTACTGTGAAACAGGATTTTCTGGAAAGGGTTCAGTCACATTATAATGCAAGCATTCATGAACTTGATTTTCTTGACCCGGCATCTGTAAATACCATCAACCTGTGGGTAAAGGAAAATACGGAAGGGCTTATCGAAAAAATTATCGATGAAATTGATGATGACATTGTGATGTATCTGATTAATGCACTCTATTTTAAGGGTGACTGGCTGCGTCAGTTCGATAAAAAAGATACACGACCATCAGATTTTTATCTTGAAAACGGACAGACCGTAACCGTTGACATGATGTACCAGCAGGACAGGTTTGCAACCTATTTTTCTGATGAAGTTGAGATGATTGAGCTGCCATATGGCGACAGTTTATTCACGATGACTGTACTGCTGCCTGCCGACAGAAATATGCCTATAGACCGTTTTGTTGATGAAAAGGTGACCGCACAAAACCTGAAAAACTGGAGATCGAACCTGCTTGTAAGTTCCAGGGATGTAATGATTCACCTTCCAAAATTTGAGCTGGAATACGAAATTGAATACAACGATATCCTGAAGGCGATGGGAATGGAGCTGCCGTTCGATGAATGGAATGCAGATTTTAAAGGCATTGCGGATGTATCGCCTCAAAATCTGTACATCAGCGAGGTGAAGCATAAAACGTTTGTTCGTGTGGATGAAGAGGGAACCGAAGCTGCTGCGGTTACCAGTGTGGGCGTCGGTGTAACTTCCATGCCTCCCGCCGTTGTTGTTGACAGGCCGTTTGTATTCATTATACACGAAAGGGAAAGCGGTACAAACCTGTTTATGGGTAAGGTGAAAAATCCGACTATATAAAACAGAGAAACTGAGAAACAGACGAACAGAGGAACGGAGAGATGGAGAGACAGAATAGGTGAAATAAGTACTAAACTTGCGGTCATAAAAAAGCCTTTCTCTGTTATTCTGTTTCTCTGTTCTTCTGTTTATTAAGATGAGCCATCTCCTCCAGCCGGACACGTCCTTCGTAATAGGCTTTTCCTACCACCACTCCGAATATATTCAGATTCTGCAGGGTAATTAAATCCTGCAGGCTGGAAACTCCGCCGGACGCAATCCAGTTTACCTGGGGAAACCGTTTTTGCAAATCGCTGTACATCTCCACATTTGGCCCGCTCAGCATTCCATCGCGTGATATGTCTGTACTGAGTACTGTTCTAAGGCCGGCATCTATCATGGGGTTAAGGAAATCTTCGATTGGTGCATCCGATGTTTCGAGCCAACCGCCATAAGCCATTTTGCCGTCTTTCAGGTCCAGTCCCAAAATCATAATTTCCGGGTAAGCTTTTATGGCATGCATCCATTCATCCGGTTTCTTCACCGCCATGGATGAGCAGATCACACCTTTCAATCCTGCATCAATCAGGAGCTCAATATCTTCTGCCGAACGGACACCACCGCCTGTCTGGACCGACAATCCAAGTTCTTCAATCATGGTTCGAATAATTGGCAGATTTTCAAACCGGCCGCTTTTTGCACCATTCAGGTCAACAACATGAATATGGTGAAATCCTGCGGCTTTAAATTTCCGGGCTTCGTCGAGCGGATTGTGGTTGTAAACAGTTCTCCTGGAATAGTCGCCTTTTTGCAGGCGTACGGCTTGTCCGTCGAGAAGGTCGATGGCTGGGATGATGTTCATATTAGTCGAAGTATTTATTTTTCAGCTATTATAAAGGTTATCAAAATAGTATTTCTATATGTCACAAATATACCCGAAAAGGTATATAACCATTTTTTCTTGTATTTTTATACCCGAAAAGGTATAATCCCATCAAAATATTCTTTAATATACCCGAAAAGGTATAAAAATGGCTCAAAAAACTTCAGAAATAATAGATTTGGTGAAAAACAAAAGAGAACAACTTGGTCTTACACAAAAAGATCTTGCTGAAAGAGCTGGAGTTGGTCTTAGATTTGTCCGGGATCTGGAACAAGGTAAAGAGAGTGTGCAATTGAACAAAGTTAATCAGGTGCTGAAGTTATTCGGTTATAAGGCGGGCCCTATTAAGATTACTGACCGTGATGAGTTATAGGAAAGCGATAATTTTTGTCAGCGAAACGAAAGCCGGGATATTGGAAGAAACCGAAATAGGTTACCGGTTTAAGTATGATCCGGAATATCTTTCGGTATCTGATCCAGAACCTGTGAGTTTAACTTTACCTCTCAGAAGTGAGCCATTCATATCAAACGTCTTATTTCCTTTTTTTGATGGATTGATTCCTGAGGGCTGGCTTCTTGATGTGGTTGAACACACATGGAAAGTGAATCAAAAAGACAGGATGGGAATCTTGCTTGTGAGTTGCCGGGATACAATTGGAAATGTTAGTGTGAGGGAGATATGAACAGATGTTTGATCTGTGCCGAACAAACGAGTGGAGAGAATCAGTACCATTCAGCCTGCCTTGTCGACCTTTTTGGCAAAAATCGTAAGCCTTTATTGGATTATGAACTTAATGAACTTTCGGAGCTGGCAAAAAAAGTTGTTCTGCAAAAAGTGACTATACCCGGAGTACAGGCAAAACTGTCTTTGGAAATAGACCGGCAGACAAAAGAGGCCAATAAGTTGACTATTGTAGGTCTTTTGGGAAGTTTTATATTGAAACCACCTTCAAAGCGCTGGCCTGAATTGCCTGAAAATGAACACGCTACATTGTTAATGGCAAAATCTGCCGGTATAGAAACAGTTCCTTTTGGGCTTGTCCGTTTAAAATCCGGGGAACCGGCTTTTATAACCCGGCGTATTGACCGGCATGAAACAGGACTTAAATTTGCGATGGAGGATATGTGTCAACTTTCCGAAAGATTAAGTGAAGATAAATACAAAGGTTCACATGAACAGGTAGCAAAGTTAATAAAGAAATTTACAGAAAATCCGATGTTTGATTTGTCGAGATATTTTGAGTTGGTCTTGTTTTGTTTTCTTACAGGAAACAGCGATATGCACCTTAAAAATTTTTCTTTGTTTAAAGATCCCAATTTGGGTTGGAAGCTTTCGCCAGCTTATGATCTTCTTTCAACACGTCTGGTTATACCGGAAAATTTGGACCCTGAAGATCTGGCATTGACTCTTGGTGGGAAAAAAAGAAAGTTTACAAAAAATTCATTCCCGGTATTCGGAAAGCACATCGGTCTGAATGAAAAGCAAATTGAGAATATTTTTGAAAAAATGAAGAACAAGAAAGAAGATTTTGAGAAAATTTTGATGAAATGTTTCCTCTCTGATGAACTTAAAGAAAGGTATTCATCCATACTTCAACAGCGAAGAGAGGTTCTAGGCTGGTAACATTTGTGGTGTCGTGACTACTAAAAAACTGGTAGAAGTCATCAGACGAGTCGATCCGGGGTCATCATAGATGGCTCATTTTTTTGGAAACTCGTCAGATGACTGTACGAAATTTTTTTTATGGCACGACAATAGCGTACAAATATTACTCTTGTTGCCGACTGTTTTGTTTGTGGCC
>RECI01000136.1 GCA_007694095.1 Balneolaceae bacterium | reverse complement strand
GATGGAACCAAGACTACAACGCCGCGTGCAGCGATACGGTTGGGATAAAGCGGCGAAATTTTATGACAATTCATGGAAAGAGCAATTGAAACCGGCCCAGGACAGGCTTCTGGAATTGGCAGCCCTTCAGCCGGGAGAACTAATTCTGGAAACCTCCTGCGGAACCGGACTGGTTACCATTCGTGCAGCCCGGCAGATTCAGCCCGGTGGTGAAATAATTGCAACTGATCTTTCACAAAAGATGATTGACAAGGCGAAAAGAATGGCCAATGAAAGGTCAGTTTCAAATATTCAGTTCATGCACATGGATGCAGAGCAGCTCGATTTTGAAAGCAATCGTTTCGATGCCACTATATGCAGCCTGGGATTGATGTATTTTCCGTTTCCGGTTAATGCTTTAAAAGAGATGTACCGCGTATTGAGACCCGGAGGAAGAGCAGTTGTTGCCGTTTGGGGTGAACGAAAAAACTGTGGCTGGGCTGACATTTTCCCAATTGTGGACAGACATGTAGCCTCTGATGTTTGCCCGATGTTTTTTCAGCAGGGAACAGGGGAAACGATTAAATATTCATTCCTGGAAGCCGGGTTCACTGAGCCGGAGTATGAGCGGTTTCATGTAAGTTTGCACTATACTTCCCCGCGGGAAGCATTGGTTGCGGCATTTGACGGGGGAGCAGTAGCGTTGGCCTATCAAAAATTCGACAATGAAACCAAAGAAAAGGTGCACCGGGAATACCTGGCTTCAATTGAACCGTTCAGGAACAACGGTGGCTATGATATACCGGGCGAGTTTGTCATTGCAAAGGGTATAAAAACAAGCGGAAACGGGGATTGATGGTATATGAAGTATAATTGAATATTTACGATCCAAATGAACCTTTTGGCCATCCACGGGCCCGAAGGAACGTCAGTGTCCGGGATCACCGGCCGGGTGGTGTTGAGGCAAGGCTGGAGGACGGCAGCCACTACCGTGTTACCCTGACAATGAATGACCAGAAATCGAAGTACCCGTATCGCTCGGATCGGCCAACTCACCCCAGAAAGAGCGAAGATCGTTGGCGAGGTTTTTTTGTTCAGAGATACAGCCCGAAACAACTTGGACCTAAAATAGGTGATGACCCCGGTCAGAACGATCCCGATCGTCCGCCAATCCATAAAAATTAGCTTAGGTTACAAATACTTTTTCATGTCTATTCATTATTATACATGATCATTAACCAATTTGGTGAGAATGATACTATGAATATATGAGCATGAAACAACTGACGGGACTTAATGCTATCATTACGGGGGCATCACGCGGCCTGGGTGTGTATATTGCAAAGGCACTTGCAGAGAAAGGAGTGAATCTTGTACTTATTGCCCGTTCTGCAAAGGCTCTTGTGGAGGTGCAGGAGGAAATTCTTTCCTATGATGTGAAGGTTGTTTTTATTCCGGCTGATCTTACTGATGCCGGCAATTTTAAAACCCTGGTCGAAGAAGCGGAGCTGAAACTTGGCCCTACGGATATCCTGATAAACAATGCAGGAATAGAGCTTACAGCTCCCTACGAAGATTTTCCGGAAGAAATAATCCGAAGCACGATAAATCTCAATCTTCTTGCACCGATGCTGCTCACTCGTGCTGTACTGCCCGGTATGCTTGAGCGTGGCAGGGGGCATATCGTGAATATTTCATCCCTTGCGGGGAAAGCCGGGTTCCCTTTCGAAACACCCTACAGTGCATCGAAAGGAGGGCTGATTACATTTTCGCACACACTCCGTGCGGAGCTCATCAACCAGCCGGTTGGGGTTTCTGTGATTTGTCCCGGTTTTGTGGGCGAAGCAGGAATGTATGCCGATAAAGAGCACATCAGTGGACCGGCACCGAAACTGATGACACCCACCACACCGGAAAAAGTGGCGAAAGCTGTAGTAAGAGCCATTCAATACGACATTGCAGAACTCATTGTGAACCCGCTTCCGATGCGGCCATTAGCCGGGCTAAAAGAACTTGTTCCCGGTATTACGCCATATCTGCATAAAATGATCGGAACATTTGATTTTGCCAGGAACCGGGCGGAAAAAGTGAAAAGTGAAAAGTGAAATGAATTTCGAATCATGAACACCGAAATAACTCCCCCTTTTTTAAAGGGGGTTGGGGGGATTTCAGGGAATATGAGAATTACTTCAGAACTTGGAGATTTCACTTCGTGTACAAAAGATGAGCACTATACGTGCAAAAGTTGAGCATCGTAGTGGGTAAGATTTATTCAAACCAACCACGTAGTGATCCCAATGTGAAACCATATTTTCCCAATCTGTCACCGGTAGATTGATGAAACAGATTCTTCGGCAAATTGAAATCCGGAATATAAAAATAGTTCAGAACTTCAATAACCGTATTTACTTAAACTGATACACCCTCACATAATCCACAATAAGAGACTGGGGAAATTCCGTGGTACTGTCGGGTCTTCCAGGCCAGTTGCCGCCAACGGCGAGGTTTATCAGCAGATGAAAACGTGCGTTGAACGGGTAATTATGGGGTTGCAGAGATGCCGGAGTTATTGTGTTATACTTAACATCATCTATAAACCACAGAATCTCATTACTGCTCCACTCAATGGCAAATACATGGAAATCATCGGAAAATTTACCTTGAGGCAAAGTGTAAGACCTGCCTTTCCACTGATTGTTTGGCCAGTCAGGCCCGTAATGAACGGTTCCGTGAATGGTTGAGGGCTCATGGCCAACCAGTTCCATGATGTCGATCTCTCCGCTTTTGGGCCAGCCGCCAAAAATCTCGTCGGTTGGCAGCATCCAGATGGCCGGCCACATTCCCTGCCCCTCCGGCATTTTTGCCCGTATTTCGAAACGGCCGTACATCCAGTCGCCTTTGTTTTCCGTACGGATTCTCGCAGATGTGTAATTCATGCTGCCAAATCTTTCTTCTCTGGCAACAATGTGAAGCATGTTGTTTTCGATGAAAATATTCTCTTCACGATCAGTGTAATACTGGAGTTCATTATTTCCCCATCCCACGAGGCCGAAATCAGTTCCGGTGCCGAGCTGGTAACTCCATTTATCTGTATCCAGCTCATTTCCGTCAAACTCATCAGACCAAACAAGCTGCCATTCCAGTTCAGCAGGAGGATCATCAACCGGATCGTTAATTACTGGATCTGTAGCTGTAGTAGATGTATTGTTGCAGGAAAAAAAGAAGAGAAAAATGATCAGAAATATCATCCTTGGTGAATAGTTCATAATTAAGGCTAAATTTTTTAATGAATAAGTTGTTGTAATTTAATGAGAATAGTTCGTAAAAATTGAATGAATTTGACCTAAAATTTTAAATATTTACAACTGTGATTATGATGTATCCGTTCGGGCAGGTTTCCCTTCATACTGAAATCTGGTCATTTGCTAACCGTGAAGAGGTCAGGTGGAGAATGCCGCCGGTTTAACAGAATTAAATTTTGCTACCGCGCGGTTTATCACTAATGGAAATGAGTATGATAATGCTTAAGATAAATTTGTTCTTTTAGGCTACCCCTTGGTTCAATTTTTTCATTCATAAAAGCAAGTAGATTATTTTTTACGATATCATACCCGCTTAGTACTGTATATTCAATTCCGGCCGAAAATCTTGGATTAATATCCATGACGTAATATTTGTTCCCATCAAATATGAATTCAACGTTGAAGGCACCGAGAGCATCAATTTTTGCAGCAATATAGGAGGTTGTTTCTTCGAGTTCTGAATGTTTAAGCACTTTCACTGTGATTCCGGCACCGATTTTATTACGAATCAATTCTTTCCTGGTTATACAAGTACAATTCCCGTATCTGTCTCTCACGGCATCTACAGTGAAGATATCGCCGCTGATAAACGGCTGAAAAATTGTGTGATTCAGATGTTCAGGTAAAATGCTGCCCATTAAAGCATCACTGATTTTGATTACTCCTTCCGAGCTGCGGCCTTTCAAAGGCTTGCAAATTAGCGGGAAACCATGGTTTTTAGATGCCGGTTCAGGCTCTAAATAGGTTGGTATGACAGATACTACAGTATCATTAATAAATGCATTATAAAGATTAAGCTTATTTCGGCAGGTTTTAATCATCTCTTTACTGGCAATACATAATGTAATATTTTGATAATTAAAGGGTTGACGGCTATCTGATAGGCTATCGACTTCAGGGTCAATCAATGGAATGATAAAATTTACCTGATTTTCTGAACAAATTTGGAGCAGTGTGTTAATATAGCTGCTGTCAGACGCAAGTGGCACCTGGAAAAATTGATCAACCAAACTGGATTCCCATAACCATTCTTTTGGATAAATATCCGTTCCAAAAATCCTTGATTTATGAAAATTTTCACGCAATACCTTGATAATTATATCTGAAGCCAAAGATCCAACGGCTGTGACGAGAAAATTCATGAATGATTGTTTGGATGTATATCTGGTGTTAGTTAGTGCAGTGAGGAAACACTTGTTTGCGGCATGAATCGATCATGGATAATAAATCCTTATATGCGCTGAAGCAATTGTTGAGTTTTCATCCAACGTTCATTTTCACGTACTACAGAACACGGATTTCCATATGCGATCATTCCATCTGGTATATCTTTTGTTACCACACTTCCGGCACCAATCAAACAGTTCTTTCCGATAGTTACGTTATGAAGTACAGTTGCTCCCGTGCCAATTTCAGTGCCTTCTCCAATTGTAATAAATCCGGATAGTGTTGCACCCGGGTTCAAAGAAACATAATCACCGATTTTAGAATGATGCCCAATTGAGCTGCCTCTTTTAATATTTACTCCAAAACCAATTTCACAGAACGAAGATACAATTGAAAGCTCCTCTGCAAAAAAGCCTTCATTATGTGATGAAGACATTGAAAAAACTGAAGTTGGATGAATAATACTTAAATAATTATTTTTGTTAATGTTTAATTTTTTTTTGAACTCTTCGAAAATAACGGGGCGAATATGTGAATGATTCACACCAAAATGGACATTCAAAAAATCGAATTTCTCCGGGTGATCCTTCTGTATTTCTTCTAATCTGTATAGGTTACAGGAAAAATGTTCATGTATAAAAGGAATATCATCATCAGGCAAATCAATATTCTTGATAATCTTATAATTTTTACAGCCAAATGATTGAAAAGCTGTTTCGGTGATGTTACTTATCGAACCGGGTGAAAACCCTAAAAGAATTATTTCACTGATTTTCTTATACATAAATGAAAAAATTTAAATGTTACCGGTATTAATACCTAAACCGGGTAAACTGGAATTTCCCACAAAGTGATCCCTTCGGGGCAAAACACAAATATCAAATTCCAAAATCTTGATTTCATTTTTTACACCATTTCTCAAAATTATCTGTTTTTTTCGTATTCAATACCCTTGCCGGTTCAAATTTCGCCTTTCGGGCAATCATCACACCGTAGCGAATGTCGTCAATGCCTTCGATACTGTGGGCATCGGGGTTTATGGATGTAAGCAGGCCGGTTTCTTTTGCTTTACTACCGTATCGCCAGTCGAGATCCAGCCGCCAGGGGCTGGCGTTTATTTCGATGGCCACGCCACGTTCAACTGACCACTCAATGATCTGGTTCAGGTCAATATTGCTTCCATCCCGTTTTAGCAGCAACCTTCCGGTCGGGTGACCAAGCATCGTAGTGTATGGGTTTTCTATCACCTTTTTGAACCTCTCCATCATTCTTTCACGTGGCATCTCCAGGCCGCTGTGCACGCTGGCGATCACAAAATCAAACCCCTCCAGGATATCATCGGGGTAGTCAAGAGAGCCATCACTCAAAATATCAGATTCTATCCCCTTAAATATTCTGAACTTCTTTCCATCAGATGTGAATGTTTCATTGAGCTGGTCAATTTCATCCCACTGGTGTTTCACATCATCAATCGTGAGTCCGCCGGCATAGGCTGCTGTTCTTGAATGGTCGGAGATACCCAGGTATTCGTACCCCCGTTCCATACACGCTTCTGCCATTTGTTTGATGGAATACTTGCCATCGCTCCAGGTGCTGTGTGCGTGGATAACACCCCGGATGTTCTCACCAGAAACCAATTCCATCTCTTTTTGTTCGGAATAAAAACTGAATTCTCCGCGGTCTTCACGGTGTTCCGGCGGTATAAAATTCAGGCCAAGTTTTTGGTAAATTTCAGTTTCAGAAGAGGTTTCTACCGGGTTGTCAAAATCGGTTTCGTTCTGATCGTTCAGTTTGAAAAGCCCGTACTCGTTCAGGGCCATTCCCCGGTCACGTGCACGCTGACGCATCACAATGTTGTGTTCCTTGCTTCCGGTAAAGTACATCAGCGCGGCGGGATACTCTCCCGGTTTTACAATGCGTAGATCGACCTGCCGTCCGTTTTCTGTTCGTACCGAACTTTTTGTATCGCCCCGGCCGAGTATCTCTACTACGAGTGAATGACCTGTGAATGCATCAAAAATAGAATCGGTATCTTTTTGGTCGGCTGCTGCAATAATATCGATGTCGCCAATCGTTTCACGAAACCGGCGGAGTGATCCGGCAATGTCGCACTTCTTAACACCTTCCAGGTTTTTAACAAACTCAAAAACGGGTTCAGCGATCTCCAGAGCCTGGTCGAGCCGGGCCCTTTCGCCGAATGTTTCGAGGTATTCAATGGATTTGAGGATTTTTTCAGCTGATTTTTGCCCGAGCCCCGGCAGACCTGCAACAGCTCCGCTCTGGCAGGCTTCTTTCAGCTCGGTGATTTCGGTGATACCCAGTTCTTTGTGGATTTTGGCAATATTTTTGGGTCCGAGTCCGGAGATATCCAGCCACTCGATGAGCCCCGGAGGGACTTTCTTTTTGAGTGATTCAAGTACGGGCATGGTTCCGGTTTTATAAAAGGCTTTGATATCTTCAGCAATGGATTTGCCAATCCCTTTGATTTCAGTCAGTGAATCTTCTTCGATTCTTTTAACAATATCATCGTTAAGGCCTTCGATAGTTTGTGCGGCGCGGTCGAATGCGATGGCTCGGAACCGGTTTTCGCCGGCGAGCTGCATCAGGTTAAATACTTCTCGAAGTTTCTCGGCAACGTCCTGGTTTGTCATGTTTGGGCTTCTATTATGTGTGATTGTGATTCGTTATCAAAGTAAAAAGAACAGCAATCAGCCGAAAACAGTTTGTGAAAGGATTTTCTTCGGGGGAACCACAAAGTCGCGAAGACACAAGTGGACAGATCTGAGAAAAATCAGTTAAAAATTTTCCAACAGCATTCCGGTGTTGTAAAAGAATGGCAGAGGTTCGTATATTTGAAGTCTTGCCTGAAATGGTGAGATAATTATTACTATTTGCCCTGGTCTCATCTGCGCGTAAAGCTTCGACGAGAATGGGTGGAATTATCCGGGGCTAAAGATCCGGATGATAGATAAAAACTAAATGCCCTGGTGGTGGAATTGGTAGACACGCTATCTTGAGGGGGTAGTGCTGGAAACGGCGTGCTGGTTCGACTCCAGTCCAGGGCACAAGAAGCCTTGTAAGTTATGTACTTGCAAGGCTTTTTTTATATCGGTATTAGAGGCTTACCTAATATTGAAAATGTCCTTTGTTACGGATTTTAAATCTACAGCCAAGTTTATTTATCGACCTCGGATTAAAATCGACAAACACATGTTAACCGGTAAGCAACATATTGCTTTTGATAGTTCACCAGTGTTGTTTGAATCATTCGAACTGATATCTATCTTCTATGTCATTATTTAATTTATAGATAATAGATTATTTGTGTGCCCAATTTTTTGAAATTAAAATGGTATGATTGTAATAAAATTATCGCATATATAGGAAAATACCTGAATTCAACAACTCATTTTCGAAATATGTTCTTACTTACAGAGTCACATATCATTAAATGTTCTATAGTGTATATGATGCTTATATCAACCTTCTTTTTAGTACAAAGTTGTGGCGTAACGGATTCAGATGAACCGAACGTACACACGATTCCATTTGAAATCGTTGTGCCTGTTGTTACAATAGAACCGGGCAGATATAATGTATTAAACGGACGATTCTCAGCTACATTCACAAGAATTGATGGTGCCTCCTCATATACGTTTAGAGTTATAAGTGAAGATGGAACTATCGGAGAACCTGATACACGAGAGTTAGGTCAGCTCACGATTTATAAAGGAATGTTGGAATATGCAGTGACCATTGGAAATCATAGAGCTATGCTAAACCTGGATAGAGATGCGAAAGATCATTATGTAAATGAGTTTACAAAAGAGCTGGAGCCATACAGGCACATCTATCATAAAGTAGAAGTTGCCGCAAATCAGTAATACAGTTTAAAATGAAGCAGGTAGTATATTTTGTGGGATGTGTTATGATTATTACACAACAACAGCCTGTGAAGGGTGAACATGACGACAAACCTGGTTAAATTCATTTCATTCCGTAGTCGTAAGTTACAAGCTGCAATTCAATCTCGATGGTTGTCACTTCTAATCTGTCTTCAAGGTACAATGCCATGAAGATTCAACTAAAAGGTATTGAGAAGAAATACTATTTTCTCCAAAACCATAAGTCCATTCCGGACAACCACCAGAATTAGGATTAGGATTGGTAGGATTAAAGGATGATAGGATGTCTTTTATTAAGGTTTAATCCTATAAATCCCATCATCCTATAAATCCTAATTCCGAGGATGTGGATTAAAGGATGTCAGGATGTCTTGTTGCTAAGATTGAATCCTATTAATCCTATCATCCCATAAATCCTAATTCTGACAATGTGGATGAAATTGGCCATCAGTTTGAAGCATTTATCGGCCTGTCAAGGCAGCTCTGTACTTCCCATCAGCCAGCGATCGCATTCCCGGGCGGCTCCACGGCCTTCATTGATTGCCCAGACAACCAGGCTTTGTCCCCTTCGCATATCACCCGCAGCAAATACACCTTCTATATTAGTATGAAAGGAACCGTATTCTGCCCTGGCATTAGACCGGTTGTCTTTTTCTACTTCAAGCTGATCGAGCAACGGGCTTTCCGGCCCCAAAAAACCCATTGACAGCAGCACAAGGTCAGCTTTCCAAACCTTTTCTGTCCCTTCAATTTCATTTGGCATTTTGCGGCCGTTTTCATCTTTTACCCATTCGATCTGAACGGTATGAAGCTCTTTGACATTCCCGTTGCCATCACCGGTAAATTTTTTGGTCATCACCTGGTATTGGCGCGGATCATCACCGAATACCGATTTCGCTTCTTCCTGCCCATAATCTACTTTGTAAATGTTTGGCCATTGAGGCCAGGGATTATCCATGGAGCGATGGTCGGGAGGCTTGGGAAGTATTTCAAATTGTGTAACATTCTTGCAGTTATGTCGCATTGAGGTACTCACACAATCGGTGCCGGTATCTCCCCCGCCAATTACTATAACGTTTTTGTCTTTTGCAGTGATAAATAGACCATCTTGATGGCCGGAATCCAGCATGCTTTTAGTATCGGCCTGCAGAAACTCCATAGCAAAGTGGATTCCATTCAGATCCCTCCCCTCAATCGGCAGATCTCTCGGTTTTGCGGCACCCCCGGCAAGGATTAATGCATCATGTTTTTTCTTAAGTGCGGCAGCCGGTATGTCCGTTCCGATTTCGGTGTCAGTAACAAATTCAATCCCTTCTTCAGAAAGCAGATCCACACGTCGTTGTACAACAGACTTATCCAGTTTCATATTGGGAATGCCATAGGTCAGCAGTCCCCCGATCCGATCTGCCCTTTCATAAACCGTAACCTTATGGCCTGCCTTATTCAACTGAGCAGCGGCGGCTAATCCTGCCGGACCGGATCCAACAACCCCGATTGATTTGCCCGTCCTCTTTAGAGGCGGCTGTGCCACGACCCATCCCTCCTCAAATCCTTTATCAATAATTGCCTGTTCGATGCTTTTAATGGCAACAGGCGGATGAGTGATGCCCAGCACGCAGGAGCCCTCACAGGGAGCAGGGCAAACCCGTCCCGTAAATTCAGGGAAATTATTGGTTTTATGAAGACGGTGCAGGGCATCTTCCCATTTGCCCCGGTAAACCAGGTCGTTCCATTCAGGGATCAGGTTGTATACAGGGCATCCCAGCGATTGACCATTGAGTTCAGATCCAGTCTGGCAAAAAGGTATTCCGCAATCCATACAGCGGGCCCCTTGCTTCCGCAGTTCTGCTTCAGACAAAGGTTCATAAAACTCATTCCAGTTTTTCAGCCTTTCTGCAGGTTTCTGGTATGGAGTGGATTTGCGTTCAAACTCCATAAAACCGGTTATTTTACCCATAATCTATAAAAGTTGTGTTCTTTAACGTTTCTGTAATCCGGAAAACTGACCCGCTCATATACCTTTTACCACATATCATGAGGAAGGAAAGGGTGAGGTTCAAAACTCCACTCGTTAATTTCCGGCTTGCCGTGCTTTATTATCCTTATTATTAATGAAAGCTTCCATCTCAGCATCTTCACCGCTAAGCCCGTTTCTTATTGATTCATCGATGGATTCCCTCATTCGCTTGTAGTCTTTTGGCATGACCTTGACAAATTTATGAACCATCTCATCCCACTTAGCCAGAACCTTCCAGCCCATATTGCTGTCAGTATAGTCGGAGTGTTTGCGAATCATCTGTTCCACTTCACGAATTTCCTCTTCATTTTCAAGGCGTTCCAGGAACACCATCTCCGTGTTACAGAAATTCTCAAAAGTACCTTCCTGGTCCAGAACATAAGCAATACCACCCGACATTCCGGCAGCGAAGTTACGGCCAGTGGATCCCAGCACAACTACACGGCCTCCTGTCATATATTCACAAGCATGATCGCCAACAGCTTCCACAACAGCCCTCACACCGCTGTTTCTCACACAAAACCGCTCACCTGCCATTCCGCGGATATAGGCTTCACCACTTGTTGAACCGTATAAAGAGACATTTCCGACGATGATGTTTTTCTCGGGTTTAAAATTGGCTACTTCATTCGGGTAAAGAATGAGTTTGCCACCCGACAACCCCTTGCCAAAATAGTCGTTGGCATCTCCTTCCAGTTCAAGGGTCATGCCATTTGGTACAAATGCCCCAAAACTCTGGCCTGCTGACCCCTTGAACTTCAGGTGAATTGTATTTTCGGGCAACCCTTTACGGCCGAAACGGCGGGTGACTTCACTGCCCACAATTGTACCAACAACCCTGTTGATATTTCTTATAGGCAGCTTCACTTTAACGGGCTCTGAATTTGTAAGTGCAGGTTCGCAAATGTCCATCAACGTCTGAACATCAAGTGAATTTTCCAGCCCGTGATCTTGCTTAATCAGGCACCGGATGCCAATTTCATCACCCACTTCCGGTTTATAGAGAATCGGTGAAAGGTCAAGATGTTTCCCTTTCCAGTGGTCAGTTTTGCGCTGTTTGAGCTTATCGGTACGGCCGATCATTTCATCTATGGTACGGAATCCAAGTTGTGCCATATACTCTCTCAAATCCCGGGCAACGAATTTCATAAAATTCACCACATATTGCGGATCTCCTTGAAATTGATGGCGCAGTTCAGGATTTTGGGTCGCAACGCCAACCGGGCAGGTATCCAGATGACATACACGCATCATTATACAACCCAACGTTATCAATGCACTTGTGCCGAAACCGTATTCTTCAGCTCCAAGAAGGGCTGCAATGGCAATATCACGGCCGGTTTTAATTTGCCCGTCTGTTTCCAGCACCACCCGGCTGCGAAGGTTGTTCAGCACCAGTGTTTGATGAGTTTCGGCCAGGCCGAGCTCCCATGGCAACCCTGCGTGTTTGATACTGGTTTGCGGTGAAGCCCCTGTGCCTCCATCGTGACCGCTGATGAGTATGACATCGGCATGTCCTTTCGCCACACCTGCTGCAATGGTGCCTACCCCTCTCAGGGAGACAAGCTTTACATTGATCCTGGCTTTGTTGTTCGCATTTTTTAGGTCGTGAATCAGTTGAGCAAGATCCTCAATTGAGTAGATATCATGGTGTGGGGGAGGCGATATCAGCCCGACGCCGGGAGTTGAAAGCCGTACCCTGGCAATCCACGGGTACACTTTACGTCCCGGCAATTCTCCACCCTCACCGGGCTTGGCACCCTGAGCCATTTTGATCTGTATCTCATTACCCTGGGTAAGATATTCACTTGTTACTCCGAATCGTCCGGATGCAACCTGTTTAATGGCACTATTCCGGGAATCGCCGTTGAGGTCAGGAGTATACCGTCCGGGATCTTCACCACCTTCACCCGTATTGCTTTTTCCGCCAATCCGGTTCATGGCAATAGCCAGTGCCTCATGGGTCTCCTCACTGATTGAGCCGTACGACATGGCCCCGGTCTTAAACCGTTTACAAATGGATTCCACGGATTCAACTTCATCAATCGGGATCGGGTTCTCTGCAAAGTTGAAATCCAGTAAATGCCTCAGTGTTGGAGGCGGGTCAAATTGATCATCAACCAGCTTTGCATATTTCTTATACAACTGATAATCGCCGGTTTTACTGGCAAACTGGAGCGTATGGACCGTTGTAGGGCTATACATGTGAAACTCCCCGTTTTTACGCCAACTGTATTGGCCACCTTCATCCAGAACCTGTCCGTTCAGCCGGATAGCGGGATAAGCTTTTTTGTGCCGCATTTCTGCTTCTTTGGCAATTTCATCGAGCCCGATTCCTCCGACTGGGGAATCAGTCCAGGTGAAATATTTGTCAATTAATTCCTGCCCGAGTCCTAGTGCTTCAAATATTTGGGCACCGCGGTACGATTTTATCGTAGAAATTCCCATTTTGGACATCACTTTGACGATTCCTTTAACAACCGCCTTGTTGTATCCTTTCACTGCACGTTTATAGTTGATACCCTCGATATAACCACGGTTAATTAAATCATAAAGACTTTCGTATGCCAAATAAGGATTTACCGCATCCACTCCATAGCCAATCAGTGTACAAAAATGGTGAGTTTCACGGGGTTCGCCGGATTCAAGTACAATGCCTACTTTAGTGCGGGTTCCCGAACGGACCAAATGGTGGTGCAGGCCGGCTACTGCCAGCAATGCCGGAATCGGGATATGGTACGGATCAAAATCTTTATCGGATAAGATGAGGATATTGACACCGTCTTTGATTGCTTTATCGGCCGATTCAAATAATTTATCGAGTGATTTTTCCAGCCCTTTACCGCCGGAACCGGCTTTGAAAAGTATTGGCAGTGTTTTGGATTTGAAACCTGTGAGTTTAAGACCTCGCAACTGCCCCATCTCCTCATTGGTCAGAACCGGAGAGGTTAATTCAATTTGCCGGCAGCTTTCGGGGACGGGATCCAAAATATTCCCCTGGGAACCAAGTATCGTTTCCGTTGAAGTAATCAGTTCCTCGCGTATCGGATCGATCGGCGGATTTGTTACCTGCGCAAACAACTGTTTAAAATAATTATACAATAACTGCGGCTGGTTAGAAAGCACGGCTATAGGCGCATCATTTCCCATTGCGCCCACAGGCTGAAGCATATTTTCAGCCATAGGGCCTACATTCACCTTTAGGTCTTCGTAGGTATATCCGAATACTTTTTGCCGGTGAACCACTTCGTCATGAGTAAGGTCGGGTTCAGTGAAAGTAAGTTCTTCTGTTACCTTATCAAATTTCACCAGGTTATCTTTTACCCATTCACCATAAGGATGTTCAGTTGATATCTCTTTTTTGATCTCTTCGTCACTGATAATTCTCCCTTTTTCCGTATCAATCAGCAGCATTCGGCCGGGTTGGAGACGTTCTTTTTGGATCACATCTTCTTCGGGAATATCAAGTACCCCGACTTCGGAAGCCAAAACAACGATATCATCGCGGGTTACATAATAACGCGATGGGCGAAGGCCATTCCGGTCGAGGGTAGCGCCTACAACTTTGCCGTCTGTAAAAGCGATGGAGGCGGGACCGTCCCACGGTTCCATCAGGCAGCTATGATATTCGTAAAAAGCACGTTTGTCCGGATCCATGCTTTTATGCTTCTCCCAGGGTTCAGGGATCATCATCATCATTACATGGGGAAGAGACCTGCCACTTAGTGTGAGAAACTCCAGACAGTTGTCAAATTTAGCCGAGTCGCTGCCGTTCTCCTGAATTATCGGAAGGATATTTTTCAAATCATCACCGAACAGTTCAGAAGCAAACAAACTTTCCCGGGCACGCATCCAGTTTTCGTTTCCTCTAAGGGTATTAATCTCCCCATTATGAATCAGATATCGATAAGGATGAGCCAGTTTCCAGCTTGGAAAGGTATTTGTGCTGAACCGGGAGTGAACCAAAGCCAATGCCGATTCCATATCCGAACTCTGGAGATCCGTATAATATCTTTCCAATTGTTTTGGAGTCAGCATTCCCTTATAAATAATGGTTCTGCAGGAGAAACTGACTGCATAGAAAAAATCTTTTTCTTTAATCTTAAGATCAGTCTGTTCAATAGCCCGTGTAATCCGGCGCCTGATCAGGAAAAGTTTTCGCTCAAAATCGAGTTCGGTTTCCAGATCATCACTGCGCCCGATGAACAATTGGCGTACAGAAGGTTCTGAGTCTTTTGCAGTTTTCCCGAGACGAAAATTGTCGGTTTGAACTTTCCTCCATCCAAGAATTTCCTGTCCTTCTTCACGGACAATTTTTTCAACCACCTTTTCACACGGTCGTCTGTCTTCTCTGTCGCCCGGGAAAAAAAACATACCCACGCCATACTTGCCGCGTTCGGGAAGCTCAATACCCAATCCTTCACACGATTTCTTGAAAAACCTGTGGGGAATTTGCATCAGTATACCGGCGCCGTCACCTGAATCGGGCTCACTGCCTGTAGCTCCGCGGTGGTCAAGATTACGCAACACAGTAAGAGCTTGTTTTACAATCGTGTTAGATTGTTTGCCTTTTATATTTACTACAAAGCCGATACCACAAGCATCGTGTTCATGATCAGGATTATATAATCCTTGTTTTCCCGGAGGGCCATTCAAGCCTGTCATATTCATATAGAAATGTATTAAGATTTTGGGGCATTTTTAAAATAATAACTTAGTTTAAAAGCCATTTTTGGGCAAATAATTTTGGATCAGGTCTGGAAGCGGTTACAATTAACTCAACAGCTCATATTCCCCACATTGAATCATTGGCAATCTGTATAAAAGTTGACTGATCTGATCATTTTGATAAATTTTCTTATAAATGATTCAAAGAATGTAACTGCTTTTTGTGCATGAAAAGCTATATCGGGCATAAATATTTCAGATCTTTAAATCCCCATCGGGATGCCAATGGCAAAATACATTGTAGTACCAATTTGTTTAAAAAGATGTGTGCACACGATAGCACAGTGACCGGGCAAGAGCTCACTATCACCCGCTCTAACTCTGCCAGGAGCTCACTATCGTTCGCACTCTGGCAGGTTTTCGCGGAAAATTTTCTTTTCGGCCTGGTGAAAAGGGTTTGGGTAACCACCGTTTGTCAATCCGTCATTTAGACATTTTCGGTTTCCCGGCTGTCTTGATCGGTAAGGAGAATCAACTATATTTTTTAAAGTTTTGGTGGCATTATTCAAAATGATTCAGTTACATTTCAAAAATACAATGCAGTTAAACCTAAACTAACCTAGAAAAACTATATGAGCTTAGTCAATGATTTTAAAAGTTTCATCATGCGAGGGAATGTTCTTGACCTTGCCGTTGCCGTTGTGATCGGTGCGGCATTCGGTAGAATTGTGACCTCATTTGTGAATGATGTATTAATGCCGCCAATCGGGATACTGCTGGGTGGCGTTGATTTTTCTGACCTGGTTCTTACCATTCAGCAGGCAACTGCCGAGGTTGAGGCAGTTACCATCAATTATGGTGTATTTATCCAGACTCTTGTAGATTTTCTCATCATAGCCTTTGCCATTTTTTTGGTAATAAAAGCTTTTGAGAAGGCACGCAAGAAAGAAGAGGAAAAACCTGCTGCACCGGCAGAACCACCTGCACAGGAAAAACTTCTTACCGAAATTCGGGATTTACTCAAGAAATAGACCTTAAGTTAAGCCTGTATTTTAGACGATACAGGCTTTTTAATAATCAAACGCCGACCTGAAAGTTAAAAACTCGTTGATGTTGTTCATATCAAGTACACCAACCAGGCGTTCGTGCTCTGTAACCGGGAAGAAATTGCGGTTATCTCTTTTTAGTTTTCTGTAGGCGGAATAGAGCGGCTCGTCTGTTTTGAGAATAAAAAAATCGGTGTCTATTACATCCCGGATTAAAGCGTTTCTGCCCCTGGTTTTTAATGCGGCGGCAAGATCGGCCATATAAAGAATTCCCGCTATCCTGTCCTGTTCCATCACAATAAAATCCTGTTCAGTAGTGGCCAATATTCTGTCAACGGCATAGCCAAGACTCTTGTCGGGATGTAAAACAGAAAACTCTGTAATCATGGCATCCCGGATTTTGTACCCGTCCATCATGTCAATCTGCTGAATCATGATATTTTCTGAATGTGCTCCAAACCAGATAAATACGGCAATAACAGCCAGCAGGATATTGTAAAACAGCCCAAATAGGAAAAAGAAAACGGCCAGGAACTTGCCAAGACCAGCGGCTATCCTGGTAGCTTCCACGCGGCCAAGTTTCATGGCAAGCAGCGACCTGAATACCCGCCCGCCATCCATCGGGAATGCAGGGATCATGTTAAAAAGAACGAGTGCAATGTTGGCCATAAACAGATAAAAAAGAAAATTGCCGGATGTAATACTGCCCAGCTCTTCCTGAAGTGTTTCAGCATCCATTGAGGCATAGGTATCCACTGAAACGAAAAAAAACAGAAAACCGGCAATTACAATGTTGACCGCTGGTCCAGCAACCGCGATCCAGAATTCATCTTTTGGATTTTCAGGTACCTTTTTAAGGTTGGCTACACCCCCAATTGGCAAAAGGGTGATATTTCGTGTGCCAATACCAAATTTTCGTGCAGTAAGCGCGTGGCCAAACTCGTGGAGCACAACACATAAAAAAATGGTGATAATAAACAGGCTATGCCAAAAGAGCGTTTCCCATGAACCACCCTGCGAATAAACAAGGAAACCGATAAAAAGGAAGAGCAGCCAAAAAGTCCAGTGTATCTGGACCCTGATACCGGCATAGTTGCCAAGATTTAGTGATGAGCTCATTCGGCTAACAATTATTATATCAGTATTTCTCTTTTAAAATAGAGATTTTACGGGAATAATTGTGGGTAGAGGGTTTATTGCCACAGATTGCACAGATCTGCACAGAAAAATCACCTGAGAAAACCTATGAATTCTCTGGTAATATGGGTATAAAAAAGGCTGTGCAAACGGTCGTTCACACAGCCCTCATGTTCAAATCCCGGCTGACTAATCCGGGATTGTAACGTTCGTTTCAACGGCGAGCGTTACGAGGCGCATGGTCATGCCACCTTCTTCGAGCATACGTTCCAGCCGGTCAATTGTTCCGCGAAGTGTTCGTTCAAGAATTCGGCGTTGCATACCGGAAGCATTGTCGATCTGCTGGCGTGCGTCCTGGAGTCCGCGCCGTGCTTCTGCGAGTTCCTCGGCCGAAAATTGTTCAGAAATTCCGTCAATTACCATTTCAGCCAGGAAGGAGTACTGCATTCCATTTACGTTACGGTAGTCTTTGAAATTCATATCATAAGTACCGGTGTATTCTTCGCTGAATTGCATGTCGAAGCTCATTCTCAGCAGTAAATAATCGTTTGCATCTATGTAGAGGCGGCCACGCATGGCTTCGCCTTCCTGGGCTACAGCAGTGTCATCCATGCCGGAAACGGCGCCCTGGTATAGTGCTGATATATCTTCAACCAGCAATACATGTGCCCTGCGTCCATCAATGGTTTCGGTTCCCTCATAGGTGGCGTTTTCTACAATTGCATCATAATTTTGTTGGAAACTGTGATAATCGGCTGACGGGGTATCACGGCTTGAGCTTACTTCCTGCATGGTTTGAACCCCATCCTGAAGGGTAACTTTTCTGTAATAGGTGGTATCGGGTACATCTGTTTCGATTAAACCTTCCATTTTTGTAACCACCATCATGGTTTCAATTCCAGAAAGTGAATTGCTGTACGATTGAATCATTCTGTCCATGATTTCGGCTGGTGTTTGCGCAAGTATCACTACCGGGTAAAGCAACATGATGAATAATAGAGATAGAGTGCAAAATGTTTTTTTCATAATGAGTGAGTTTTTATTCGGATTATGTTGAAATGTTATTCCTTTTTCAGCAAAGCGTCAAGTCTGCAATCTAATTACGAAAAATATTGGTGATTTGTCTCACTTAACACTCGCTATAAATTCCTGCCTCAGAACCTGTTCACTCTCAAAAAAGATGAGGTACTCTTAAAAATAATTTCCAGATGCGAAATTTATATACCACAATCAGGCACTCAAAAGATAACAAAAAGCGCTTTTTTATAATAGATTAATTAATTTATGAAAATATTTAAATAAGCTTAAATAAATATTGCTAAAAACATTTTTGACATAGAAATTTTAGGTAACCAAAAACTACAACTAAATGTTGCCTTATGAATAAAGCTGTGAAAGCCACAATTCTTTTGCTTGTTTTAGCAATGATAACTTTTGCGGCTGCATACCATGCGAATGCAGTCGAAACCTATCTGGAGGAAACAGACGATGAAATCGTGAATGTTGTCCAGAATGAAACAGAAGAGGCGGAAGTGGTTGCGACACCTGCTGCTGATGAATCGGTGTATAGCACCATGGAGGAGTTTATGGCTTCTCCCGAATATGTCAAGTTTATAATTGATAATCTCTGGATTTTAATTGCTGCCTTTCTTGTACTATTGATGCACCTTGGATTTGCCACGGTAGAAAGCGGGCTTACCCAATCCAAAAACGCCGTAAATGTGATCTATAAGAACGTATTTATTCTCTGCACGGGAATTCTGATTTACGCTCTTGTCGGTTTCCAGTTAATGTATCCAGGGGATTTTAACGGATTCCTGGGATTTGGCGGGTTTGGCATTGGCTTTGATGCATCAGATCCCGTTGGAATGTTAACACCGGCGTATGGTGAGCAAATGACAATATGGAGTGATTTTATTTTCCAGGCCATGTTTGCCGCAACGGCAGCCACCATTGTATCCGGATGTGTTACCGGACGTATCAAACTTTCAGCATTTATGCTTTTTGGGGCATTGCTGCTCGCTATCAGTTACCCGATTACCGGAAGCTGGGTTTGGGGCGGAGGCTGGCTCGATGAACTCGGATTTTATGATTTCGCCGGCTCTACCCTTGTTCATGGTGTTGGTGGTGCAGCGGGTCTTGCCTGTGTGATTCTCCTTGGTGCAAGAAGCGGAAAATTTAAGGATGGAAAGATCTTCGCCATTCCGGCTCACAACATTCCGCTTGCCACAGTAGGTGTATTTCTGCTCTGGATTGGATGGTTTGGATTTAATGGCGGATCGGTATTGAGCGCCGACCCTGTTGAAGTCTCGTTTGTTTTTGTAACCACAGCCCTGGCCGCTTGTGCCGGTGCGCTTGCCTCGATGATCACCACTCAATTTGTAATGAAAAGCCTCGACGCCCCAATGGCATTAAACGGCATCCTTGCCGGCCTGGTAGGCGTTACTGCCGGTGCTGATGTAGTTTCGCCCATGAGTGCCGTTGTGATTGGCGCCGTAGCCGGTGTCATTGTAGTTTTTTCCATTCTTATGTTCGACAGGCTCAAACTTGATGACCCAGTGGGTGCGATATCTGTACACGGAGTTTGCGGAATTTGGGGAACATTAGCTGTAGGTATATTTGTGCCAGGTATCAGCTTTGTAACCCAGCTTATCGGTACAACGGCAATTCTTACAGTAACCTTTGTTTTTTCTTTCGCCGTATTTGGTGCCATCAAAGCCGTTATGGGTGTGAGGGTTTCCCAGGCTGTTGAATCCGATGGCCTTGATATTTCCGAGCATGGCAACAGGGCTTATCCTGATTTCTCTCCTGTGAAAACCTCCGAACTGGGGGCGTATACATCTTAACCAAAACATAAAAAAAGGAGCACCAGATTTGGGGTCGCGGTGCTCCTTTATTTAATCAAATCACTCTTACGTAATCATCATAAACATTTAAATATAGTATAATGAAAACAAAATTCATTACAGTAAAACAGTTAAAAACTGCTGTCCTGATGCTTTTTGGCTCTACTCTTCTCTTTACACTGAATCCTGATACTGCGAAAGCCCAGGAATTTGATGCAGGGTTTGATATTTACAGTACCTACATTTTTCGTGGTGTTGCATTTTCCGGACCATCGATTCAACCCTATGTGGAATTCAGTGCAGGTAATTTTTCAATAGGCGCCTGGGGTTCTCAGGGAATTGACGGATATGCAGGCGAACTGGGTTTCCAGGAAATGGACCTCTATGCCTCATATGAATTCGACTTTGGATTGAGTATCGGTTTTACCGACTACTACTACCCGGGAACAGAATACTTTGACAGCGACAGCCATGCTTTTGAGTTGAACCTGGGTCTGGATCTCAGTAGCTTTTCTCTCTCCGGCAATTACATTTTCAATGAAGCGGAAGGTGCAGGGTCAGAGGGCGGGGACCTCTATTTTGAGGCAGGGCTTAGTTTCGGAAATGCAAACCTGTTTTTGGGTGCCGGTGACGGTTGGCATTCCACCGATGGAGATTTTAAGCTCGTGAATGTGGGTCTTGGCGTCACGAAAGAAATCAAAATCACTGAATCCTTCTCACTGCCATTAAGTGGTGCTTTTATATTAAATCCTGATACAGAACAGTTCTATATCGTTGCAGGAGTTTCATTTTAACACTTGGCTGCTCTAAGTCAGTTTTGATTCAAAACCAACCTCTCATGTATCCATATGAGAGGTTTTTTTACATTATGATAAATCACCGACCGTTTTTTGAAATTCCCTAAATAGTTCAATCAATTCATTAAGCATCATTGCTGTAGCACCCCAAAGCGGTACACGGTGAACATTCCAATATGGAACATTAAAAGAGGCGTGCTTGAAGTGCCATTCTTTTCTTTCGAGGGCTTTGTCGGAAAGAAGCTCCTCCATCGTAACAGAGAAAGCTTCTTCTACTTCCACTGGATTGGGCTTTAGTTCCGGCTTTTTGGCGAGAAAACCGACAAACGGGGTAATTTGGTTATCTGTACGGTATAGATAGAGAGGGGTGATGTTGCAGGCTATTTCAATTTCTTCGGATTCAATGCCAATTTCTTCTTTTGTTTCGCGAAGGGCTGTTTCGAGAAGGCTTTCACCTGTATCACACCTGCCTCCCGGGAAACTGATTTGTCCAGCATGCCGGATATTATTGGTGCGAAGTGTGAGGACAACTCGAAGCCGGTTTTCATCCCCGGTGTAAAGTGGAATCAATACACTGCTTGGATGGGCTGTTTCGGATGGATTTTGCGGCAAAACAAAATCGGGATCGAGCGGAACAGGCGACATTTTTAATTGTGCATCCCGGCCCGGTAGTTTATCTGAAGGCCTGTTTTTTAGAAATGTATAGAATGGGTGGTGATTCATCCCGTTTAATAACTCACTTTATTTCCTTTCTTTTTCCATGCCTTAAAAATATTTACAGCCTCATCATTCGGAACCCGGATAAACGGAATTGTCTGATGATTGTGTGTCATATTTAATTGCCGGTAAATAAAATCATCATCAAATCCGGCGCCGGCAGCGTCTTCTCGGGTGGCCGAGTAATAGACATTCTCAGGCCGGGCCCAGTAAATTGCACCAAGGCACATTGGGCAAGGCTCACAAGATGTATAGATATCGCATCCGGTAAGCTGAAAATCTTTCAAGGTGTTGCATGCTTTACGGATGGTTACAATTTCAGCATGGGCGGTTGGGTCATTTTCTGTGGTTACACGGTTATATCCCTCCGCAATCACGGCACCGTCTTTTACAATTACACAGCCAAACGGCCCGCCTTTATTTGTTTCCATACTGTAACGCGCCAATTCAATGGCACGCTGCATAAATTTTGAATCCATATCCAAAGCTTTTTATTTGCAGCAACTTATAGTATTCTTCTAAAAATGAAAAGCAATCATGATATGATTTCTAAAATTTTGGGTGATATATGAGGCTTTTATACGCATGTACCATGGTTTTCTGCTGCGCTCCGGCGAAGTACATCATAAATACCACAAAATTGGCAAAATTAACCAATAAATAGCTGTTTTTATCATATTTTCGGGCAGAAACTATGGCATCTTTAGGCATGATTACAAATCGGGTTGCTTTCTGAATTTTTTGAATCAGGTCATAATCTTCCATAATAACAAAATCATCTCTGAAACCCCCCAGTTTTTCAAATAATTCTCTTTTAACAAATAGTGTTTGGTCACCGCCCCTGCACATAATCCGGTCGATTCTTGTGAACCATGAATTAATTTTCAACATGATTTTATCAGAATTGAACCGGAAGCGGTAGCATCCGGCAGAATAGCCGGTATCCATTGCCGAAAAAATATCATCCAGGTAAGATGCTGGCGGAAAAGAATCTGCGTGTACAAAATATAAAATTTCACCCCGAGTAAACCTCGCACCTTTATTCATTTGTACAGCTCTTCCTTTTACAGGTGATATCAAACAGATTGCACCCGACTTTTTTGCCTGTTTTATTGTTTCATCACTGCTGCCGCCATCTGATACAACAATATCGGCAAGCCGGGAATCCGAATTTGTTATAAGATGACGAATCAATGCACCAATGGTTTCCTCCTCGTTATAGGTCGGAATAATAATACTGAGCCTCATCTCGCAATTCGTATGTTTCATTTATAAAAAATACAAGAGAAATTGAAATTTTCAACCTATGTTATTGTTTTGTTACGAATTACTATATGATAAATTTTATTATGCGATGTAATTCAAATAACTGTTAATAAATAAATGGATAGTCCACATACAGGCCAATGGAAAATTCGGCGAAATTCACCAGTTGTTGGATTGTTATATCTATGCATCCTGTTCAGTGCCTGTGCAGGAACGTATCCCGTGATACCGGCAGCCGGTTGCAATGTAAATGAATTTGATGATCTTACAGGTAAATCTACAGATGCAGCCATATTCTCTATGCTGCTTGTGGAGAATGTGAGAGACGGCTTGCCTGTTGATGAAATTACAGACTGCCTTGCAAATATGACGATGCAACAATTGCAATTTCAACTCAACACGGAAGAGAAGAAAAAAGCATTTTGGCTGAACGTTTATAACGCATATGTACAAATTTTACTTCTGGAAACTCCGGAATTGTTTGATGACAGGAATTCCTGGTTTGGATATAATTTCTTTTCAACACCACAGGTTGTTATAGCCGGAAGAAAACTCAGTTTTGATGACATGGAGCATGGTATCATGAGGCGGTCCACACACAAGCTTACTATGGGTTACATGAAGAGTTTCAGGATCCCTGAGATCGAAAAACAGTTGTGGTGGAATGAAATTGACCCCCGGATTCATTTTGCCCTGAATTGCGGGGCCGCAAGCTGCCCGTATATTGCGGTTTATGAACCCGGACGTGTGGATGAACAGCTTGATATGACCACTAAAAACTACCTGTCAGAAACAACACACTATGATTCTGAACGCGATCGTGCAAGAGTTACCCGATTGATGAGCTGGTTCAGGGGAGATTTTGGAGGGCTAAGCGGAGCCAAAGAGATGCTGCGGCAATACGGAATTATTCCGGAGGATTCTGATCCGAAACTATCGTTTCTTGAATACGACTGGACCCTTGAACTTGGGAATTACCAGGATTTATAAATGAGCACAGGTTATAAAAAACGGAATCCAGGGTAAAGCATATTTTTAATCAAATTCATTTACATGCAAGCAAATTTCACACATATTATTTTGATAATTTTTGCAGCTTTTGGCTTGTATGAATCGGTTGTGTTGCAGGAAAGAATTTATCTTGATCCGGATCATATTGACTATTTCGTACTTGATCCGGCAGAATTTGACCCTGACAGCACGAATGCGAGAATTTTCCAATATTCTCCTTTTGGCAGAAAAAAAGAGGCGGTGTACAGAAGGGGAATACGTGAGGAGGATGGAGCTCCAATCATTATTGCTTCAAGTGACAATTCAATATCAACCGTAACCACACCGATCAAAGCCGACCCGGATATCTTCAGATATATTGAATGGGAGTGGAAAATTGAATCGGTACTTCCTTCGGGCAATATGACCAAAAAAGAGGGAGATGACTTTGCAGCCCGGGTTTATGTTACTTTTGATTATGATCCATCGAATCTGAGCTTTAGTGACAGGATAAAATACAGGCTCTACAGAACGTTTACATCATTTGAAATTCCATTGCGTTCCCTGAATTATGTGTGGGGTAACGAACCTGATAAAGTTGGTGCAACAGGGCCTAATCCTTTTTCAGATTGGGTTCAGTATGTTGTGGTTCAATCGGGAAATGAAAATGCCGGTAAATGGTTTACTGAAAAGCGGAACCTTTTCGAAGATTACCGCATGGTTTATGGCGAGGACCCACCCATGATTAGCGGAATTACAATAATGACGGATTCAGACAATACCGGTGAATCTACGAGAGCTTATTTTGGGAAAATAACTTTATCCAAAGATTGACATCGATTCTGGACGGGGTGTTTGCGGTGAATTCCCCGGAAGGATCTCCATGGGAAGGGGTGTGTTTTTTTAGAAAAGCGCCTATACAAGCAAAATAAGCACCTTTTGAAAATCTGTAACCGGTTGGAAACCTAATGCGCTTTTTGCATTGTGTTGACACCCCAAAGAGAAGGCTTTGCCAAAGGATCTCATTAAACCCGAATTCCCTGTTTTTGGCAACAATAATTTCCCTATTTTATCATCGCTGATGATAGAAGACAGAGGCCAGTAAGAACGATTTCAGACAGCTAACTACATCAGCATGTTCATCAACTCAATCATATAAAAATATGTCGCTGCTTATTGTAGGGTCGGTTGCTTATGACGGAATTGAAACCCCGTTTGGTAAAGTAGACCGGATTTTGGGGGGATCTGCCACGTATATATCACTTACTTCCTCATATTTAACGAATCAGATTAATCTTGTTGGAGTGGTGGGTAAAGATTTCTCAGAGGATGATATTGAGCTGTTTAAAAGCCGGGGTATCAATCTGGACGGGCTACAGCGTGATGAGTCAGGGAATACTTTTTTCTGGAAGGGAAAATACCATTATGATCTGAATAACCGTGATACACTGGATACACAACTCAATGTTTTTGAGCATTTTGATCCGGTTATTCCAGATAACTATAAAAATGCTCGTTATATAGCACTTGGCAATATTGAACCGAGTTTGCAGGAAAAAGTACTGGACCAGGTTGAAAATCCGAAATTTGTGGTAATGGATACCATGAATTTCTGGATTGATCGTACCCCCGATGCGCTCAAGAAAACACTGAAAAGGGTTCATTTGCTTGTAATCAACGATTCGGAAGCACGTGAACTGACTCATGAGCCGAACCTTATAAAAGCTGCTGAAAAAGTAATGGAAATGGGCCCCCGGGCACTTATCATCAAAAAAGGCGAGCACGGTGCGTTGCTGTTTACCGGAAATGAAATATTTTCAGCTCCGGCCTACCCGGTTATTGATATTTTTGATCCCACCGGTGCGGGAGACTCTTTTCTGGGCGGCCTGCTCGGATGGCTTGCCTATACCGATGATATTTCGTCTCAAAATCTTAGACGGTCGGTAATTATTGGTTCCGTAATGGCAAGTTTTTGTGTGGAGGAGTTTGGGCCCAAGCGTCTTACCAACCTTACAGAAAAAGAAATTTACGACCGTTACCGCGAATTCAGGGATCTTAGCGAAATACCGGAAATCTCTTAAGTTGCCACCGAAACACTGAAAATTACAGATCAAATTATCAGTGTAAATCTGTGCTTCTGTGGCATTAAAAACGAAAATAGAATTTAGATCAAGTTATAGTTCATGCAATAATGGAAGCCATTCTGCTTGCTTCGGCGAACCCTCATAAAATTGAAGAGTTGTGGCAAATACTGGAGCCATTTGGTATTGAACTGAAATCCACCCATGATTTTCCTGGTGGTAAAGATGTTGAGGAAAACCAACCCGGCCTGGAAGGCAATGCCCTAAAAAAAGCACGTTACTGGAACCAATTCACCGGCCTGCCGGCACTGGCCGATGATACCGGACTCGAGGTGGATGCACTGGACGGTGCACCGGGTGTATATTCCGCACGGTATGCGGGCAAAGATGCGACCTATGAACAGAACGTGGCTAAACTGCTCCGTGACCTGGATGGGATAAAAAAACGGACAGCCCGCTTTCGTACAGTCATCGCTTTTGTTGACGGAGAAAATGAAAATCTATTTGAAGGAATTTGTGAAGGTGAGATCATTCATAAACCAAAAGGAGAGAATGGATTTGGTTATGACCCGGTTTTCCGGCCGGCCGGTTATAAAAAAACCTTTGCCGAACTGAGCCCTGAAGTCAAAAACCGAATCAGTCACCGTGGAAGAGCGCTGTTTAAATTCCTGGAGTTTTTGAAGGGGTGAAATGTTGCCACAGATGGCACAGATTTTCACAGAGGTTTTCTGTGTTTTTCTGAGCTCTCTGTGGCAACTAAAAAACAACTCTTTTTATATCCAGTTTAAGTCGTCCAAAATTTATTATTAAGCCAACTTTGCAGCCCGAGCATTTCAGGTAGTTCAGGGTTTGGGCCATATCTTCCGGGGCAATTCCATCTTTTGCTTTTATCTCAAGAATCACATCATCAAAAACCACAAAATCCGCATAAAATTTGTGGGGGAGTATGATATTTTTGTAAGGTACTTCATACTTTTTTTCTCTCTCATAAATAATACCTTGCTGCCTGAATTCATATTCAAATGCATCCTTATAAACAATTTCCAAAAAACCAAAACCGAGAGTCTTATGAATTTCAAATCCCAGACCAATAATCAACCGGGTTTTATCCTGAAGGGGATAGATGTTTTCATCATTATACATGAAGTATTTCAAAAAAATATTCAATAGTATGTTGCCACAGATGGCACAGATTTTCACAGAGGGATTTTCTGTGTTAATCAGTGCCATCTGTGGCAATTAAAAAATACCCTGTACATATATGAACCATATTACCTGATTTGCTTACAAAATATTTTTAGAAATTCAGTAATCACTTTTTGAAAGCAACACTGATTTCTTTTTCTTACTCTGTCTCTTACTGCTAACCGATTGTTCTGAAAGAATGGGATTTACAATAATTGATGCAATTGTCATTATCGTCTACCTGATTGCGGTGGCTGTTTTTGGGATATGGTCTGCCGGTACACAAAAAACCACAACCGACTATTTTCTTGGCGGACGTGCCATGCCCTGGTGGGCTATTCTCTTTTCGGTTGTAGCTACCGAAACAAGTACTCTCACATTCATCAGCATACCAGCGGTTGCCTATGGCGGCAATCTCACCTTTTTGCAATTAACATTCGGCTACATTATCGGCCGTATCATTGTAGCGATCTGGTTTTTGCCGGCCTATGTGCAGGGCGAACTTACTACGGCATATCAATACCTCGAACAACGTTTCGGCCCGGGAATGCGAAAGGCTGCCAGTTCAACGTTCATCATTACCCGTCTGCTGGCCGATGGTGTCCGCCTGTTTGCAACAGCTATTCCACTGGCAATTATTTTCCGTTTCGCCGGAACTTTTGACGAATGGAGCGACGCCGAAGTCTACCTGATGGCCATCACCGTGATTTCTGTCATAACCCTTATTTACACTTTCCTGGGAGGTATTAAAGCTGTTATCTGGATGGATGTTGTGCAGATGGTTGTTTATATAGGCGGGGCACTTTTTGCTTTGGTATTGCTGTTTGGAAAACTGCCGGTTTCCATTGGTGAAGCATTTACATTACTTGGAGCTGAAGGAAAATTTACGCTGTTCAACTGGGGTGGTGATTTGAGCTGGCAGGCATTTTTGGCTGATCCTTATGTATTCTGGGTTGCCTTATTTGGTGGTGCTGTATTTTCAATTGCTTCCCATGGCACAGATCAGCTGATCGTGCAAAGGCTGCTTGCAACGGGCAACCTTCGTTCGAGCCAAAAGGCACTGATCTGGAGCGGAATTGTGGCAAGCCTGCAGTTCGGCTTGTTTCTTTTTATTGGTTTGATACTGTACGTTTTTTACGGCGGAGCCAGCCCCGAATCGATAGGCCTTGCCACAACCGATGAAGTTTTTGCCCGGTTTATTGTTGACCACATGCCTGTAGGGATGGCAGGGTTAATTGTTGCAGCCCTTTTTGCCGCGGCAATGAGCAGTCTTAGTTCCTCATTAAATGCCCTTGCATCTTCCACTACCTACGACCTGATCAAACCCATGTCAAAAGCCAAATGGGATGATGCCAAAGAACTTTGGGTTTCGCGGATGGTGACCATTGGCTGGGGAGTGATGCTTACCGGATCTGCATTCCTGTTTACATGGCTGCAGCTGAGCGGCGACGACCGTCCCGCGATTGTGGAACTGGGGCTCGGCATTGCATCCTATACCTATGGCGGATTACTTGGAATATTCCTGCTTGGCCGCATTTTCCAAAAACCCGATAGAACCGATGCAATGATCGGTTTTTTCAGTGGATTGATTGCCCTGCTTTTCATGGTGGAAGGCCCTCTGCAACAATTTTTACCCGGCGAACCACTGACTATTGCCTGGCCGCTTTATACGTTTGCAGGCGCAACGATTGTAATTCTGGTGGCGAATACTTCGTATTACATAAGGTCACTGATCAAATAAACAACCAGGACAATTCGTGGTCCACAACGTTTGCCTGTAGTACCGAACTACCCGATATGAGAAATATATACGCAGGCCGCGATATCTGATTTTTCGCCGCTATTCAGCTTATCAATTTTTTAAAAACAGTTTCCGTTTGATTTCTTTAAACCATAAAACTGGCGGCGTCGACCGGAATAGTTCAACCCATGAAACCCGTTCACCTGACGCCATCTTAATCCGGTATTGCTGGTAAGCTTGCTGTTTCCGGCTCATTTTTGATTTATGTTTTTCAAAACAGGCAATATAACCGTCTGCTTTGCGCTCCGATGTGGAGATACTTTCCCGGTTTTGATTGGAGGTTATAACCTGCAATACATGAGGAACGTTTTTTACCGGACCAAATCTTTCGGCGAGGCGTATCCACAAATCATAATCCTGTGCGGATGGCAGCGATTCATCATAACCACCAACGGCAAGAATGTACTCTTTTTTGGTAAGTACCTGGTTGCCAACCTGGTTGTAATAAAGCAGGTCATCGAATGTAATCAGCGGTTTCTTTTTCCATGTTAATTCCCTGTTGCCATAGTCCATTTTATCATGTGAGCATACTGCCGAACAACCCGCTTCAAATGCATTCATCAAAAGTTCAATACGTTCCGGGAGCCAGAAATCATCATCATCAAGGCCTGCAACAAAATCTCCGGAAGCGTGTTCAAGGGCTATATTTCTGCTTGCGGCAGCACCTTTTGGCCTGTCATTGCGGATGATGCTGATGGGGTGAACATCTGCAAGTTTTCTCAGTATATCGTGAGTTTGATCTTCCGAAGCATCATCAACCACAATAATTTCAATGTTCTGCCAGGTTTGTTTCAGTGCAGATTCAATGGCCCGCCTTAACGGTTCGGCACGGTTTCGGGTAGGAATGTATACCGAAACTGGTATTTTGGTTTGAATACTCAAATTAGTTGAATAATCTATGTTTATATTAAGCTGGCATTCCACGGCATAATGAAACTAAACCATATAGTGCCAGCGGCTAAAAGTTATGCATAGTGAACTACGAATAACAATTGCAATCTGCACGTATAACCGGGCTGGTTATCTCAAAGATACCCTGGAAGACCTGACTTTGCAGGATATTAGCCCGTCTCTTTTCGAAATTCTTGTGGTAAATAATAACAGCAGCGATGGCACAGACACTGTTTGCGAAATATTCTCAAGAACCAATCCGCAAATTCAATTCCGATGGGTTCAAGAGCCTCGCCAGGGTTTATCCCATGCCCGGAACAAAGCGGCCAAAGAAGCCCGTGCACAGGCTATCCATTATATCGATGACGATGTTTACCTTCCAAATGATTTTGTTCGGACAGCCATTATGTATGCCGATAAACGGGAATCCACAATCTGTGCAGGAGGGCGTATTTTAGTTTCATTCGATGATTTGGAAAAGCAACCGGACTGGATTCCCGGGGAACTGATGCCAATGTTCGGGCTCCACGATTTGGGGAAACATGACATGACTTACCCATCCGGCAACTTCCCCCGCGGCGGCAATATGATGATAAGGAAAACCGTATTTGATGCTTTTGGATATTTTGATACCCAGCTTGGCAGGTCGGGAAATAAATTACTCGGGAGCGAAGAAAAAGCATTTTTTGAACGGATCAGGAAAAATGGGGTGCAATTGCACTACTGGGCAGGACTGCAGCTCACACACCGAATAGGCAATCAACGGCTCGAAAAAGAGTATTTAAAAAAACAGTCTGTTGGAATTGGCCGAAGTGAACGGCTCAGGGTACGGGAAGTTTTTACAGAAACTGCAGCGAAATTCGCGAGTGAATCGATCAAACTAGCAGGCAGTTTTCTGATCGCGGCTATGTACATGATCCGGGGTAAAGTAAAAGCAGCGGTATTTCTGATACAATTCCGTTTTTGGGTTTTGAATGGGTTTATAAAAGGGGATAAAGATGATGATTCTTTGATGTAGATGTTGCAAGAGATTTTGCAGAAATGGTTGCAAAACCTCACTCAAACAGGGTACTTTATCTATTTAAGTTAAACTAAACAAGCCGACCGCTATTTTGGGAATTATTGTTCGCCAGAGCATTTCAAACACCATCGTATCGTATGTAGGCATCAGCCTCGGGTTTGTGCTCACAATTTTGCTTTATCCCCATATTCTCGCACCGGAAGAGTATGGACTGACCCGTGTTTTAATTTCTGCCTCATATATGTGCTCACAGTTTGCACATCTTGGGTTTCAGCACCTCGTTATCCGTTATTACCCGTTTTTCAAGAAGGCTGACCCAAACCATCACGGCCTGTTATTTTGGGTTATCAGCATACCCTTCATCGGGTTTTTGATTTTCACATTGATTTACCTGCTGGCTGATGACCTGATCATTCGATACTATACGGATCAATCACCCTTGTTTGTTGAATATTTCCTTTGGGTGATTCCATTGACACTTTTTATCCTTTACTTCGAAATTTTAAACAGCTATCTGCGGTCTCTGAGGGATTCTGTAACCGGATCTTTGGTAAATGAAGTGATACAGAGAATCCTTGTCATAGCACTTCTCGCTGCATATTTTTTTGATTGGATTTCTTTCGGCTGGTTCATTTCCCTGTTTGTAATGAGTTACATGTTTCAGCCGCTGCTCGTTGCCTTTTCCATATACCGGAAAAACGAATTTCAGATTATCCCTAATCTCAGCATCTTAAGAAAGAAACTTGTTTTAGGGATGGCACGCTTCAGCCTTTATTCTCTGCTTGGCGGGCTGACAACCATCATCGTTTGGAATGTTGATGTGATTATGCTCAGTTCAATGGCCGGTCTTGAGCAGACCGCTATCTATGCCATTGCCTTTTACATTGCATCGGTGGTAAATATACCCCAGCGGTCAGTTGAAAAAATTGCCGGTCCTCTGCTCTCAGACTTTATCAAAAATAAAAACTGGCAGGATGTCGGATCAGTTTACAGCAAAACATCGCTGAATCAGCTGCTGGCAGGATTGCTGATATTCGGGTTAATCTGGCTTCATCTGGATGCACTGTTTTTACTTCTTCCGGACATTTACGCTGCCGGTAAATGGGTGGTGTTTATCATTGCAATCGGTAAGTTATTTGAAGCAATTACGGGCCCCAACACATTGATTCTGCTTAATTCACAACACTACCGGGTCAGCTTTTTTGCTAATATCTTCCTTGTGTTTGTTACCATATCGGCAAATTATCTGCTCATTCCTGTTTACGGAATAAATGGTGCTGCTTTTGCCTCTGCTTTGGCTTTAATTCTTTTTAATCTGGTAAAACTGATTTACATCTATTACTGGATGAACCTGCAGCCACTCTCTTACCCTATGATATCCATTGTAGCATTCGGTTCAATTTCCATTTACATTTGCCATATGATGATTGATTTTTCATCAATTTGGCTCAACATGCCTGTAAAAACGATCGTGTTTTTGGTGATGTTTTTGGCTCCGTTACTTTACTTGAATGTTTCGCCCGACCTCAATAACCTATTGCGAACCATGCAAAAACGAATATTTTAATGAAAGCACTTCTTGTAGATTCAAGTTCAGGGAAACCTGTCATGAAAATCGGGGCAGCCCATAAACCCGAACCCGGTGAAAAAGAACTGCTTGTAAAAATAATGGCCACTGCATTAAACCGGGCTGATTTATTACAGAAAGCAGGAAAGTATGATCCACCAAATGGAGTGACGCCCATATTAGGGCTCGAAATGGCAGGTGTGGTCGAAAAAACCGGGCCGGGAGTTACTTTATACAGAGAGGGAGATAAGGTTTTTGGGCTTTTGTCAGGTGGCGGTTATGCTGAACATTGTACCATTCACGAAGACCTGGCGATGCCGGTACCCGAGGCATTTTCTTTTGAGGAAGCGGCAGCGATTCCAGAGGTCTATCTCACAGCATACCAGGCAATCATCTGGCTGGCTGAATTAAAAGAGAAAGAGAGCATCCTGATTCATGCAGGTGCAAGCGGTGTAGGTACAGCAGCAATCCAGCTTGCCAAAAACCTCAGGCATGCCAGGGTTATCACCACGACAGGAAGTGATGAAAAATGCACACTTACAGCATCATTGGGAGCTGATTTATGCATGAATTATAAAGAAGAAGATTACGCTGTGTCACTCGAAGAAACCTTTGGGAAAAATAGTGTTGACGTTATTCTGGATTTTGTCGGTTCACCCTATTGGGAAAAAAACCTCAACGTAATGGCGATGGACGGCCGGCTGATTTATCTCTCCATGCTTGGCGGCTCGACTGTGGAAAATATGAGCCTGGTACCCATTCTGAGAAAACGCCTGACGATAAAAGGATCCACACTACGAAATCGCAGTGACCGGTATAAAATTGATCTCACCAGTATTTTCTGGAAACACACCTATCCCTTGTTTGCGTCAGGAGCACTGAAACCGGTGATCGATTCCGTTTTCAACTGGGAGCAATGTGAAGAAGCCCATCAAAAAATGGAAGAAAATCTTAATGCGGGAAAAATTATCCTTAACGGGATGTAATTTCATCGTATAAAAAAATCTGATGTCATCAAACAAGAGAATAAAAGTTGCAGTGATTGGCGCAGGTGCTGCAGGATTTTTTACTGCCGTGAATGCTGCAGGGATGAGTGATAAACTTGATGTGACCATCTTCGAAAAAAGCAAGAATCTTCTTTCGAAAGTAAGGATATCGGGCGGAGGTCGCTGCAATGTAACAAACCACTGTTTCGACCCGGTTGAATTATCGAAAGCATATCCCAGGGGTGGTAAAATGATGAGATGGAATTTTGAAAAGTTTCAGCCAAGAGATACGGTTGAATGGTTCGAAAGCCGGGGAGTGAGACTCAAAGCCGAAGATGACGGGAGAATGTTTCCGGTAACCGACAGTTCTGAAACCATCATCGATTGCCTGTTGAGAGAAGCAAAAAAGGTTAAGGTAACGATCCGTACCCAGGTTCCGGTAACACGCATTGAACCACTGGAAAGTGGGGGTTTCAGGCTGCATATCCCAAAACAAAAACCTGAATTGGCAGATGTTGCAGTAGTTGCATCCGGCGGAAGCAATCGGGTACAGGCATATGAATGGCTAAAAGAACTAGGGCATTCTGTTAATCCGCCTGTCCCTTCACTTTTTACATTCAATTTCAGAATAAAAAATTTAACCGACCTTGCGGGGATTTCGGTTCACAATGCACAAATAGAAATAGAAGGGACACGCTTTTCTGAAAATGGTCCTGTTTTAATCACGCACTGGGGATTGAGCGGCCCGGCAGTTTTGAAGCTTTCGGCCCGGGCAGCCCGCCTGCTCAATGAAATGCAATATCGTTACACTGTACGGGTTAATTGGCTGCATCCACTCAATCAAGAGCAAGTACGTAATAAATTAATGAAAATCCGGGTTCAGAATATCAAAAAGAAAGTGGATAAGCAGGAGCAGTTTCCCCTGCCCGGCAGGTTATGGGTAAAGTTATTAACGCTTGCAGGAATTAAACCGGATCGGCGCTGGGCAGAAATATCCAATAAAGAGATTTATAATTTAACCCTTCAGCTTGTCGGAGGATCCTATGATTGCCAGGGTAAAACAACATATAAAGAGGAGTTTGTAACCTGTGGCGGGATACCGTTAAGTGACATTAACCCGTCAACACTTGAAAGTAAAAAAATTCCGGAACTCTATTTTGTTGGTGAGGTATTGGATATAGACGGTATCACCGGCGGTTATAATTTTCAGGCGGCATGGACAAATGGCTGGCTTGCCGCAAAAGCCATTGCATTGAATGCCATAAATGATGTAAGTTAGGAGCTTAATAATTTTTTATCCATTGGAACACAATATCTCACAATCATCCCCCATCGGAATTTTTGATTCTGGTATTGGCGGCCTAACCGTTGCCAAAGCTGTAATGGATGCTCTTCCAGGTGAAGACATTATCTATTTCGGCGACTCTGCAAGAGTGCCTTACGGAATCAAATCGCAGGAAACAGTCCGTATTTACTCCAACCAGATTGCACGATTTCTCCTGAACAAAGGGGTTAAAATGATCATTATCGCATGCAATACCGCCTCGGCAGCAGCGCATGATTCAGTACAGGCGTTAGCAGGTGAAGTGCCTGTACTCAATGTAATTGAATCGGGAACAAAAGCTGCGATCAGATCGGGCAAAAAGCATATCGGTGTCATCGGTACCCTGGCTACGATTGGTTCCGGCGCTTATGAAAAGTCTCTGAAAAATGCTGATCAAACGATAACTGTAAAATCAAATGCATGCCCTCTGCTTGTACCCCTGGCAGAAGAAGGATGGATTGATAACGAAGTGACACGCAAGACAATTGAAATTTATCTAAGTCCATTTAAAAACAATGGCGTGGAAGCATTGATACTTGGTTGTACCCATTATCCGCTTTTTAAGCAATCCATCCAGGATTTTTTTGAAGGCAAAGAGCTGGACCTGATCGACTCTGCTGAGTCGGTGGCCAAATCTGCTAAAAAAAGACTCGATAAACTTCATCTTCTCAATTACGCGAACAAACCAGGAACACTTACATGCTTTGTGAGCGACCGTCCACAAAGATTTAATGAACTGGCAGAACGTTTTTTAGGCCGTGAGCCAGAAAGTATCATTGTTGAAAGCCTGCGGGATTTTGAGGATGAGTTAACAGTTGGCAGGATGAAAATTGCCGAATTTGCAGAATAAACATGGTGAAAAGCTGCACATTCCGCTGCGCGATCCGAAAACCCCAATTATTTTAGGATTATAAGCTGAAGGCTGACAGCTGATAGCTCTGAAATTTGTTGGTCATAAATCATTCCCACAACGTTTCATGTAGTACCGTAAAAGTATTTACAAAACTCCGAACCGCAGCGCCTCTGCTTAATCTACTTTCTCTGCGAGAACAACCACTCCAGCACATAACGGTCATTATATGCGGGCACCCAGGAGAAGTGGTCTACATCGGGATATTCCGTATAGCCGGGTTTTCCACCTGCTTCCCAGATGGCATTGATGATATCTCTTGAAAGATCTGGTGGAACTACATTGTCCAGGGCGCCGTGAAAATTCCAGATCGGCATATCGGTCAACCGGTAGGCTTTTGAAGGATCACCGCCTCCGCAAATTGGCATGGCGGCTGCAAACAGACCCGGGTAACGGGTAATGATATCCCAGGTTCCAAATCCGCCCATTGATAAGCCGGTGACGTAGAGACGGTTTCTATCTACAGGGTAGTTATCTGCCATTTTTAATACCAGCTCATGTGAAAGTTTTAAAGGCAGGGTAGGTTCGTCCGTTAAAGCTGCGCCCTCTTGGCGCCAGTTCAGGTTTGCCCAGAATGAACCGGCAGGTACCTGTGGCGCAATCACTATTGCGGGATGTTCTTTCCGGAAATCATCGGCAGCAAACGCATCCAAGCCCCACATGAGCTGTGCAGTATTGTCATTTCCACGCTCACCGGCGCCGTGAAGAAACAACACCAATGGGTAAACTTTGCCTTCAGCCAGCTCTTCCGGGAACATCACACGATAGCGCAGGGTATCGCCCTCTTTTGTGATATATTCACGGGGTTCGTAGATCGTTTCGAGATCGGTTTGGGCGTGGGAAAAAAAAGGAAATGCGATAGCTGAGAAAAACAGAAGGAAGGCGGTAATAATTTTCATGATGGTACGGTAATTACGGATTTCCATAAATATACTTATTTAGCGGTGTAAATGTGCCATAAGCATAGCAAAATCCATGAAAGAGAACTGTCACAAATTCAGGAATAGCTTTACCGCCATTGTGAAAAATAACCCAGGAATTGATATTCAGAATAAATCAAGAAAATTTTAACTGCCAACTGCCAACTGCCAACTGCCAACTGCCAACTGCCAACTTATCCACCCGAAAAAATCACAAAAACTTGCTTGCCAGATTCGCCAGTTCCGAGCGTTCCCCTTTTTCCAGGTTGATATGGGCATACACATCGTTATTGTTCATCCGGTCAACAAGGTAGGAGAGACCGTTGCTCTGTGCATCGAGATATGGTGTATCGATCTGAAAGATATCACCCGTAAAAATAATTTTTGTGTTCTCGCCGGCACGGGTAATAATGGTCTTGATTTCGTGCGGAGTAAGGTTTTGGGCTTCATCAATAATAAAAATAACATTATTGAGGCTGCGGCCGCGGATATACGCCAACGGTACAATTGATAGTTTTTCAGTCTGAACCAGCTCGTCCACTTTTTTGTACTGCTTGCTGGATTCGCTGAACTGGTTTTTTATGATGCTCAGGTTATCCCACAAGGGCTGCATATAGGGATCAATTTTAGATTTTACATCACCGGGGAGATAGCCAAGATCGCGGTTGCTCAGCGGAACAATTGGACGTGCAAGATAGATTTGCCTGTATTGGCTCCGCTGTTCCAAAGCGCACGCCAGGGCAAGGAGTGTTTTGCCTGTACCTGCCGATCCTGTAATTGTTGCCAACAATACATTGGGGTTCATCAGCGCGTGCATGGCAAACGTCTGTTCCGCGTTGCGCGGTGCTACGCCATAAGCATTCATCGTTTTGACCAGTTCGATATGCTTAGTTTTTGGATTGTAATAACCCAGCGCTGAACTGGAATGATTTTTCAGAATGTAATAATGATTGCTTACAGGTTCGGTTTTATAAATACTGGAATATTTAATATGCCCGTCTTTATAAAGGGAATTGATGTAGTTATTGTCTTCTACATGGACATCCGATTTGCCTTTGTAAAGATGATCAATATCCTTGATGCGGATGGTTTCATAATCCTCGGCCACAAGGTTCAGCGCACGGGCTTTCAGCCGCAGGTTGATGTCTTTCGTGACCAATACAACTTTTTTTTCCGGTTCTTCCTCCATCAGTTTCATGGCTGAATTGAGGATTCGGTGATCATTTTTTACAGAACCGAAAACGGTATTGGCATCTTTTTCACTTCCCTCATCACTGATTACACGAATTTTACCACGAGTTCGGCCATTCAGCGGAATCCATTCCTGGATCAGGTTAGAATCGGTGATCTTATCCAGAAAACGGATAAACTCACGGGCATGCAGATTGGTTACTGTATTTCCTTTCTTGAAGGAATCAATCTCTTCTAAAACAGTTATTGGAATGGCAATATCATGTTTTTCGAAGTTTTTTACAGCGTCAGAGTCATACAAAAGAACTGATGTGTCAAGAACGAAAACCTTCTTAACTTTTTTTTGTCTCGGCATAGGCCAGCAACATTAAATTGGATTGGGGATAGGTTTGATGACTGTAAATGATTTTATACACTATAATCAAACAATCAGAGATAATCAATGATAGGTGAGTGAAAAGTCAAAAGGAAAAAGTGAAAAGTGAAAAGTGAAACAACCTGTCAGCGTCCGGCAGGTCCTGACAGCGTTGTTTGGCACCGGGACTGGGTGCAACATTTTTTTACATTTTACATCTGTCTTCTTCCATTTACCATTTACCATTTACCTTCTACCATTTCGCTTCGCGTTAAAAAAAATGAGCACTCATATTTCACTCAGTCAAAACAAAATAAATAAACCACAATTTCGTACATTTAAAAAAGCAGAACGATCATGAAAACATTTATTCAACGATACACGACAACTGTTTTTATGGTGCTCCTGGTTTACGGAATGGCCGGGGCTCAGATCGGCACACCCATCGGTGACCCGTTATATGGCTATTCGCAGCCAGTTGCATCTGATAACCTGCTTCAGACAGGTGGCTTTATCAATATACATGGCGGAGGTGCGGATCTGGTGTACCGGCCCGGAAGCCGTCCGTTTTATGGCAGGGTCTATATCGGTGGTATGATGAACCCCGAAAAGCGTATCGATCATGCCCGGGATGTGATATTTGGCGGATTTTCCCTGGGCTACGAGCGGGTTTTGAATAGAGGATCCGGCATCTATGTGGATTCCGGTGTGATTAGCAGCATGCGGGAAGATCCTCAATACTATTTTCGGATTGGCAGCGGAGTCAATTTTACACGGGTCAACCACTTTAATATCACGACAGGAGAGCGAAGTGACAGCCTCCACCCCGGCATCCATACCGATCTGATGTTTGGTGTCTCAGCCCGGATGACAACCTCCACTTCATTCTTTATAGAAGCAGGCGGAAGGCTGGCCTGGAACAACGACCTTCCGGATATGCAGTGGATGGCAGGCCCACACATATCGTTCGGGGTCCATCTATTTGGATCCAGACCGGGACAAGTGCCGCGTTATTGAGGGTGGCCGTTGTCTAAATCATAGACCTGATATGTCTGTCCACTATTTCAACTATTTTTGTAGTGGATTTTAGTGAGTTATCTTTACATAATTCAATCTGTTAACAGACATACCATGTCAACTTAAACCTGAAAAATGCTCCAGCGCGATGCCGCAGGCCACGGCGGCATTCAGGCTTTCTACAATCCCGGAATGGCCGGGTATGCGGACCCGGGTTCGGTTTGCAGTAAACAGCCCACGTGATATACCGGTTGCCTCATTGCCTGCCACAAGAATGGATTTTTTCGCCGTTTTGACAGAACGAAGATCTTCTGCTTCTTTCGAACCATCCAGTAAATATACCTGCCAGCCGGTTGATTCCAGTTCGTGAAAGATGTTTCCGAAATCACCCCTGATGTAATGAACGGCGCCAGTTGCCCCGGCCGTGCTCCTCACCACTTTGGGTTGAAACGGATCGGCGCAGCCCTTACCAAAGAGGATGGCTCTGGCGCCAAACCACGCCGCCGTGCGGATGATCGTGCCCATGTTGCCGGGGTCCTGAATGGCATCCAGCGCCACGATAACACCTTCACTGACGGCTATGTCATCGACGGAGGCCTTCTTCGGCACACGGCACACGGCCATCACTCCCTGTGGTGTTTTCGTATCTGAGATAGAGGCAAAATCATCCGAAGCCAACTCAAAAACAGGCAGGGATTCCGGAATATCTAATAGATGAACCAAATCAGGCTTGTCTACTAAAATCTCATCAATCTCAACAAACCCATTATGAAGGATCTGTTCTACGCACCGTATCCCTTCAGCGATAAATAACCCGGTCATATTCCGGTATTTTCCCATCAGCAGCTTGCGCCATTGTTTAATCTGGTTGTTGGATGCTGGTGTTATCATTTTTTAAGTGAAAAGTGCTCATTATTTGAACGCGAAGCGAAAAGTGAAAAAGCCGAAAACGCGCCTGGCGCATAGTGCGTATGTATTGGCGTAAAATATGGATGGCGCAAGGTCCCGCTTGTGCCAAAGCCTCGACTGCGCCAACGCCCCATGCTTTGGCGGCAAGATATAGCGAACATCCGAAAAGAAGCCCTGAGTTCATTCCGCGATCATTTTTAAAAAATCTATAAGGCCTATAACCTCTGTATCTTTAGTAAGAGGGTATTGTTCGGTGCCGGAATATATGACAAACTTTTTTGTGGCTCCAATATCATCACAAGCTCTGTGAAATCTGTTATTTAATGAAGGAGCGACAGATCGTTTGATTTCAATAGCCCAGACCTGTTTATTCGGACCTTCGAGCACCAGGTCGATTTCAGCCTGGTTTGTAGTTCTATAATAACTGAACCGCCATTCATCCGAGAGGTTGACGATAATGTTTTCTGCTACAAACCCTTCCCAGCTCGTTCCAACTACAGGGTGGCCAAGAAGGCTGTCAAAATCCGAAATATTCAAAAGATTATGCAAGATACCGGAGTCTCTGATATAAATTTTTGGTGATTTGACCAGTCTTTTTTTTGTGTTGCCTGCCCAGGGCTGGATTTGTCTTACCATGTAGAAGTCTGTAAGTATATCCAGATATGATTTTATTGTGGTATGGCTGACTTCAAGGCTTTTGCCCAATGTTGACAGTACAATTTGTTGGCCGTGATAGTGAGCCAGCATGCTCCAAAATCGCTTCATTCTGGTGGGAGAAACTTGTGGACCCATAAATGGTATATCACGCTCAACATATGTAGATATAAAGTCGTTGCGCCATGCTCTGCTCTCTTGCTCTGTCGGTGCCAGGTAGCTGTCGGGAAATCCGCCCCTGAACCATATTTTTTCCGGATTAAAACCAACCGGGTCGGTTACATGAATTTCCAGTGCGGTAAAAGGGCTTAACTCAAGATATCGAATTCTGCCTGCAAGGGTTTCTGAGGTTTGCTGCAACAAATCACGCGAGGCTGAGCCTAATAACAGAAATTGCCCTGATCTTTCTCCGGCTCGTTTCCTGATATCAACCAGTCCCCTCAAGAGCCTGAAAAGGTCTGGCTTTCGCTGCACCTCGTCAATAATCAGAAGCTGGTTTTCAAACCTCCGCAGATAGGTTTCCGCATCATTTAATTTGCTTAGGTCACTGTCCAGTTCTAAATCGAGATAAAACGACTCTTTATTGAAATGCTGTTCTGCAAATTGTATACCAAGTGTTGTTTTGCCAACCTGCCGGGGGCCAACAATAGCAACAACGGGCATATTCGCAAGAGCCGATGATAGTTTGTTTTCAAGATTCCGGGGAATTATTTTATGCATTTTGAAAGTCTGACTTTCAATTTTCATAAAAAATATATCTTTTTTATGAAATTTGAAAGTGAAAAGTGAAAAGTGAAAAGTGAAAAGTGAAAAGTGAAACAACCTGTCAGCGTCAGGCAGATCCTGACAGGGTTGTTTGGTGCCAGGACTGGGTACCACATTATTTTACCATTTTACTTCTGACTTCTTCCTTTTCATCCCGAGCCGCTATTTATTCCCAAGATCGTGAAAAACTATATCAGTGTTGACAGGTCAAAAGTCCCCTTTTACTTGTCCAGAGTGCTTCGCAAGGAGATTGTTTTGATTGGAATTTTCTCAGAACGATGAGATCCTTTGGCATAGCCATCCCTGTGGGGCACTACGCCCCGGCAAAAAGCGCCGGCGCCCGTTCAGGATGACAACGGGCTAGGCTGGTCATATGTACCGGTGTATTGATAATATTGGTATACCGGGATCCTGTATACGCGGTTCATCGTATTATCCAATGCCGCTGTCATCCTGAGGAGACCCAATGCGCTTTTTGCTTAGGGTTGACGAAGGATCTTATCGCGCTGAGGAAATCCCCACTTTCAAAAGTTGAAAACGCCATTTCCCAAAAATCTGTCATTGGTAGATGTCGGGACTGTCGCTCCGCTCCAGCTTTTCGCTTCACGGGAATCGCTATCGCTCTGAGCACTTTTGCCTTTTCACTTTTCGCTTCGCGTTCAAATAATGAGCACTTTTCACTCAAATTCGCTCTATATTTACGTTATGTCATCAATTTAAAAAACAGGATATGAAAGATTTTTTGAGCACGCTCGGTATTAAAAAGGTTAATGCAGGAACTTCAACGGGACAGGTATTTTTAAAGGATGAAACGGCAGATAAAATCATCAGTTTTACTCCTGCGGACGGATCGGAAATTGCTAACGTTTATACTACCACAAGAAAAGAGTTCGACCGGGTAGTTGATGAATCTCTGAAAGCTTTTACTGAATGGAGAATGATGCCCGCTCCCAAACGTGGAGAAATAGTACGGCAGATTGGCCTTGCCCTGCGAAAATATAAGGAGCCGCTCGGCAAGCTGGTCTCTTACGAAATGGGCAAAATCTACCAGGAAGGATTAGGCGAAGTTCAGGAGATGATCGACATTTGTGACTTTGCAGTAGGGCTGTCGCGTCAGCTCTATGGGCTTACCATGCACTCCGAACGACCGCAACACAGAATGTACGAGCAGTGGCATCCGCTGGGACCGGTTGGTGTGATCTCGGCCTTTAATTTTCCCGTGGCTGTCTATAGCTGGAACGCCATGATTGCGGCCGTCTGCGGCGACACAGTGATCTGGAAAGGATCGGAGAAAACACCGGTATGTGGTGTTGCCGTGCAAAACATCATCGCCGAAGTACTGAAGGAGAACGATCTGCCAGAAGGCATATTTGGGTTGATAACCGGCGGACGCGAGGTAGGTGAATGGCTTACATCGGATGAACGAATCCCGCTCATTTCGGCAACCGGTTCCATCCGTATGGGGAAACAGGTGGCGCAGGTTGTTGGCGCCCGTCTCGGTAAAACCATCCTGGAACTTGGCGGAAACAACGCCATCATCATCAGTAAAGATGCAGATCTTGAAATGGCGATCCGTGCAGTGGTATTCGGAGCGGTGGGAACAGCTGGGCAGCGGTGCACATCCACAAGGAGGCTTATCATCCATGAGGATGTTTATGAAAAGATAAAAGAAAGGCTTGGATCTATTTACGAGAGTGTGACGATTGGTAATCCTCTGGATGCAGATACACTTGTCGGTCCGCTGATTGATAATGATGCGGTGAACGCCATGCAGGCAGCACTCAAACAGGTGAAAGAGGAGGGAGGGACCGTTGTATGCGGTGGTGATGTGCTTGAAAATATGGAGGGCCATTATGTGAAACCGGCCATCTGCGAAGTAGAAAACCACTATAAAATCGTGCAGGAAGAAACATTTGCCCCAATTCTATACCTCATCAAATATTCCTCACTCGATGAAGCCATTAGCTATCACAACGGGGTGAAACAAGGGCTCAGCTCCGCCATGTTTACCCTGAATATGCGTGAAGCAGAAACCTTTTTGAGCCATCGCGGGTCAGATTGCGGAATTGCCAATATCAATATCGGAACCAGCGGCGCAGAAATCGGCGGGGCATTTGGCGGCGAAAAGGAAACCGGCGGCGGACGCGAATCAGGTTCCGACTCCTGGAAAGCCTATATGCGCCGGCAGACCAACACCATCAACTGGGGCGACGAACTGCCTCTGGCCCAGGGCATCAAGTTTGATGTTTGATTTTTTCTGCTCAAATTCAAGCAACCTCCGGGCGTGCGCAGCTCCCCGAAGCGTTGCGGTGTGAAGGGCAGCCTGTTGGTTTTAACACCCTTATTTGCAACCAGCCCACCACGCTACAAGGGCCTTCGGACGTTTGGAGGTGGGCTGAAAATAATTATGCAGATAACAAGTGCATGACCTTAACCCGCTACGATTCCCGCATAGCGATCCCATTGGGAAAGGTCCTTCGGATGCTGCAATGTGGCTTTGAATTTCCCAAAATTATACCGATAAATTTCCAGTTTTCTACAAACCCAAAGCGATCTATTATGAAAAATCCAGGTTACTATGTTATAGTCATCATCGCTCTGTTTTTTCTGATTCCCATAAACACCTCTGCACAGGATCCCACCATTCCGCTGCCGGGTGTTCTGGATGACCGCGATTTCCTTATTGATGACAGTAAACCCACCATTGTAATTGTCCATGGTGCATGGGGCGGCAGTTGGGCATTCCGTGAAGTGGAAATGCTTCATCAGAATTGGTAATTATTGAACATCGTAACGAAGAGAGATTTTGATGTTACCCGGCCAATTCAGGCAACAACTTGTCTGTTACCCGAAAACTTTCCGGGCCGTATTGAAAGAGCAGATCGAGCATGCAGCAGTCTGGTTCAAAGCCGTCAAAATGCTGGTGGTAAACTGGGTGAGTAAAAGAGAGTTCACTTCGGTTAATTCCCTGCCTCTGGTAATGGCGGGCGCCCGGTTCCTGGTAGTAAATATCTGCATTGAGATGCCGGGCTAATTGATCCGGATCAGGAACATATTTCTCCAATTGGCTTGAAAAAGTGATTGTTTTGTTAATCTCCAATTCAAGGAAGCTGAAAACCCGTTGTCTGAGATAAAGAACAAACGGAAGCAGGAATTCAAGATTTCCGGCAGATTCAAAATCGGCCCGGATTTCCGGTTCATAAAAATCATAGTATACACTATTTCG
>RECI01000275.1 GCA_007694095.1 Balneolaceae bacterium | reverse complement strand
ATCTACATCTACATCCTCATCTACATCTACATCTACAACCTCATCATCATCCTCATCATCATCATCATCATCTTCAAATAATTCATCACTGTCGGTTTTTTCTTCAGTAACATCTTCATCTATCACCGGCGCCACTTCTTCAGGTTCTTCCATTTCCTGAACTATATCCTTTTCAACTGCAGGCTCTGTTTCTTTATCTGTTTCTTCTTTTGACTCAGCTTTAATTTCAGGCTTTACCTCTTCAGGTTCTTCTTCAATCGGTTCGAGTGAAGCCTCAGGTATGATATCCTCCTCTGGTTCCAAAGGCATCTCATCAAGAGGTTCAAGAAAGCTGTCAATGTTGACCGTCTCATTTTTATTTGAGATTATTTGGCTGCGACGGCTCTCGTATTCTTCTCTCTTTTTTTCGTGCTCCCTGCTTTTTTCTTTGTCATCACCATACACACCATCCAGTACATCATACATTTCCTGTGTAATGCTAGAATTAGGCCTGTTGGCTACATCAAATCCATGTTCACCCAATGTATCTACGATAGACTGGGTTGCAACATTAAATTCAGATGCAACTTTAAAAAGCTTTTTTTGTTTCGGATTGGTCATATATGGTGTTTTGCGTCGATTAAATCAAAAAATAATCAGATTTATTGTCTAAAGGTACAATCAATCTTCTTCGTCCTCAAATTCATATGCGATGATATCAATAATACGTTCGGCTTCTTCGCGTGTGATGCGCCCCTCTGTTCTTCTGACGATCTCATCTTCATCCAGATCAAGAACAGCGCGTGCGCTATCGCATCCAATTTCTTTTAACAAAAAAATGGTTTCAGCACCAAAATCCACCTCAAATTCAGAGATTTCAATATCATCTTCTTCTTCAACTTCCCTGAATACATCAATTTCACAGCCAACCAGCCTGGAGGCCAGCCGAATATTCACACCGCCTTTACCGATCGCCTTGGAAACCTCATCGGCCGGCACCAAAACACTTGCCCTGCTGCCATCTTCGTTCAGTTCCACTTTTAAAACTTTTGCCGGTTGCAGCGCACGTTTAATGAATTCAACTTTGTCTTCACTGTAATTGATCACATCGATGTTTTCGTTCTGAAGTTCCCGCACAACTGCGTGTATCCGGATACCTTTCATACCCACACAGGCTCCGACAGGATCCACCCTCTCATCATGTGAAACCACAGCAACCTTGGAACGGTCGCCCGGTTCACGTGCAATTCTTTTCAGATCAATAATGCCATCAAATACTTCTGGTATTTCATTTTCAAACAACCGTTCCAAAAAGAGCGGGGATGTTCTTGAAATAATTACAGTAGGGTTGCCACCGTGCCTTTTTACTTCGACAACAACTGCGCGGATGGTATCACCTTTACGATACCTGTCTTTATAAATCTGTTCGTTTTTTGGCAACAACAATTCTACCCCGTTATGGTTCACAAGAATATCTTTATTGCTGCGCAACTGGTATACATCACCAAGTATAATTTCGCCGATACGGTCGGTGTAATCCTCAAAAATATTGTCTTTTTCGATCTCCCGTATTCGCTGTGCAAGCTGTTGCCTCGCCATGGTTACAGCGCGCCTTCCGAAATCTGTGATAGAAATTTCCTGAGCGAATTCGTCGTAAAGCTCCAGGTCAGGGTCATGCTTTTGTGCATCTTCGAGCGAAATTTCCTGTACCGGATCAGTCAATTCGTCAGCAGGTACCACTTCACGAATATGCAAAATCTGGATCTCTCCCCTGTCAGCATTCAGAATTACTTCAAAAGCTTCGTCTGATTCATATTTCTTTCGGATCATTGTACGGAAAACATCCTCAAGAATTGTTAAAAGCAACGATTTATCTATTCCTTTATCTTTTGCAATCTCGGCAAATGATTGAATAATGAGTCTTGAAATATCGTTTTGCATCAGAAATTTCTGTTAAAAGTTTTTACGAAATTTTAGGAATAATCTTCGTTTCAACCAATGACCCGAAAGGAATTTCGGTTATGTTCCCATCTGGTGTTTGAACGAAAATGTGAGTATTAGTTACATCACTAATAACTCCTTCTATGGAGTGATAATTATCTTCTTTGGTAAATTTCACTTTTGCCTGCCGACCTTTATTTTTTGGATACTGCCTATTATCACTTAAAGGCCTTGAAAGCCCCGGTGAAGAAACATTCAACCTGAAACGCCCCTGGAATGAACTATTTTCATCGAGTTCATTTCCAAGTTCATTACTTATTTTTGAACATGAATCCAGGTTTACCCCTTCATGCTCCGAATCAACCAAAATCCATAGTTCAGGTATTTTTTGATGTTTGATTTCGACATCAACCAAAAATAACCCGGCAGCCTCTACAATTGGCCCGGCAATCTGTTTTATGGCATCTAAATCCTTGTTAATCATAGAACATTCATGGCGCTAAATACAAAAAAAAGTGAGAACCTCCCGGCACTCACTTTCAAGACACTAAAAATAACTCAAAATGCTTAAAATTACAACCGTGGAGATTTGATTAATAGCCATCATCTCTGAAGTCAGTAATGATCAAAATCTCTTTGTATATTCTGAATAAACGATACCACCAATAAAAATTATACCATGGTTCGGTTATTTATTATTTTGATGACCTTAATACTAAACTCATGTTCCGGAAGTGAACGCGAAACAGCCAGGGAACCGGTTACCACCCGGGTGTTGAATTTTACCTCACAAGTTTCTTTTATTTCGCAGGAAGGGCAGGTTATATCAACAGTTCAGACTGCCATCGCTGATGATGACCATACCAGAAGCGCAGGCCTGATGGATGTTCACAACCTTCCGGATGATGCTGGTATGCTTTTTATTTTTGATGGTGATGAACCGCGCAGTTTTTGGATGGCAAATACGCCGATACCTTTGGATATAATCTTCGCTAATTCAGACTTCGAAATTGTACGCATTCACCGTAACACTGCCCCTTATTCACATCAAACTTTCCGGTCGGAAGAACCCGCCAAATATGTAGTGGAGGTGAATGCGGGATATACTCTGCGGTATGACATTACAGAAGGTATGAAAATCAGTTTTTCAGATTGATTTTTAATAGTTTTTGGAACAATTTTTTTGATTTTACTTCAAGTTCCGCCAGTGAGCCGTTATTGATAAGGATTTCATCTGCGAGATGATGTAATGATTCAAAATGAGGCTGGTTTTCATCGCGTTCGAAGAATTTCTTTTCATCAATATTATCCCGATTCATAACACGGTTCAGTCTTATTTTCCTCACAGATTCCACAATAACCACAAAATCAAGGTTTTGTGGGCGGCCATTATTCAGTAAAAGTGCTGCTTCCTTTACTGCAACATCAACCCCTTTGTTTTCCGAATCCCTGCAAAATAATTCAAAAGCGGCGCCTACAGCCGGATGCACAATAGCGTTCAGTTCAGCTACCCTTCCCTTTGTAAAAGCTTCATGGATAAGATACGGCTTGTTAAGAGTGTGGTTATCGATAAAAGTTTCGGAGCCGAATGTATTTATTAACATCCCCCGCACCTTTTCATCGGTTACCATCAGTTTTTTGGCCTCGTCATCCGCAAAAAAAATTGCTGCTCCCAGCCGCTTCCAAATGTTGCAAACGGTAGTTTTACCTGAACCGATAGCACCTGTAATCCCCACCTTTATCATGATGAAACCGCTGCCGAATTCACCATTAAAAATGCTTTCATGAAATCATCAAGGTTTCCATCCATTACCCCCTGAACATCGGCCGTTTCATGTTCGGTACGGTGATCTTTTACCATATTATAGGGGTGAAAAACATAAGAGCGTATTTGAGAACCCCATTCGTTGCTGCTTTTGCTCTTCTCAAGCTTCATTTTTTCCCGTTCCTTAATATTTTTCTCAAGTTCATATACTTTGGATTTAAGCATAACCAGGGCTTTTTCACGGTTTTGAAGCTGTGATCGCTCTTGTTGGCATTCAGCAACCACACGCTCTTCCGTGCCATCACTCAAAGTTCCAGTCCAGATTAACCGTACACCGGTTTCAACTTTATTTACATTTTGCCCGCCTGCACCGCTTGCATGGAACCGTTGCAATTCAATATCAGAATCGTTGAGGTTAATTTCGATGGTATCATCAATAATGGGTGAAACAAATACGGAACAAAATGATGTATGTCTTCGTGAATTGCTGTCGAACGGGGAAATGCGAACCAGGCGGTGAACACCGCTCTCAGATTTGAGAAAACCGTAGGCATTGGTACCGCAGACCTCAATTGTTGCACTTTTCAGGCCTGCCACATCGCCATCCTGGTACTCAATTACCGACACGCTGAAACCGCGCTTGTCGGCCCATCGTGTATACATACGGAAAAGCATCACACCCCAATCCTGGCTTTCGGTTCCTCCGGCGCCCGGATTAAATGTAACTATGGCATCCCGGTAATCGTCGGGATCGCTCAGCATGTTTTGGAGCTCGAGGTCTTTCAGATTGCGGGTAAATTGTTCCACTTCATTTTGAAGTTCATCCTGAACTGCCTCTCCCTCTTCAAGAAACTGCCAGTATACATTGATACTTTCCCTGAGGCTATTGAGCTCATCCCATTTTCCCGTAATCTCTTTTTCAAAATCGATCTGGCGCATAATTTTCTGCGCCTCAGCGGGGTTACTCCAAAATTCAGGATCCTGGGTTCTTTCCTGAAGTTCTATGATACGTACTTTTCTTCTGTCGTAGTCAAAGATACCTCCTGAGCGCATCAAGGCGCTCAAAGAGGTTTTTTAGTTTATCAGTTTGAATTACACTCATCAGTTAATTATCTGTTCAGTATTTTTGCGATTGCAAATCCAATCAGCAGACCACCGGCAAGTGCTATTCCAAGGCCTGTTTCTGGATGCTCCTTTACATATTTACGGGCGTTATCATACTCTTTTTGAATATCACCCTGAAGTTTATCACCTTCCTTTTTGAGCTTTTCAACTATTTCATTGTACGTTTTTTTTAATTCTTCTTTTTCTCTCAGAAACGTGTCTCTAATTTCCTGTTCTTTTTCTTTAAAGTCTGCCATTTTCATCCTCATTTATTTGTTAACATTTCAGGCTATAGGCGTGGCGCCAATATCCTGCTCTTTATATTGTAACTCATATAATTTCCGATAAATTCCGTCTTCTTTACCTATGAGTTCATGATGTGAACCTGTTTCCCTTATTTTGCCTTTATGCATTACAAGAATTCTGTCTGCTCCACGTATGGTTGAGAGCCTATGCGCAATAACAATTGCGGTTCGGCCTTTCATCATTCGTTCACATGCTTTGGAAACAAGCTCTTCGGTTTCGGAATCCACACTTGAAGTGGCCTCATCTAAAATTAAAATTTTTGGATCATAAACCATAGCCCTTACAAAACAAATTAATTGTCTCTGGCCCATCGACAATGAAGCCCCGCGTTCACGCAATTTAAACTCATACCCTCCGGGTAATTTGCTGATAAACCGGTGTGCCTCTACTTCTTTGGCTGCCTTAATAACCTGTTTACGAGAAATATTATTGTTACCCAAGGTTATATTTTCATGAACCGTACCGGAGAAGAGTGCATTATCCTGCAAAACCAGCCCAAAACATGTTCTTAATGTCTGTAATGACAAATCACGAATATCCACACCATCCAGTAATATCCGTCCCTTATCAATATCATAAAACCGCATCAATAAATTTACAATAGTTGTTTTACCTGCACCGGTAGCTCCAACTATTGCAAGCAGCTCTCCCGGATTCGCATGAAATGATACATCATTTATGATCACTTCTTCGTCTTCATTATATCGAAAATATACATTTTCGAATTCTATTTTACCATTAACCTGAGTCAGAATTACCGGATTTTGAGCTTCACTTACCTCGTTATGGGTGTCCAGTACATTAAATATGCGTTCTGAAGATGCCAATGCGGATTGAAGTGTATTATATTTCTCTGACAAACCTCTGATTGGGTTAAAAAATTGCCGTACGTACTGAATAAAAGCTAAGAGCACACCGAAGGTGATCCCATCCATTAAAGCGCGGGCACCACCATACCAAACAACAAACGCCATGGCAAAACTGGCAAGTACTTCAACCAAAGGCCAGAAAATTGAGAAGTAAAAAATCGTCTTTACATGAGCATTCCTGTGATCGGCATTAATGCTCTTGAATTTCTCTTTTTGTTTTTCTTCACGGTTAAAAAGCTGAACAATAGCCATGCCGTTAATATGTTCCTGTGCAAAGGAGTTTAGCCTGGCAACCTGGTCCCTCACATCCAGGAAAGCTACCCGGACCTTACTTTTAAACCAGAATGTTGCATAAAAAAGGATGGGAAGTACAAGTATTGAGATAATCGTAAGCTCCCAACTCATCACCAGCATAAAATAAAGGATGAAGAAAATCCTGAATAGATCCCCAATCATATTTACGATGCCATCTGAAAGCAGTTCGCTAAGGGCTTCAATATCACTGGTGGTTCTGGTAATAAGTCGTCCGATGGGATTTTTATCAAAAAACTGGACGTGAAGTGACTGAATTTTTCCAAATACTTTGTTTCTGATGCTATATAAAACACCCTGTCCAAACCACCTGGTAATGTATGTATTAAGCATCAAAACCAAAAACTCACCGATGAGAGCCAGGCCAAGCAAAAAAACAATCCAAAGAAGACCTTCGATATCACTGAAAACAATGTAATCGTCAACCGCAATTTGAGTAAGTTTTGGGCGTACCGTCCCTAAAAATGCAGCAAGCAATGTGAGAAGGATGGCAAAAACAGCCCACCATTTATAGGGTTCAAAAAAATAATAAAGCCGCCGAATCAATACAGAATCGGCGGCTTCAGAATTGTTTTTTTTACTCAAAGTATACTACGTTGTCGTTTAACCATTAAAAACGGTCGAAATTATCAAACGGAGTTCTGGGTGTAATATGCTTGGTAGGCCTGGAACTTCCCTGATTGTTGTAATCGTTGTTTTGGCGTTCCGGCCTTCTCTTCCGACGTTCTCCGGAGTCATCTCGCTGCGGTCTTCTGTCAGAAGAACCACTTTTCCGGCTGCGAAATCTCTTACTGCCTCCTTTATCAAATTTTTTGCGTTTTGGAGGTTTCGAACCCGGTTTTTCATCCATCTCTTTTATCTGGATTTTTGGCTTCACGATGCCTTTTTCCTGGGATGGATTCGTATAAATAGGCCTCAGCTCCGTTGCCAGCCACGCCGGGAAAAACTTGGCTCTCGCTTCCCTTAGTAATACAAACGGATTGGTATACCTGGCAGAAAAGTGACCGATTACCAACAATTTGGTTTGTGCTTCGTTGGCAACTCGTGCTGCATCACTTGATGTAGAATGACCAGTTTCAGCGGCTTTATCAGCGAGTGAATCACTAAATGTAGCCTCGTGATATAAGATATTGGTATTCATCGCGAGTTTCACCGAGTTCGGACAATACTTTGTATCCGAGATATAGGCGAAGCTGTCGCCGGGTCGCGGATGCCCTACAATATCATACGATTTTACAAGAGTACCATCTTCAAGTGTAATGTCTTCTCCTGCTTTCAGCGTTTTGAACTGTTCATCATCGGTAATTCCCAAAGAGTGTGCCTTTTCGGCATCAACCTTGCCCGGTTTGTCTTTTTCCTGGAATCTGAATCCCATACAAAACGATGTATGATTCAAAGGCCTTGCTTCAACATAGTATTCATCTGTATCAACAACCCTTTGCAATTCAAAACCTTCATCAACTTCGACATATTCTATATCAAAATTGAGTTCGATATTGGCAAACTTCACATTCCATTCAACAAATTCCCTGATTCCTTTAGGCCCGACAATTTTGAGTGTTTTTTCACGCCGCTGCAATTGCAGTGTAGTGATCAGTCCAAGTAGTCCGGAATAGTGGTCCATATCAAAATGAGAAATAAAGATATTCTCGATTTTTGATCGTTTTAAGCCTGCCTGCAGCATCCGCATTTGAGCATTTTCCCCGCAATCGAAAAGATGTACATCACCTTCTCTCCAAAGGGCTACGGATGGCAGATGCCTGACGGCTGTTGGGGTAGCTGATGCTACTCCTAAGGGTACAATAATCATTGTTTTCTCCCGCTATGATTTAAGGGCTTTTGCCATTCAAACAAAAGATCCCCCGTTTCTGTTTTTTTATATTTGAGCTAATTCTTGTTCGATTAATTGTTTGCTGTACATGTCCGCATAACGTCCATTTCGTTTAATTAATTCGTTGTGAGTTCCTTTCTCTAATAATGAACCATCGTGCAGATAAAAAATTGTATCAGCATTTTTAACTGTTGAAATTCTGTGCGATATCATTATTGTGGTTTTACCGGTTAGTTTTTCGCGCAGGTGATGCAAAATGGCATCCTCTGTATTTGTATCAACAGCACTTAGTGAATCATCTAATATAATAATTTCAGGGTTCTTTATTACAGCTCTTGCAATTGCCGTACGTTGTTTTTGACCTCCGGAAAGTGTAATACCCCTTTCACCTACAAGTGTCTCAAATTTTTTCTCAAAATCCAAAATATTATCTAAAACTTGCGCAATTTCTGCTGCTTTTTCAATTTCTGGCATCGAAGCATTATCAATGCCAAACGCGATATTTTCTTTTATGCTTGTTGAAAACAAAAACGTTTCCTGGGGAACATATCCAATCACCCTTCTTAAATACCTGAGATTCCAATCCTTTATATTTTTACCGTCTATCAGAATTTCTCCTTCTGTAGGATCAAATAACCTGGGAATAAGGTTTACAAGGGTTGTTTTGCCGGCACCTGTTCTCCCGACAATGGCAGCATTGCTACCGGCATCTATTTTCAGGTTTATATTTTTTACAGCATACTCAACAGAGCCAGGGTACCTGAAACTCACATTGCGAAATTCAATTTCACCCTTCACTTTTTCCTTAACTTCTATGTTGGATGTATCTGTGTCGAGGATATCGATATGTTCTGTGAGCATATTATCTATTCTTTCCCAACTCGCAAGTGATTTTTGCAGTGTATTTACAGTATAGCCAAGTGAGGCAACCGGCCAGGTAAGGTATGCCACATAAATCACAAATTCCGCAATATTCCCAATTGTAATCAGACCATCTATAACCATTATACCACCTTTCCAAATCACTATTAAAACAGATGCACCAATCAACAAATTTAATGTGGGATGAAATAGTGACTCAACAAGGTCAAGTTTTAATTTTTTCTTCCGGTATTCATCACTCTCTGACTCAAACCGTTTTTGTTCATAATCAGTTCTGTTAAATGCCTTTATAAGCCTGATGCTACTAAATGTTTCCTGGGCTTTTCCGGCAATTCTAGAATATTGTTCCTGTATAACAAGTTGGTATTTGTTAATATAACTGCTAACCCAGTAGGCAAATGCTGACAGGAATGGTAACGGTAACAGTGCCCAAAATGTGAGTTCCGGATTTACAATAATCATCATTGTGATGATAAACCCTGCACGGGTTATTGTGTTTATTGTATACATCAGAACGGGGCCAAAATATTCCCTCACTCTTGCTACGTCTTCCGTAGTTCTGATATATATTTCCCCGGTGCTGTTACTTGCAAAATAACGCTGGGGCAGTTCCATAAGTTTGTCCATTATTCGATTGCGAATATCAAACTCAATTTTCCTGGAACTGATAATCAGTGTTTGCCGCGTAGCAAAGAGCAACAATCCGTAAAGTGCAACAGTGCCTATCAAAAGAAGAGAATTGTATGCCAAGATTTTTCCGGCCTCACTTGAAAAAAGTACCGAAATCACACTATCGTATGATGTGCCATATTCTGCACCCAGTGTTTCTACCTCGTCCATCGTTTGGCGAATCAACACTGGTATCCATATCAGGAAAAAATTAGATGCAGTTAAAAATATCGCACCTAATATAATTGTCCCCTTATATCTTGATATATATTGATTAAGTTTTTTCAAGGAGGTTACATTATTCGACAGATGCTTATTCTGTTATTTACTTGAATGAAAATAACGGATATAAACCGGTTTTCATTCAACCCGATTTAATATCGATCCAGATAAATTGTTTCAATGGTATTGAACCTGGAACTTATGAGTATTTCTCAATCCAATGTTTGGCCAGTAAATAGCCTGACTGATAGGCATGCTCAATGGTGTTTCCTTCAAAATAATCTCCTGTGAGGGCTAGTGGGGCAGCTTCGTCTTCATGAAGAATGAAAGGTTGACCCAGTACTTTTTTTGGACGGCTGTACCTCCAAAAATGAAGCTGGTGCCAATCGGGATTTGTTGACCATCCACCCGTTACTTTCGCGAATTCGGTTAACATTAACTTTTTTACCATTTCTGCGTCACTTGTTTTTTGAGCCTTAGTAAAATGATCAGATGCCTGAAGAACAAATGTACACTCCTGTCCTTTTCGCTTTGAGGCTTCGTTGGATACGTAATCAAGTATACTGTTTCGGCAAAGAATACCATCCCATTCGGGCAGCCCAACTTTCCCATATCCTACCATTAACGAATAAGCTGCCTTATAGTGAACCTCGTCAATTTGCCTCACAACTTTCAATGTGTTTATCTCATCAATTGTGGTTGACAGAATGCCATACGCCTGGGGCGCCGGGAGAGCAATGATAACCGCATCTACCCCAACCACCTCACTTGAAGTAAGATTAATCATCCAAGACCGCTTATTTGAACGGTTTGAACCTATATGAGTTATACCGCCAACACAGGTACTGTTTCGAACATCAACCCAACGGCTCAGATATTTTCCGATTCTGTTCATTCCGGCAACAGAAGTGTAATAATTAACAGCCGGTATATTCGGGTCTTTGTCCAAAAAGTTCTCACCATCGAACCCTGCAAAGTGTTTACCCCACTGCTGTATCAGCCCTTTTTCAAGAAGTTCGGATGTAAATTGTTTAAAATGCGGCAATTCTGCGGTAAAATAGCTTAGGCCATGGTCTAATTTTGCTAATGACCCATCTCCTGCATACCGGGTGGCCATTCTGCCGCCATATCCCCTGCTTTTTTCAAAAATGGTGACCTCATGCCCTGCCCTTGCCAGCAGCCTGCCTGCCGTTAATCCGGAAATACCTGCTCCGATAATGCCAATTACCATGATTCTTATGCTGAACTTATTTAAATAGTAGTTTCACAATTGCGTGCTGAAGTTAACGAACTATTCACACACCTTCTTCAATTTTTTAAATAATTGGCTGTCGAAACTTCAAATTTTCTGATTACCAATTCAAAAATTGACCTCTTCTAAATTTGATAAATGCTAACTCTTGGTCTTGCTGCACTCTTATCAAGCAAAGCAGGCCAATACGCTACCACTTCAGTTGCCCTGGGCCTGCCTCCGGCAAATCCGGTAACTCCGCTTGGCCCTGTTAATATAAGAGGAGCAATTTCTTTGCCAAACCTGTCCAGTTCATCCTTCGAAGCACCCTGAACCGAAATTCTCATTTGCACTTCATTAAGTTCCTTAAGGTCTTCTTTTAATAAATCTTTGTCTTCATTGCATGCATTAACCCCAACAAATTCCACATTGGTATTTTTGAAAGCAATTCCAGAAAATTTTGCCCTTTTCAGTAAAATATTGGCGGCAGTTTTTGCTTTTTTTAAAGCATCTGGCCAACAATAGACCAGGGTGGAATTGAGTTTGTACCCATCTATGTAACTTGCCGAAATTTTATACGTTGAGGTATCAGCCTCGCCTTTGATACCCCAAATTTTTACGCGGTCTTTCCCCTCTTGTGCTAATTGAATAGTTGTAAAGTCAGCAATGCAATCAGGGGTAATATATTCTTTCGGATTCCCGATTTCGTACAATAACTGTTCTTTCACAGTCATTTCAGAAATTAGACCACCCGTCTTTTCATGTTTTGTTACATAAAATGTGCCATCCGGATACGCTTCTATAATAGGGAAACCAATCTCTTCAATATTGTTTACTGTTTCCCAATCTGTAAAATTTCCTCCTGAAACCTGGCCTCCACATTCAATTATGTGGCCGGCAATGGTGCCTGATGCCATTAAATCAAAATCCTCAATATCCCACCCGAATTCAAAAACCATAGGAGCAAGCGTAAGCCCTGTATCGGTAACGCGCCCGGTGATAATAATGTCGGCCCCTTTTTCAAGGGCTTCAACTACAGGCCTGCAGCCGAAATAAATATTGGCACTTAAAAGACGGTCGTGTACAGTGGCAATCGGCTCCCCGCTTTCCATATTATTCAACTCATGGCCGTTTTGGATTAAATCATCTAGATGATCCAAAATATCATCGCCGTCAACAACAGCAATCTTTAAACCTTTTACACCTGCATTTTTTGCCACCTCAACCAAAGCATCTTTGCAGGCCACCGGGTTTACACCACCTGCATTGGATATAACTTTAACCTTGTCATCTTTTATATGATGAATGATGGATTCTATCACTTCAACAAAATCCCTTGCATAACCAAGGTTGGCGTTTCTCATTTTCTGTTTTTGCATGATAGACATGGTAACCTCTGCCAGGTAATCCATAACCAGGTAATCGATTTTTCCTTTTTTAACCTGGTGTAAAGGAGCATTTGGCAGGTCTCCCCAAAACCCCTGTCCTGATGCAATTTTGATGAATTCTTTCATAAAAACCCTTCGATTATTGGTTAATTTTTCTAATGCCAATATCGTAAAAAGCGTTATAATAATTACGGCTTACTTCGCAGTATATCAGGATTCTCCGATTTTTGTTACATAATCTTCCTTTAGAGACCTGGAACTATTACACAATATGGTACAACAGTATTTATGCTTTCCCATTCTTTTTACGATATTCCTGATACTCTGTTAATCCTGAATTAATATTTCAGAAACGTTATGAGCCTCATATTAAGAAAAAATACCGGTGCAATCTTCACGATTACATTGAACCGGCCTGATAAATACAACAGCTTAACCGAACCTATGGCACTGGAATTACAGCAAGCATTGGAGGAAGCTGGTGAACCGGCTTATCGGTGTGTAATTTTAAGGGCAGAAGGCAAGGCATTTTGCGCAGGACAGGATTTGCCTGAGGTTTTGGAAAAATCAAAACTTCCGGGATACCTGCTTTCTGATACAGTTCACACAAGTTACAATCCCATCATTACAGCAATCAGGTACCTTGAAAAACCGGTTATATGTGCCGTACAGGGAACGGCTGCCGGAGCCGGGGCAAATATTGCTTTTGCCTGCGATTTGGTAGTTGCATCGAAAGAAGCATATTTCGTGCAGGCATTCAGCAACATCGGTTTAATTCCAGATTGCGGCGGAACGTGGTTTTTACCGAGATTGGTTGGTTTGGCCCGTACAAATGCCTTATACATGCTGAATGAAAAAATTTCAGCAGATGAAGCTGTTCAAACAGGCTTAATATACAAAGCAGTAGAACATGAAGAACTCGATAAAAAAACTGAAGAATTAGCAAATAAGTTGGCTCACATGCCTACCAAAGGTTTTGCGTTATACAAGAACGCTGTGAATAGCTCGTACACAAACTCATTTCAAGAACAACTTAAACTGGAAGCTGAGTTGCAGAGCCTGGCCGGCACCACGAACGACTTTAATGAAGGAATGTCTGCATTTACAGAGAAAAGGAAAGCGTCGTATCGGGGTTATTGACATTCCATTCTTAATGAAAACAAAATTAAAAACTAATGAAGCAAGGTACCTTTGAAAATGTCGGCATTGTTGGCGCAGGAACCATGGGAACAGGCATCGCACAGGTTGCTTCCACATTCCGGCATACCGTTTACATTTATGATCCTTACCCGGATCAATTCATCAAATCCCGCAATTCAATTGAGAAAATACTCAGCCACCAAATCAGTAAAGGAAGAATCACACCGGATGAAAGGGATGGAATCCTGAACCGAATCCATTTCGTATCCCACATCAAAGATTTTTCGACCTGTGAAATCGTGTTTGAGGCTATCCTGGAAGATGTAAAAGCAAAAAAAGATCAATTATCGAGAATTGAAGGCATTGTAAGTAAGAATTGTATTCTTGCAACAAATACCTCTTCTCTCTCCATCAGCTCCCTCTCATCGGCATTAAAAAAACCGGGACGCTTTTTAGGCATCCATTTTTTTAACCCGGCTGCGGTAATGAAACTGGTAGAGATAATACCGTCAGTATCCACTGCACCCGAAACTGTTTCAAGGGCAAAAAAGATTCTTGACTCATGGCAAAAAATACCAGTATTGGCTAAAGATACCCCGGGATTTATCGTAAACAGAGTTGCCAGGCCTTTTTATGGAGAAGCTTTGCGAATATACGAAGAGGGGATTGCTGATGCCGCAACAATCGACTGGGCCATGAAAGAAATGGGGGGGTTTAAGATGGGTCCGTTCGAACTTATGGACATGATAGGCAATGATGTAAATTATACAGTAACCGAAACCGTATTCCGCGATTTCTATTTTGACCCGCGTTTCAAACCATCATTCGTTCAAAAAAGAATGGTTGAAGCAGGATGGCTCGGAAAAAAAACAGGACGCGGGTTTTATGATTACAGAAAAGGTGCTGTTATGCCTGAACCAAACAGAGATCGCAATCTCGGAGAAAAAATATTCAACCGAATATTGACAATGCTGATAAACGAAGCAGCAGACGCTGTCCTTATGCATATTGCTACGAAAGAAGAAGTAGATTTAGCTATGAAGTATGGTGTAAACTACCCTAAGGGACTGCTGGAGTGGGCAAATGAGATTGGCTTGGAAATTATTCTTGCGCACTTGGAGCAGCTGCAGAATGAATATGGCGAATACCGCTATCGTCCGAATCCGCTCTTAAAGAGGAAAGTAGCATCTGGAGAGAAGTTTTTTTAGTTCTGCTTTAATTATTTTGGATTCGGATGATATTGGATTTATGTGATATAGAGTGTTTAGTTTTGAGTTTTGAGTGTAAATTTATGTTTGAAACAGTTACTAAACTAACTTGTCTTATTAACCTGCCAACATATGCATAAATTTAAGGAAACCGTATTCAGGAAAATCGTAACTGAACTGTTAGATAATGATCCCTTTAGTATGAACATGGGAATAAAAATAATTGATGCGAACGAGGGATATTGTAAATGCAGCCTGAAGGTTAAATCAGATATGTTGAATGGATTTGGGATTACACATGGCGGAGTTATCTTTTCCCTGGCTGATACAACACTGGCTTTTACAGCAGCCACTTTCGGGAATAAGGCTCTTGTGCTGGAACATTCCATCTCTTTTTTAAGGAAATCCAACGCAGGAAGTATCATTACTGCCGAGGGAACCTGTTTACACATAGGGAAAAAAACAGGGACTATCCGGGTGGACACCTATGATTCAAATCAGGTACTTATTGCCACTTCGAAGGGCACAATATTTAAAACCGGGCAAATCAATTAAAACCTGGATGGTAACATTGCTCTAGATGGCATATACTAACCGGAAATGTAAAAATTCCTGAGAGTTTCAAAGTCGGGCCTTCGGGCAAAATTGTCATTGGTCAATGACAATTTTGGGTTTAAACGTTTTCTGCCAATTCTTTAGGCCAATTGAAAATTGAAAATTCGTTAAAACACATAAAAAATATGCCTGTTTATCCGGGGTGGGAAAATTGACTATTAAGTTCCAAATACTGCTTAACCACTTTTTACTCTAAAAGCTTAGAATGCAGTGATTCCTGCGAAGTGAAATGTGGTCTAACTTTTTTGCATCGTATGCGTATTAAAGGTATAGTACATTTGAATTAATCATTACAGAATGGCATTAAAAAACGAAACAAAATCTGCTTACGGTACGAAAGCGTTTTACGAGGAATATGTAGCAGGGATGAACTCGCGCCAGCTTGGAAAGGAGTTTCAATCAGATTCGGAACGGCTAAAACAGTTATACTTTGATGCGGTAAAAGAAATTAATCCTGATACCAGCCCAGAAGAAATCCCGATATACCAGCGAATGCTGAGTGTTTTATCAGCATTAACCAAAAGGCTTAATCCAGTAAGGCGCCTTGCATTTGGTATTTCCCTGGTCGGTTTTTTTGCACATTACCTTTTTATCCTGATTGGACTAACGGGCTTTATTATTCACCCTGTTTTACTTCCTGTTTCTTTCGCAGGAATTTTAATCATATTATTGATTGAGCTTCTGGAAAAATCTGATGTGCAAAAAGAACTCGATTTTGCGCGAGACATCCAGTTAAGCCTCCTGCCACCTTCCAGCATGAAGGTGAACCAGCTTGAAGTGCATTCATTTGCAGCTACCGCCCAGGAGGTTGGCGGGGATTATGTGGATGTGATTACTTCTGAAAAGGGTACCTACATTGTGATTGCAGATGTATCAGGCAAGGGAATGAGTGCCGCATTATATATGGTGCGGATGCAGGCACTCGTGCACCTTCTTATAAAAAAATTGGAACCTACCCCAAAAGAACTATTCCTTGAACTGAATAATTATGTGAAATCGAACATTAAAGACAAAACCTTTGTAACTGCCTGCGCTGCATTTTTCCCGCATAACGAAAACCATTTCATTTTCTCAAGAGCGGGGCATAACATTCCTTTTATATACAATAAGTCTCGTGACACCACATTCAAGCTAAATGCCGACGGATTCGCCCTTGGCATGACGACGACCAAAACCCTCAAAAAACAGCTTGAAGAGAAAAAATACCAGTTTGAACCGGGTGACAGTTTGCTTCTATATACCGACGGATTGATTGAAGCGAGAAACAGGAGTAACGAAGAGTACGGAGCTGAAAGACTCGAAGGTATATTATCTATTTATGGATCACTTCACGCAAAAACCATCACCCAAAAAATTCAGTCATCCATCGAGCAATTTATTGGCGATGAAGTACCGAAAGATGATATTACCTTTACCACTGTACATAAATTAGAACCGCCAAAACAACTTAACTGAGCAACTCTTCACATTTCTTTTTGATCAATTCAGCGGTGAAACCAAAATGTTCAAACGCTTGTTGATATGGGGCCGATATGCCAAATTTGTCGATCCCAATCGCCAGGCCACTGTCCCCAATCCACCGGTGCCATCCAAAAGTTGAGCCCGCCTCAACAGATACCCGTTTTTTTACACCTTCAGGCAATACACTATTCTTGTATTCACGTGATTGATTGTCAAACAATTCTATACAAGGCATACTAACTACACGAACAGAATAACCATCTTTTTCAAGTAATTCAGCTGCCGAGAGCGCAGGATGGATTTCTGAACCGGTTGCCATTAAAATCAGGTCTGGCTTCCCCTTGATTTCTTTTTTGATAATATATGCCCCTTTTTCAGCGCCTCTGGCATCAGCATAGATACTTCGATCGAGTGTTGGTAAATTCTGGCGGGTCAGAATCAGCAGTGACGGCCCGCTATCTCTTTCAATTGCAATTTTCCAGCATTGTGCAGTTTCATTCGCGTCTGCCGGTCGCATAACGTACACATTAGGAGTGGCTCTGAGTGCAGCCAAATGTTCTACCGGCTGGTGTGTAGGGCCGTCTTCTCCGATACCAATACTATCGTGCGTAAAGACAAAAATGGAAGGAATTTTTGAAACTGCGGCAATGCGTATGGAGGGTTTGTTATAATCGGAGAATACAAGAAAAGTACCACCATAAGGAATAATACCGCCATGTAAAGCCATACCATTCAGTGCAGCTGCCATAGCATGCTCTCTGACACCGTAATGAAAGTTTCGCCCTTTCCTGTTTCCAGCATTAAAAATACTTTCTTCCTTTAAATCTGTATTGTTACTTCCAGTTAAATCGGCTGAACCACCAATCAAATTATGAATGTGTTTAGAAATATGATTTAGTACTTCGCCGGATGACTTCCTGCTAGCAATTCCTTTGGGGTCTGCAGGAAAAACCGGGAGTATATCATCCCATGATTCAGGCATTTTACGGTTTAGAAATCTGTGAAAAGTTGCTGCATCAACAGGATATTTCTTTTCATAATCAGCTAAAATCTGGCTCCATTCACTTTCGAGATTTTCACCGGTATGAATTGCTTCCCTCATGGCTTCCATTACCGTTTCAGGTATATAAAAAGATTTGTCAGGCTCGGCGCCAAGATTTTCTTTTGTCAGCCTGATTTCATCATCACCGAGAGGTGCACCGTGCGAATCTGCTGTACCCTGTTTATTCGGACTGCCATATCCGATGATGGTTTTACATTCTATCAACGAGGGTGTGTCCGTTGTTTGGGCACGCCTGATCGCGTTCTCAATTTCTGTATGATTGTGACCGTCAATCACCTGAACATCCCAACCATAAGCTTCAAATCTTTTTTTTGTATCATCAGAGAAGGATAAATCGGTTGATCCGTCAATAGATATCTTATTGGAGTCATATAAGTAAATTAGCTTTCCAAGCTTTAAATGCCCGGCAAGAGATGCTGATTCGTGTGATATACCCTCCATCAGATCCCCATCACTTACGATAGCGTATACGTAATGGTCTGTTAAACTGAAATCTTTTTTATTAAAAGTTGCTGCCATAAATTCTTCTGCAATAGCCATTCCGACTCCTGTACCTAAACCCTGTCCTAATGGCCCGGTGGTAATTTCGACCCCCGGTGTTAAACCATATTCCGGATGGCCGGGTGTAATACTGCCATACTGCCTGAAATTTTTTAATTCCTCCAATGAAACATCATACCCTGTAAGATGCAGCAACGAATAAAGCAGCATTGAGCCATGGCCCGCTGATAGAATGAAACGATCACGATTATACCAATTAGGATTCCGGGGATTGTGTTTCAGAAACTTTGTCCATAATACGTATGCTGCGTCAGCCATACCCATCGGCATTCCCGGATGGCCTGAATTGGCCGCCTGCACAGCATCCATTGATAAGGTTCTGATTGTATTAACACATTGCTTGGCAACAGTTTGATAATCGCTCATTTAAAAAAAATTCTTGGTTAATAAGATTTGATGCAATTAAAAAAGATAGGCAAGTTCACCTCAAGGCAAAAGAATGATTCCAAAAAAAAAGCCACCCTTTGTTGAAAGGGTGGCTTTTTTTTTGGAATCATTCTTTTTGTTTACCTGCCGGACTGTGTATGGCCTTCACATTTCAGCTCAAATTGGAGTTCATGGTTTGCAGGCCCAGTAAAGGGACCAAACCTGGCATTTTCATATGCTGAACAAGCTGCCTCAAAGTTACCCTGACCTTTCAATGCAGTTCCAAGTTCAAAATAGATTTTAGCTTTATCTGCAACACCGCCAGTGTGCAAATCAAGGGCCCGCCTTGCATTTGTTTCAGCATTCGACCAGTTTCCTCTCAGGTTTGCAATCTCAGCCAGCCTGAATTTGGCTTCGTAGGAGTTGGGATCATATTCTTCAACTCTGTTTAATAATGCAACGGCATCTGCAAAACGTCTTTCATCAGCCAGATTCACAGCTCTGAAAATCAACTCATCCCGTGCACCGTTTCTTGCGTTGTTCAACGTCCGGGTATCATTTGTATTCTGTGCTATTTCAATAGCCCTGTCGTACCACTGCATAAACGCGTCAACATCGTTTGGTGTCATCTGTTTTTGCACAATGCCTTTTTGGTAGTAGGCAACGGCATAATTGGGATTCATTTCGATTGCAATATCAAGGTCTTCCATGGCATTTGTCAGATTGTCCTGTCTGAAATGGAGAATAGACCTGATATAGTAGAGCTGTGGAATTGCACCGGCTGCCTGCTGTGCAACCTGGGTGTCATTGAATTCCCCTGCTGCCTGCTCGGAAGCTTTAAAATAGTCTAACGCACGATTCAGTGATTGCATGGTACGCTGGCTCTGATAATCCCTGTATGCATTAGATGCTCGTGTTTGATATACCCTGGGAAGCCTTTCTACAATGAGTTCAGTTATATCCGTTAAATTGTTCGCCCGTGAAATTTGCAGCGCATCTCTGTATAGCTCAATTGCACCTGTAAATTCATTGCCTCCTGCCAGTTCCTGGGCATCATTATAAAGCTGTATCGCTTCAGTTCTTGCCTCATCCTGTGCAACAGTAGTTTTTGCTAAACCAAATACCATGAAAAAAATCAGGCATGTCGATATTGTATATTTCAGTGATTTCATTGCTGTCTGGTTGATTTTGATTCTTTTGGAATAAACGTGGATAACTTAATGAAATTTTACATATAAAATCATCAGGCTTTTCACACTTTTTTGTACACCTAATTAAACAAATTGTTTCCTGACCCTAAAAGTTGGGTTCCAGTTTTCTATTTTTATAAAATTCACATACATACCTTACGGCTTCATCTGTACTGTCGGTTAAATAAAACAAATCAGTATCGGTCTTGCTAATATAACCATCCTTAACAAGTTTATCTTGTATCCAATCTAAAAGCCCGTCCCAGTATTCGGTTCCAACCATTACAATCGGAATTCTGTCAATTTTTTCAGTCTGAATCAGGGTTAACGTTTCAAACAACTCATCAAGGGTACCAAAACCGCCGGGAAATACAATAAAACCCTGTGCATATTTCACAAACATCACTTTTCTTACAAAGAAATATTTAAAATTTATGACATATTTTGGTGAAACATAAGGATTAATACCCTGTTCATGGGGTAAATCAATTCCAAGGCCAACAGATTTTCCTCCATGTTGTATAGCTCCTTTATTCCCGGCTTCCATGATTCCCGGTCCACCACCGGTTATCACTCCAAACCCGTTTTCTGCAATTGCCGCAGCCGTATCTACTGCCATATTATAATATTTGGTATTCGGTTTGAGACGTGCTGAACCGAATATGGAAATACAGGGACCAATTCTCAATAAAGTATCATATCCATCTACAAATTCTCCCATTACTTTGAAGATGCTCCATAAATCACGGTTGCTGTCGGCATCAAACCGGTTAACCGGCCTGTTTTGTTCTGAATAATATTTTGGTGCGGTCATAAACTGTTGTTTTATGAGGGTTACCTGGTGAATAACGTTAACGAAACCCGAATACCCGGAGAACCATATTCAAGAATACCCGGCTCTATTATTGTGCGGGCTGAAAGGTCATCAGAGACATCAAAGCTGCGCATATGTGCATAAACATAAGCATCGAGAATGTTTAACCCATAAGCAAGACCCATTACTACAAACATAAAATCCCGCTGGTTGCGCAGAGTATTTCTGTTAGCTTGCAGCTGGTTGGTATTTACATTTTGCAAATAGTCAGGCGTAGGGCCAAATCTTAAGTCAGAATCTGCACCCTGAACTGCATTATAGTATGCCGCGCGATAATCCTGATATTGGGAATTTAGATGGGCCGTGTATACCCCTACACCGGCAAACAGGCCGTAAACAATCGGAACTTTCCAGATTTGGCGATTTTCGATCTGACCCCAGCCGGGTATCATCATCGACTTAAACATTACGGATCTGGGGCTTGGATATTCACTATTTCCGGATTCCTCATCTTCCTGCTGCTGTGAAACTTCATAAGATAGCATCTGATAATATCGATTCTGTAAAAGTGTGTAATCCGGTTCAATGAAATTGTGTTGAGCTGCCACATCATCAAAAAGGAAAAAAATAACCAGTATGATGAGATTAGCCCACTTCATCAAATAATTGAATTAAGCGTTCCAAATCCTCATCTGAATAGTATTCGATTCTTATTTCTCCGCCTTTTGCTTTTGTTTTAATATTTACACGTGTACTGAGCCTTGCCCGAAGTTTCCTGGAGATATCTTCCAAAACCGGATCGCGTTCAGGCGCTTTTTTCATAGTAGGTTGCTGATCTTTCTTTTTTTCAAAACTCTTCACCAGTTCTTCGGTTTGCCGTACTGATAACGATTTTGAGAGTATCATTTTTAAAATATTACGCTGATCATTCTCTGTCTTAACATTTATCAAGCAACGTGCATGTCCGCTTGAAATACTCTCGTCTCTAAGTGAAGCCTGAATAAAATCAGGCAGTTGGAGCAACCGAATCATGTTAGTGACGGTTGATCTGTTTTTTCCAACTTTTTCGGCTACTTCAGATTGTGTGTAGTTACACTCATCAATTAAACGCTGGTATCCAATTGCAATTTCAAGGGGATTCAAGTCTTCCCTCTGAATATTTTCTATCAATGCAAATGAAATAATCTCCTCATCATTTGCCTCGCGTATGTATGCCGGGATTTCAGAAATTCCGGCCAGTTTGGTAGCCCGAAGCCTTCGTTCTCCGCTTATGAGTTCAAACCGTTTTTGCCCCAGGTACCTCACTGTTACAGGTTGAATCAATCCATGCTTACGTATGGATGATGCAAGCTGATCTAAAGCTTCCTCCTTAAAATCAGTTCTGGGCTGGTGCGGATTTGGCCGTATATCGGTTACAGGAATATTCAGAACAACATTTACCCTTTCGGCCGGATCTATCGAAATAGCGGTTCTTGTTACAATCGTTTTTTGGCTGTCCGTTTCGGAATCATCCTGATTGTAATCCGGGAAAAAAGCTCCAAGTCCTCTGCCTAATACTTTTTTCGACATAAATGCTCAGTTTATTTTGATAAAACAGGGCTTGATTTAAAAAGCTTTTTATTTTTCTGGATAATTTCCCTCGCCAACGAAAGATAATTTTTAGCCCCAATGCATGTTGCATCGTATAAAATAGCCGGTTTACCAAAACTGGGTGCCTCAGCCAAACGGATATTTCTTGCGATGATGGTAGAAAACACCCGGTCATCAAAATATCTTTTTACTTCATCGGCAACCTGATTCGACAGGCGTGTACGCGTGTCGTACATTGTAAGTAAAACACCTTCAATATCCAGTTCCCTGTTCAGGTGTTGACGAACAATTTTGATGGTGTTCAGCAATTGTCCAAGCCCCTCAAGTGCATAATATTCACATTGAACCGGAATTAATACCGAATCGGAAGCCGTAAGCGAATTAATTGTTAACAAACCCAGCGAAGGTGGGCAATCAATGATGATGAAATCGTATTTTTTACTTAAACCATCAATAGCTTTGAATAATATTCGTTCCCTTTCACTTCTTTCCACCATTTCTATCTCTGCTCCCACAAGATTGATATGCGATGGAATAAGATCTAAAAATGGAAGTTCGGTTTCACGAATCGTATCATTTATATCCACTCCCCCCACCATTACTTCATAGATAGAATTTGTAACTGATTTTGGCTCAATACCCAGACCGCTTGTAGAGTTGCTTTGAGGATCAATATCTATGACTAGAGTTGGATGTTCTATAACAGCAATGCTTGCTGCAAGATTGACGGCTGTGGTAGTTTTCCCAACACCGCCTTTCTGGTTTGCAATGGATATAATTTTTCCCATTTAAAAATCAGGAGTTATTGATTTATTACGTTTCACCAATATAACCCTCGCACAAAACGTAACCAAAATTAGTTATTAACAGCTACTGGTGGAAAACTCGCACACGACAGAAGATAAGTTCATCAAAAATTAATATTTGATGATATAGATTTTAATGCGGCCGATAATCACTTAATTTATCTGCGCCCGCCAGTTAAGTGCAAATGTCTCTGGATCGATATTGATTGCGAAGGATCAGTTACGGGTGTGAGCTTTTGAAAACTATGATGGAACATAGAATCAAGAGAGGCATTGTTTGTTGTCCGGAACCTGTCATAGAAATTTATTACGTCATTTTCGTCAACCCAGGGTTCAATTCTGCTTGTTTCGGTATGTAAAGGAGCTCCGGACGAAACTGTTGTGGCATAATCCATTAAACCGGGAACTGCAACAGGGGAGTTCACAACGATTTCCGGTGTACCCAACATTGCAGAGCCTGTTTCATTTTCTGTACCGGCTTCGTTTGAATTCATCAGAAAAAGACCTGATGTGAGGCCAATGATAACGAGTGCCGCGGCAGCAAACATGTAACGCCCGGACTGATACGGCTTTTGTTTCTGCCGCATCATAAAAGCTTTATTCAATACTGCTTCATACAGTTCTTCAGGCGGCTGTACTGCCTTGAGCTCAAAAAGCCTTTCTGAAATTTTTCTGAAAGTCTCAACCTCAATCAGAAGGTTATTGTCATTTTCTAGATCCCTCTCAAACTCAAGCTTTTCCGAGGGATCCATTTCATCATAGATGTATGTAATACTTTGATTTTCTTTCTTACTCATAAATTGCTTTGTTCCTTCTCATGTTCTTCATCGAACATTTTACGAAGATTTATCAAAGCATATCTCATTCTTCCAAGTGCAGTATTAATAGACACGTTTGTAAGTTCGGCAATTTCCTTAAAAGGCATTTCGTAATAGTGGCGCAACATCACCACAGTTCGTTGCTCTTCCGGTAAATTCCCAATATGCTTTAATAAACTTGAAGTAGACTCATCAAGCTCAAGTTTTTCATGTTGCCCGATGGAATCTTCATCCGGTAATCTTTCGTAAAAGTCCGTTTTTGATTCATCATCATATGAGCTTGTAACGTCGACAAAACGTTTTTGTTTTCTGATGTGATCAATTGTTGCATTATGAGCAATTCTCATCACCCATGCAATCCATTTTCCCTGTTCATTGTAAGTATCATCCATCTTAGTTATCACCTTGGTGAAAGTCTCCTGAAATATATCATTGGCAATCTCCCTGTTCTGAATCATACTGAAGATATAAGAATATACTTTCGCCTGATGGCGGTTCATCAGCTCACGAAAAGCGAGCTGATCATCCTTCTTACGAAACAGGTGTACCAATTCACGGTCTTCCATCTTTTCGTAGTTTTGAGGGATATGGTCGTTGTTAGTGAGTCTCATAATTAAGGTCAAATTAATTGAATGCTTTTAAAAACTCTAACATCATTTTAAAAAATAACATTCGGCTTTAAAAAGCGCTTCTATTTAAATTTAAGCATATTTTATGCCAATGGTAAATTACTGCCTTTCTTTCAGGTATATCTGCACCTTTGATACATAATATCTCTGAACAGTAATAAATTCTATCACATTTTCATGTTATTTGAATCGCAATAGGATTGCCTGAACAGTAACACAGTTCATTCACTGTGCAGGGATTGATATACCACCTTTCCTGTTTTTTTACCCAAAAACTCCTGAAGAGTTTCGAGGTTACTCTCTTTAATTTTTTTAACTGACCCAAAATGTTTCAGCAGTTTTTGCGCCTTTTTATCACCTATTCCGGCAATATTGGTGAGTTCCGTTTTGATTGTGCGCTGGCCTCTTTTTTTCCTGTGATAAGTGATGGCAAACCTGTGAGCTTCATCCCGGGCCAATTGCAGAAGTTTTAATGCAGGTGAAGTTTTGGGGATCATTACCGGATCGCTTTTCCCTGGCAAAAACACTTCTTCCAGCCTTTTGGCAAGGCCGGCAACATCACAATTTTCCAGGTAGTTTATCTCACGCAATACAGCCAAAGCCGCATTCAACTGCCCCTTTCCCCCATCCACCAGAATTAAATCCGGAGGCTGGCTTTTTTCTGCTTTTAGCCGGGAATACCTCCGTTTTATAACTTCTTTCATCGATGCAAAATCATCGGGACCAGATACGGTTTGAATCCTGAATTTTTTATAACCGCTTTTTTTGGGCTTGCCATCCACAAACGTTACCATCGATGCCACCGGGTCGCTGCCCTGGATATTTGAATTGTCAAAACACTCAATTCTGCGCGGCAGCCTATTTAAATAAAGATATTCTTTCAGATCTTTTATTGATTTTGGAATCCTTTCTTTATCAGCCTTTTCTTTTTCGATTCTTCGTTCACCAAGTTTTAACCGTGCGTTGGATAATGCCATTTGAACCAGCTGCCTTTTTTCACCAATTTTTGGAACATGAATCGGCACTTTTTTACCATGCTGCTCCCAAAGATACTGGCCGAGAGGCTCTTCATCTTCCATTTCATGGCTTATGTACACCTCATCCGGAATGGTGCCTGAACCGCCGGTTAACGAATCCGTATAGTAATCTTCTAAAAATGATTGCATCATAACATCCAAACCCAGCCCATCGATATTTTTCAGGAATCGATGAAACTTGCCTACCAGTTTGCCCTCCCTTATTTTGAAGAGTACCCCGCAAGCTTCACCCAGTTCATAATCCGGCTCAATTGCAAAGAGATCCCGGTTATTTTTTTTACTGTCTACAATCTTCATTTTCTGATTGTATTTTTGAATGGATAGTAAACTGTCACGCAATTTTGCCGCCTGTTCAAATGCAAGGGCTTGTGACGCGATTTCCATCTCCTCCCTGATTTCCCTCATCAAACCTTCTGTTTTCCCCGATAGCAGTTTTACAACCTTTTCGATCACAGGAAGGTATTTCTCTGCATCCCAGTCACCCGAACAGTTCTGAAGGTAATCATCAAAACAGGAGTGCCAGCCCGGAACACCCCGTGTTTTATCTATCATTTTTGGTGATACCGCACAAGTACACAAATCAAAAGTTTTCCGGATGGTTTCCAGCAACCTCCGAAGGTGGCCAACATGGTCGTATGGGCCAAAATAGGTACTGCCGTCTTTAACAAGTGTGCGCGTTGGATAAACCCTCGGCCTTGCACCATGTGTTACACAAACATAGGGGTACGACTTATCATCACGGTACATGATATTATAACGAGGCTGATGGCGTTTGATCAGTGTATTTTCGAGTATCAGGGCTTCCGCTTCCGAATCGGTTACGATTACTTCAACGTCGTCAATTTTTTTTACCATAACCCTGATACGCCCGTCGTGATTTGCAGAGTCCAGAAAATAGGAACGAACACGGTTCCTGAGTCGCTTTGCTTTACCTACATAAAGATAGTTGCCTCTGTTGTCTTTAAACTGATAAACACCCGGGCGTGCCGGCAAGTGGGCTATCTTTTCTTCTAATGAAATAGACATGATTTTATGGTAAGTTGAACCGGCTGATTCCAATAGAAATTTGGTTCTACAAGAAAGATTATGGTTGAAGAATTGTCCTGGTTGGTTATTTGATTTATTTCCAACAAAGTTCGGGGCTGATAGCAAAAAAACAACATCTTTTCATTTATCACAAATAAGAGCCCACAACGTTTCTTGCAGAACCCAAAATTATATCAAAAATACACAAAGATTTTACCCGTTGCGATGAAAACTACCGGTACCACTCCTGATATTGAGATTATTTATGAAGACAATCACCTGCTTGCCGTAAATAAACCTGCAGGATTGCTTTCACAGGAAGATATCACCGGGAAACCCGATTTACTGAACCTGTGCAAAGGGTATTTGAAAGATGAATACAATAAACCGGGAAATGTGTTTCTTGGTTTACTGCACCGGTTAGACAAACCCGTAAGCGGGGTTATGTTATTTGCAAAAACGTCAAAAGCGGCATCAAGACTAAGTAAACAGATTAGAGATCGAACCATTAAAAAAAATTACCTTGCCATTGTTGAGGGAAGCCCCCCCGCGCAGCAATACCTTTCCCATTATCTTGTAAAAGACAGGGATAGAAATATCAGTTCAATAGTACATAAAAATCACGGTGAAGGTAAACTTGCTGAACTTACATTTAAAAAATTGGAATCAGCAAATGGTCTGCACCTTCTTCAGATTTCGTTGATCACAGGAAGGGCTCATCAAATCCGTGTACAATTATCCAGCGAAGGGTATCCGGTTTGGGGCGACAATAAATACGGAAGTTCTTATCCGGGGAATATTGCCCTGCACTCTGCCGGCTTCATATTTATACACCCCACTCTCAAAAAAGAAATAAAATTGCTAGCAAATCCGCCAAAGGTGCAACCCTGGAATTATTTCGGGAAGGTGATTCCGGAATAATCGTTCACCTATCAACATCTTAGACGATATCCCTGTGTAATATTACAATCAAATGATTTTGAATGTTGTTTTAATGAATGCTGTTTCAGTATTACAATAATCAAAATTCATTATGAAACCACTTACATATCAGGAAGCCCTCCTATTGTTGCCCGCTGTTGTTGACGGTGAAGCAACCGAAAGTGAAAAAGAGGCTTTTATTGATTTCATGAAAAATCATCCCGAAATACGTGATGAATATGAAAGTGCGATTCTGATAAAAGAGATACTGAAAAAAAAATTACCCCGCTACCCGGCACCCGAACACCTTAAAGAGAACATCCTTAAAAATCTCTCTTCCATTGATAATACAGGCAGGTCTGGTGAACCAAAAAAAATTGCTGCCGGCCTGGAACAACGCTTCCTGAAACAAAACCCGGGCAGTTATGTTAAAAAATATTCCGGCATTACTTTCCGCTATCTTGCAGCTGCAGCAGTTGTTTTATTAATTACATTTTCAGTAATAAGACTCCTCGATCAAACAACTGCTGACACGGCAATAGCCGAAATGTTTATTATTGAAAACATAGCCGCAAATCATTTCCAGCTTGCAGGAGGCCAGCTTATTGAACCACACTGGCGTGCTGACTCAGGCAATGATGCAGAAAATTACTTGTCTGAACATTTCGATATAAACCTAACCGTTCCCCCAATCACAGGCGCACAATTTGCGGGAATCGTTATGGCCGAGTTTGTTGATAATTATCACATACCCCTTTTGGAGTATGTGCAAACTGAAATCGGAGAAACAATTTACATTTTTGTGTTTGATGTGGATGATATCATGGACCATAAGAAATTAAAGCGCCATGCTGAAGCTGTTAAAAATTGTGTGCATTCTCATGATTTTTATGTTGCCGAGATTGAAGATTATCACGTTGTTTCGTGGATGTGGGATAATAACTGGTATACTGCCATATCTAACCACAACGGGTATGATTTGGCTTCATTGATTGTCCCCCTCAATCCCTGATGTGATCTGCTTTGAAAAACTCTCAGTTGCTTTTTCTGAAATATCTGCAGGAATTTTCTTTGAAGCGTTAGCCCCAAGTTCTCTCAATTTTTCCGCTTGGCCCACCAAATTTCCGGACCCTTCAGTTAATTTATTCATCGCAGAATCATATTCTTTCCTGGTTTGGCTGATTCGTTCACCCACTTTTTTCAGATCATCTACAAAACCAACAAACTTATCATACAGAAACCCGCCCCTTCTGGCAATTTCCATTGCATTCCTGTTTTGGTATTCCTGCTTCCACACATTTTCGATGGTTGCAAGAGTAGCAAGCAGCGTTGTCGGACTTACAATGATGATGTTTTTATCAAACGCTTCATTATAAAGGTCGGGATCGTTCTGCATGGCAATTCCGAAAGCGGGTTCAATCGGAATAAACATCAGTACAAAATCAGGGCTTTTAAACCCGTGAATCTGTTCATAATTTTTTTTGGTGAGATTTTTCACGTGACCACGGATGGAACCTATATGCTGTTTTAAGGCTGTTTCCTGGTCCCCCGGATCATCAGATGAAGAAAATTTCTCATAAGCTGTTAGGGAAACCTTGGAATCAATCACCAATTTTTTTTCGTCAGGAAGTTGTACAATCACATCGGGTTGCAGCCTTCGCCCGTCCTCGGTGGTAGTACTTTCCTGGGTATGATACTCCAGCCCTTTGCGCAATCCCGATTTTTCAAGAATCCTCTGGAGGATTACCTCTCCCCAATTTCCCTGTTGTTTGGAATCCCCTTTGAGTGCTTTGGTGAGGTTTTTAGCTTCCTCGCTCATTTTTTGATTCATCTCCTGCAACATTCTGAGGTGCTGATCCAGGGCGCTGCGCCCCTTTAAATCTTCACTGTGGGTTTCCTCTACCCTTTTCCGGAATTCCACAATTTTTTCACCAAGCGGCTTCAGAAGCTGATCCAGGTTTTCGCGATTTTGTTCGGTGAATTTCTTTGATTTCTCCTCAAGGATTTCATTTGCAAGATTTTTAAACTCGTCACGAAATTGATTCTGAAGCTGTTCAAGTTCCAGTTTTTGTTCGGAAAGTCTTTGTGACAGGTGGCTATACTCCACATGCAGGGTAGCCAGCTTTTTTTCAGCTTCGGTTGCACGTACTGTTTCTGTTTCAAGTCTTGACGTATTGTCCTGAAGTGAAGCACTGAGGTTTTGATTTCTTTCTTCCAGTCTCGATTCCCTCGATTTACCCACAAAAAATGCAATTAAATAGCCGATAAAAAATGCTAGCCCTGCAATAACGATAGTGTTGATTTCCATAACATAATTTATTAGTTCAGGCTCAAAATAACAGAAAAGGGTGACAGATTCTGTCACCCTTTTCCAAAAGCCTTTAAATTAATTCAGGAACTAACTAAACACATCCTTTATTTTCGAGAAAAAGCTTTTCTCCCGTTTTTTAGCACTTTCCGGGTCAAAATGTTCTTCTCCCCTTAACGCCTCTATATGCTTTCTCTCGTCAGACGTAAGATCTTTAGGAATATAGACATTCATTTTAATGAACTGATCTCCAATTCCGGAATTGTTCAGCCCCCGGATTCCCCGTTCTCTCATCCGCAAAAGTTTACCAGGCTGGGTACCCGGTTCAATTTTAACTTTTGCCTTTCCTTTCAGCGTAGGTATTTCCACTTCTGTTCCAAGAATTGCATCCGGAATACTGATCATCAGGTCGTAGTAGATATCATTACCTTCACGCTGGAAAAGTTCATGCTCTTTTTCCTCAATAAGTACAATCAGGTCGCCTGGTTCACCACCTCTGATTCCCGCGTTGCCCTGCCTTCTCAGGGTGATATAATTTCCTGTAGCAACTCCCGAAGGAATATTTACTTTGATTTTCTCTTCGCTTCGAAATCTTCCTTCTCCACCGCAGGTTTTACACCTGTTCCGGATGATGCGCCCTTCACCTCCGCAAGAGTGGCAGGGTTGTACATTCACAAACTGGCCAAACATGGTACGCGATACCTGCCTTACTTCACCCATTCCGTTACAGGTTGAACATGTTTCGTAATCAGAATCTGTTTCCGCCCCTGACCCATTACAGGAATCGCATTTCACATGTTTTTTAACCTTCAGGGTTTTTTCTACACCTTCAGAAATTTCCTCGAGGCTCAATGGTACACGGAGTTTCATATCTTCGCCGGGTCGCCCCGTTCCTCTTCTGCGTCTGCTCTGTGATCTGCCGCCAAACGGATCCCCTCCAAAAAAGTCGCCACCAAAAATATCACTGAAATGGCTGAAGATATCCTCGAAATTGGCACTTCCAAAATCTGAACCGCCAAAACCTCCTCCATTCACACCGGAATGGCCAAACTGATCATACCTTTGCCTCTTTTGCGGGTCGCGCAGTACATCATACGCTTCAGAAGCTTCTTTGAACTTTTTCTCGGCTGTTGAATCCCCTTTGTTACGGTCGGGGTGATATTTCATCGCAAGTTTGCGATACGCCTTTTTAAGTTCGGTTTCATCCGCGCTTTTTGTAACTCCCAAAACTTCGTAATAATCTCGTTTCGACATAAAAACCGTTTACTGACTTACAATTACTTTTGCATGACGGAGTGTTTTCTCACCCATGCGGTAGCCGTTTTCGATTACCTGCAGAACGGTGCCGCTTTCAATAGATTCATCTTCCGCTTTTTGGCTCAGCAATGCATCATGAAGCTCCACATCAAATGGAACACCCGCTTCATTAATTCTTGTAACACCGTGCTTTTCTAATATATCATCAAACTTTTGTGCTACCATTCTGATGCCATCGAGATATGCCGCACCTGACTCATCATTTTTCATGGCATAAAGGGTTCGCAGCAGATCATCGCTGACCGGTAGGAAATCGAGAACAGCGTTTTCGCGGGAAATCTGAAATATCTGATCCCTTTCGCGCTGAAGGCGTCTTTTTGTATTCTCCATTTCCGCAGCTTTACGCAACTGGGTATCCTTCAACTGTGCAAGCTCTTCTTCCAGCTCCTGAATTCTAACCTGCTGCTTTTCAATCAGCTCATCAAGCTCGTTTATTTGTGCTGATTCAGTGGTTTGAGGTTCTTGATTGGACTTGGAATGTTTATTCTGTTTTTTCCCCGGTGTACTGTTTTTTTCACCGTTTTTTGCAGATGATTTATTATCCTGTTTTACACTCATTTTCTTTAAAATACTATACCTCTATTTAATGTTCAGAGGTATATCAATTCCGGATTTAAGTTTTCAAGCAAATTCTCGAGCAAATAACATGCCACAAACCGGTTAAGGTATTACTTGTGACAATATTGCGCTGCCTTCGTCATTCATTTTCATAAAAAAATTCAATCAGGTTGCCATCAGGATCCGATGCAAACACAAACCGGCCCTTTTTACGGTTGGCAGGACCACTAAGTATGGTCACTTCCTTATCTCGCAAATAGGCTGCCATCTCATCTACTTCTTCAGAAGAATTAAGAAAAAAACCGAAATGATCTATCCTGAAATCACGCGAGTTGGGATCGTAACTGGTTTCGGCTTCCACGATTACAAGTGTATCATGTTCGCCTATTCGGTATACGGCCATACTTTGGCCCATTTTCTTAACAAGCTCAAAACCCAAAATGTTGCCATAAAATTCTTCCGAACGCTCAATACGGTTTACCCTGATCGTAATATGATTAATTCCTGATGGTTTGAAGTTCATTTGATAAATTATTTTGTTTAAATAATTGAAAAAGCAGTTAGCAGTTGGCAGTTGGCAGTTGGCAGTTGGCAGTTGGCAGAATTTAAATATTATTTTTCATTTAATTTTCTATTAACAGTCTGACTTTTCATTTGTCCGGTTAACTCTGCCAGGAGCCCCGACAAGCATGTCGGGGCACTCTTGCAGGTTACCCTGATCTTTTCATCCCGACAAGCATGTCGGGACTTTCGCTAACCGCTCCAGCTTTTCACTTTTCACTTTTCACTTTTCACTTTTCACTACTGTAAGAAACTACAAGTTTTGTTATTATCATTGAAACATTAATCAACAATAATTCTTTTTGGCAGCACTTTACATCGTTGCAACCCCAATCGGGAACCTTGGCGACTTTTCCAATCGCGCCGTTGAAGTTCTTCAACAAGCCGACCAAATTGCCTGTGAGGATACACGTACTTCATCTGTTTTGCTTCAACACTATCAAATCAATAAGCCAACGTTTTCGTTTCATCAACATAATGAGCATCATAAAGTTGAACATATTATGAATCTGCTTGCCAGCGGACAGAATATCGCAATTATCAGCGATGCGGGTATGCCTGGCATTTCCGATCCGGGATTCCTGGCTGTACGTGCCGCTCATCAAAGAGGTCACCGCGTTGAAGTAATCCCCGGGCCGGATGCCCTTACTACCGCCCTCGTTGCCAGCGGGCTTCCATGCGACCGGTTCACATTCGAAGGCTTCCTTCCCCCTAAAAAGGGGCGACAGACACGTATACAAGCCATTGCTGATTCTGATCTCACAGCTGTTGTTTATGAAAGCCCGCACAAACTTGTCCGTTTTCTCGAATCCCTGCACCAATTTAGCGACGGTGAACGTTTGATATGCGTTGCGCGCGAACTGACCAAAAAGTTTGAAGAACTGAACCGGGGAAAACTCGCTGATATTTTAGCTGATTATAAATCACGCAGTGCCATCAAAGGTGAAATTGTGGTGGTAATCGCGGGTAAAAATTATGAAGAATGAAAAAAGTGAAACCTGAAACCTGCAAGAGTGGCGGTGTTTTTCCGCCTCCTGGCAGAGTTGAATGTATTTTAAAAGCGAAAAGCTTTGGTATTAACTCAGGCATGAAAAGGCACAAACAACGAATGATTAAATGATTAGCAATCTTATCCCGGAGGATCCGGAATCTAAAAACTCTCACAACCCATGACTCAAGACTCTGCTTCTCATAATTTCCGTTTTTGGGATCACAAGTGGGCCCTGGCACTCACAGTGCCTTTTTTGCTTGCCCTTTCGTTTCCCCCATTTAATGCATCGATCCTGCAAATCCCGGCCTTTATCTTCCTGTTCCGTGTGGCAATGCTTTGCGAAACTAAACGCCAGGTAGTTTATTATTCATATCCCTCTTTTGTTTTGTGGAACCTGTTTTCCACCTATTGGCTCATGATGGCCACCATCGCCGGAGGAATGGCGGCCATTCTCGCCAATGCGGCAATTATGCTCATCCCCTTGCTTATGATACGATATCTTTTCAAATCAGGGATCAACCCTCTGCTGGCATCACTCTTTGCCGCATCGGTATGGGTTGGATATGAATTTCTGCATCACAACTGGGATCTTTCCTGGCCTTGGCTTACACTTGGAAACGGGTGGTCGAACCTCACCGGGGTGATCCAGTTCATCTCCTTCACCGGAGTTTTTGGAATTTCGTTTTGGGTGATATTCTCCGCAGCCCTCTTCTATTCCTGGCTCGAAAATCCAAAACCTGTAATTTTGAATACGGGAATTACCATTTTTTTGCTTTTCCCGTTATGGTCGGCTGTATCAATGATGAACATCAACCAGTATCAGGGTGAACCTGTAGAAGTGGTAATCGTTCAGCCAAACTCCGATTCCTACATCAGGTACGGAGGCCTACCCTCGCTTAATGCCCTTCTGGATAAACTCCTGGACATGTCGAATAAAGCACGTACCGAAAATACCGATGTCATCATCTGGCCTGAAAACGCCATAGATTCATCAATCACGATAAACAGCCCCTATATCGACCGGATGAGGGATTCAGTGAATGTGTGGAATACGCGGCTCGTCACAGGCGCCGGCCTTATCGATTTTTATGACGGAGGGTCTCCTCCGGCAGTAACAAGGAGAACCCAGGCAGGGGTTTCATACAATGTCTACAACGCAGCGGTTAATTTACAACCCGGCGACAATCACCAGGTATACAAAAAAGGCCGCCTTGTCCCCATTGTGGAACGGTTTCCGTTTGTGGAGTTTTTCAATCGCATCGACCGTTTCGGCTGGGTAGACTGGGGTTCCCACGTGGGGTACGGCCTTGGAACCACGGCTGATCTTTTTCAGATAAATGGCGCTTATACACCGGCGCTCATCTGCTACGATTCGGTCTTTTCCGGTTGGGTGAACCGGTTTGTGAAGGAAGGGGCCAATTTTCTCACTATCATCACCAACGATGGGTGGTGGGGCGATTCACACGGCCATATTCAACATTTCGCCTTTGCCCGCCTGCGTGCCATTGAACACCGTATGTGGATTGCCCGCTCGGCCAACAACGGCATTTCCGGCATAATATCACCAGACGGAAAGGTTCAGGTTGAAACGGAATACTGGAACGAAGCAGCCTTCAATTTTACGATCTACACCAACGATCATCCAACATTTTACAGCCGATACGGGAACTGGTTGGGGTATTTTAGTGTGATTTTTGGATTATTTGGAATACTGTTTGCCGGTTATCATCACCGATACCTGAATAGAGAAGGGATTTCCTCTTAACCCGGATTTCACTTCGTGGGGAAAAGATGAGCTTGGTGAGAAATCCGGGTTAATTGCTTGCATCACTTTCATTTAATCCCAAATTGTCTTTAAAAAAATGATCCCGACGTGCCTCTAGGGACCCGAATGGGAAAAAGGTCTGACGACTATTATTTTGATATACTATCCCGTTTTATGCAATATCCCGGGATCCGATAGCCCCGTCAGGGGTATCCGATATTGTAACCCCGGGTGGAGCGGAGCATGTCCATGCAGTGCATGGCAGCGCAGCGCAACCCGGGGGCAGAGATGCCGCACATCACGTGCCACGAGCGGCGGAATGTTGAAAAATGATGAATTTCGTCGAGGGGCTGGGGAGTGGCATTCAAAATGGAGTCCATCACCGTGCATTATCACAGTTAAAATATTTATTAAGTTGAAGCATTGCTCTGCCTATTGTAAAAAGTTGTTCATTCTCTTTGCTCTATGCACGAAAATACCTTCTTTTGATGTTAAAGTATCCATAACAAAGTTTACTAACCATTTTAAATGATATCAGCATTTCGTTATATACTTTTGGGATTATTGTTTTACTGCATGAGCGGAAATATTCATATTTCTGCACAGGCGGTTCAAACCGATAACGCTGTTGTAGAACTCATCTCCGAACAGATTACCATCCAGCCCGGCCAGCCCTTCTGGATTGGCATTAAAATGGATATTCGTGAAAACTGGTATGTCTATTATCGCAACCCGGGCGATTCCGGAATGCCGATGATGGTAGAATGGCTGCACGAAGAAGATGTTAACATTGGCGAAATACAATGGCCCACACCAAAGTGGATGGATGTATCTGGCGGGCTGACCAGCTACGGCTATAAAGAGCAGATTCTCTATATCATGGAAGCGATTGCGCCGGCCCACCTGTCACCAGGTGAGGAGTACACACTACTTGCCGAAGCCGACTGGCTGATTTGCGAGGATGTCTGCATTCCTGAATATGCTGATCTTGAACTTACGTTATTGGTTACCGACGGTGATGTGGAGTATAACGAAGAGTGGCTGCCACTGTTTGCCGAAACCCGGGAAAACCTCCCTGTTACACTCGATTACTGGGAAGCCACCGCTGAATTTGAAGGCAACACTGCTACATTGACGCTCACAAACAAAGCATTTGATATTCCCGGATATTCTGAGATACGATACTTTGCAAAGAAAGAAGGTGAGATTGAAAATGGCGCCCCTCAGCCGTTTTCGGTTGATGGAAACACCATTACCATGCAGCTTCACAAGTCCACTTATAAATCTGGCGATATCGATCGCCTTTGGGGCCTGATCTATTCACCGGAGGGCTGGGACGATTCCGGCAATATCAGATCGATGGTTGTGGATGTTAGCTTGGGAGATGCATCGATAATTACCGGCAACATTTCCTCTATGCCGGTTTTTTCCGCTGGTTTCCTTTTGATTCTTGCCTTTGCCTTCATTGGCGGCTTGATTTTGAACCTGATGCCGTGTGTTTTTCCCATTCTCTCCATCAAAGTGATGAACTTTATGCAAATGGCCGGGCATCAGCCACGCATGGTGAAATTGCACGGACTGGTTTTTGGACTCGGGGTTCTGCTCACTTTCCTCGCACTTGCAGGGTTACTACTTGCGCTGCGGGCCGGCGGACAGGAACTTGGCTGGGGCTTCCAGCTCCAGACCCCTGCATTCATCGCTTTTATGACTTTTTTGATGTTCGGCCTTGGATTAAGCCTGATGGGGGTTTTTGAAATTGGAAATTCGCTCATTAATGTTGCAGGTAAAGCAAATACCGGAAGCGGAATGCGCGGTTCATTTTTCAGCGGAATACTTGCCACCGTTCTTGCAACTCCCTGTACTGCTCCGTTTATGGGAACGGCACTCGGCGTTGCCATCACCCTGCCGGCGGCCACGGCTCTCCTGATTTTCGCCTTCCTGGGATTTGGGATGGCGGCTCCATATGTACTGCTTTCATCCTTCCCCGTACTGATGAAATATATGCCGAAACCCGGTGCATGGATGGAAACTTTCAAACAAATCCTTGCATTTCCTTTGTTCGCCACCGCAATCTGGCTGATATGGGTTTTTGGTCAACAAACCGGCGTCAATGGCCTCACAAGGCTGCTTATCGGCCTGCTGCTGCTCTCCATGGGTATCTGGATTTTATACCGGTGGAAGGCAATCGAAATTTCTACAGGCACACGTATAGTGAGCCGGGGATTCGTGACACTATTCATATTGGCCGGCTTTATGTTTTCTGCCGCGTCACAACCGGTAACGATTCAAAATGAAGCGGGAATCTCTGTAAGTTATGGCATTGAATGGCAGGACTTTTCGAATGATCTGGTAAACCAGCACAGGGCCGATGGCAAAAATGTATTTATCGATTTTACAGCAGATTGGTGTATTACCTGCAAGGCCAACGAGCGTGTTGTGTTCAGTTCAAACCGGGTAAAAGACCGCTTTGAAGAACTAGGATTCGAAATGGTAAAGGCCGACTGGACCAACCGCAACCCCGAAATCACCCAGGCACTTGCATCGTTTGGCAGGAACGGAGTACCTCTCTATGTGATTTATAGCAGTGAACTGGATGAACCGATGATTTTGCCGGAACTTCTTACACCCGGAATTGTATTGAATGCACTGGATCAGTTTATACCCGCACAAGACATTACACAAGCAGATATTTGAACATCAATCAATAACCCAAACCAACACAAACCAATGAAAAAGTTAACCCTCATTTTAACCTTAATATTTACATCACTATTGCTGATTAATTCAGCAAATGATACCGACCGAAGCGGTGCCGTGGTTGGTGAATCGGCACCGGAATTTTCAGTTGTTGATGCCCATGGAAATATGCATAGCTTATCGGATTACGAAGGCCAGTGGGTAATCCTGGAATGGCTGAATCACGGATGTCCATTTGTCCGAAAGCATTATGACGGAAATAACATGCAGGAACTTCAGAAGAAATACACCGAAAAAGGTGTAGTCTGGCTTTCTGTAGTTTCATCCGCCCCCGGAACACAGGGTTATATGGAGCCAGCAGAAACCCTTAAAACAGCCGAAGAAAAAGGTGCTGCTCCAACAGCCATTCTTCTCGACTCAGACGGAACAATGGGCCGTGCTTATGACGCCCGTGTGACTCCACAGATGTATATTATTAACCCGGATGGAATCCTTGAATACAATGGCGCAATCGATGATAAACCAACTGCCCGAGTCCGCGACCTTGAAGGGGCTCATAACTACGTAGTTGCCGCCATGACAAGCCTGATGAACGGCGAAGCGGTGGAAGTTACTACCAATACCCCATATGGATGTACGGTGAAATACAACTAATATCGCATTAACAGCATCATTATGGCGCAAGCATCCTGCTTGTGCCAGTCCTTAAGAATAGTGGTGCAACAGCTAATCTGTGCCTTTTTTATTAAACGTGATGGCGTCTCGTTTAACTGCGGGGCTTGTGACTGTCTTTTAGCAAAGTGGCACAAGCAGGATGCTTGCGCCATCGGGTTAACTGAATAGTTAGGTATGGACAGAAAATCGTGCATCTGATATCTGTATTCGTATATCAGGCTGTAACATTGAAATCACCCGATACCATCTGCCTTCCGTTTACGATAATTGCGAGTCTGTGTTTCCCGGGATAATGTTTACGTGTAGTCATATTCCGGAATGATTGGGTTCGGTTGTACGTCAGCCTGGATTTTGCTTCTGCATAATTTTCCGTGATTTTGAAAATTTTCCTGCTTTTTGATCCATTTAATTTCATGTAATCAATGGCATATTCAATACGTAGGGTTACCGGTTTATCTCCGTTATTTTCAACATAAAAACCGAATTCAAGCTTACCTCCAATCTTCACTTTTCTTTGAAGTTTGAAATCCGTAACTGAAATTTCATCTGGTTCGGTATAGCCAAAAAGCTCCAGCGCACCGGGGTGGGCTTTTTTGAGGAGTGTGCGGCAGGCATGTTTTACAATCCAATCGGTTTCACCTGATTTTCCCTTCCATCGGCGGCATAGTTCCAGTACCAACTGTGGATGATCTTTGGCAATATCATTGAGGTTATTAGCCACACTTCGGCGCACATACTCAGACGAATCAGCCTTCAGCTTTTCCAAAATGGGCAAAACCGGCTCAGGATTTTTTTTGAATTCCGGTAGAGCCATTGCCCAGGGCAGTCTCGGCCGGCAGCCTTCACTTGCAAACCGCCGCAAATGGTGATTTTCATGGCCTGACCAATAAAGCATCTGTTTCATCATCTTCTCGGGGTACCTGACAATAAAAGGCCGGACTGCAAATTCACAGCTTGCAAACGGTGTGATTTGCTCCATAGCCCAAACAGAATCATCAAAATGATCAAGCCCGAACGTTTCGATGTACTGGGGCAGAAACATAAATTCCAGGCTCATTTTCTCAAGCGGAGTCTGCTTCGTGGCATCTGCTATCTCGCTAAGTATGGATACGGCCAGAATGTAATCGTTCGGCATAAAATCATGCAGAACATTTGCAATGTGCTTCATTCTTTCTTTCAGTTCACGCTGTTCCCAATCGGAATCAAATATTTTTTCTACGAATTGTGTTGTATCAAATCCGGGAATCACATCATCCAGTACTGAAGAAAGCTGTTCAAAAAATTGCTGTGAGTAGAGATTTTTCAGAGGTTCGGGCATCTTTTGATCTTGTTTAAACCCACATTAAGCAATAGACGAAAAAGACTTCCGAAGTCTCTCTTCATTTTATTAAAACCTCGATTTTTTAATATGTAAGGGTTTCTTTCACAACTCCGAAAGACTTCGGTAGTCTATCGCTTAATCCGTGTTAAAAAAGTTACATTTGTATCGTATTTACTGGTACAATTTTAAATTTTGTGTTTCAATCCGGTAAATCTCACCGTTTCGTTCTGTATTCCCTTAAGAAAAAATTCCGTTGACCCGAACAGGCTGAACCGGTTCCTTGCACGTGTTACAGCTGTATATAGCAGCTCCCTGGTAATGAGGGGATTCCAGGTTTTTGGCAGCAACAGATTCACCGAATCGAACTCCGAGCCCTGACTTTTGTGTACCGTTAAAAACCATCCGGGTTCGAAGCGGGTCAGCCGCTGAGGTTTGATACGCCGGAAACCGGTTCCCGATTCAATATATACCCACAATTCATCATCTTTCTCCCGGATACAAACGCCGGCATCACCGTTAAATACACCGAGATTGTAATCATTTTGGGTGATAATAACAGGCCTGCCGTGGTACCATCCGTTTTCCATTGGAACGATCCTTTCTGCTGCGACCTGCTGTTCCACAAGCCGGTTAAGCCGTTCGGTTCCGGTCAAGCCACGCCGCAGTACAGCGAGCCAAACCGAACTCTTCCAGTACTCCAGCATCTTCTCCGGATCATGTATGGTTTGACTCCCTTCAACTTTTTTCAAAAGTTTCCTGATCAAACCAACCATTTCCTCTTTTTGAAAACTGAATTCTTCCTGGTGCAATTCGCTGCTGAACTTCTGAAAAATATTACTAAGTTCTGCACTTTCTCCTGCACCGGCTTGTACAAATGCCGCCAGGCGGCCAATTCCGCTATGCAGACCGAAACGGTAGCTTTTGGTAAGATAAACAATGGAATCGTCAAGCCCGGCTTGTTCCGTTTCTGGAAGTTCGGCATCAATACCTGATTTTTTTAACAATGCCAGGGTATCCCGGTCAAAGCCATTGCTTTTTTTTCGGCAAAGGTCTGCAAATACGGCGCCAGCTTCAACCGATGCAAGCTGGTCTTTATCGCCCAGCAATATGAGCCGGGTTTTTTCAGCAAGGTGAGTGGTTAGCCGGTGCATCAGGCTTAGGTCAATCATGGAGGCTTCGTCTACGATTACCAGGTCGTACCGGAGTTCCTTTTTTTCCACCGGTGGAAGCAGGCCATGTTCTTCTGTACCCGAAAGCAGACGGTGAACGGTCTTCGCTTCTTTTGGAAAATCCTTAAAGATTTCTCCCGGCAAATTCATTCGTTTAAGCTCACGGGTCAGTGCTTCACCCATACGGCCGGCAGCTTTACCAGTGGGTGCAGCCAGTGCCACACGGATTGGCTTTCCAGCCGCCATCCGGTGCAGGACCAGGATCCTGGCTACAGTTGTTGTTTTCCCGGTTCCCGGGCCGCCCGAAATAATCAGAAACGGTTTGATCAGCGAAAGGATGGCCGCTATCTTTTGCCAATCGGGTTCATCCCTTTCCTTATCAGGGAAAATCTGGCTGATATAAGTATTTATATCAGATTTATAATTATTTTTATTCTTTTCTTTAATCCATTGCAGCAGATTATCTTCATACGATACATATTTACGGAATGATAGCATATCCCCATGCAGCGCTAATGGCTTTAAGTGAAAAGATTCTGACACAACTGCGCTCTGACTGATCTTCACAATGTCCGGTTTTTCATCAGGAAGCAGTACCGCCTGATCCTGATCCAATCCCAGAATGTGTGCCCATTCCCGCGGCGATAATGAAAGTGGCAGGGCTGTATGGCCATCTTTCAAAAAGAGTGATGCAAATACTGCGGCACACTGGACATCATCATCCAACGGTCCAAACTCATCCTCCATAAAACGGATCATCTCACGTTCATAGACCTCAATCCAGCCGGACCGGATGCCTGCCTCCCACCATGTGTAATTTGATTCATTCTTCATTGGCTTGCCTCCTGTAGCCTTTCTCTTCTGCTCAACAAATATGGCATTTTTCCTAACCTATAAAAAATTGTGGCTATATTTTTTTGTGTGGATACAGTGTTCTGGCTTATGGGTCAAGATACTGGATGCTGGATACTGGATGTTCACTGCACGGGTTTATACAGCATTCAGTATTCAGTATTCAGTATCTTGACCCAACAACGCTGTCAGATCCGGTAGGTGCTGACAGGTTGTTTTAAACGATCATATTTCCACCCCAAGCTCTTTTCCAAGTTGGCTGATAACAGATTGGTCCGGTTTGTGGAACCAAACACCGTTTGGAGATCCTGCCCTCATCCCCCGCACGAAAAGGTAGGCTACACCTCCAAAATGAGTCTCATAATGAAAATCGGGGATCCGTTTTTGCAGGTATTGAACCAGGGCCAGTGTGTATAAATGGTACTGCAGATCATAGCCGTTTGTGAGAATTTCTTGCTGAAGATGGCTTACGTCATAATTTGTAAGATCATCTCCGAGGTAATTCGATTTGTAATCAAGGATGTAATACCGGCCGTTTTGACGGATAATGAGATCAATAAAACCGGTCATAAAACCCGATGCCCTCACACTTCCCGGCTCATTACCTGATTGTTTCCGTATGATCCTGAATAATCGTTCAGGTTCTGCATCGGCTGATTTAAAATGGAATTCCATTTCGCGCAGCCTCTCAGAGCTTTTAACTGCGGAAAGTTCCAAACCCGGCAGTGCTGCCCCTGTCACATCTTTCAGCATTTTTTGTATTACCGGTGTCCATTTCGCATCCATGTGATGCTGGCTCAGTACTTCTCCAATCCAGGCTGAATGATCGGCAGTTGCAGCAGTTGTAAAGTCAAGCTCATCCCTCTCAAAAAGTTTATGGATAGCTGTTCCGGCTGCCGCTCCCCGTGGAAAATCAAACAGTGTCAGTTCTTTTGCCAATGGTTCACCACGGTCAAAAGCGCTGACATATGCCTCCATCACCTGGTCATAATCCGGTTGGTATGAGTCCCTGGAATGCGGTCTCATCAATGAAGAAAAACTCTCAAGCTTTCTCTGAACTGTGAGCTCTTTTCTGCCATTATAGGACTTAATGACCATCTCTTCAGCCTCTGCTATCCCCTTCGAAACGGGAAATGCCCGGATGGCTGGTTCATCAAGAAGTTTGAACTGTATGGTATCCGGGTGCGATTTCGCCATGTTTTCAAATACTTCCTCAAATGAGATATCACTTTCAGGTTCTTTGAATAGTTTTTCTCCAATCGCCTGTGCCCCAAATCCTGAATACCGGGAATCCTTGTGATTTGCCCACAATACATGGCAAAGATATTTTGCCCGTGTTACGGCAACGTAGGCTTTCCTCACTTCTTCAGCGACAGATTCCTGGATGTTTTTTCTCTCAGCTGCAGCCCGTTCTGAATCCGCCAGTTGTCCCGCATGGATCACAAGTTCATCCGAGCCCTCAGGGTGATACTCAATCAATTTGCCGGTGTTGTTTTTCGACTCCCATAGCGTGGGGCAAAAAACCACAGGAAACTGAAGACCCTTGCTGTTATGGATGGTACTGATCTTTATAAGGTTCTGATCACTTTCCAGCAAGAGAGTACGTTCCTCATCGCTGCCCGGATCCTTTTTTTCCCGCAAAAACCATGTATAGAGCGCCCGGGGATCCAGTCCGCCTTCTTTTTCTGCTTTTGTGCATATATCCGCCAGCTGGAAAAGGTTTGTAAGCACCCTTTCCGAGCCGGCAAGCCTGGCCAGCCGCGAAAGCCTTCCTTCATAAAAAAGCATTGACCTGAACATTGGATAAAAACCATGATTGTACCAGATCTCATTTAATTCCAGCAGTTCCGCTGAAAGTGCCTGCCTTTTCACCTCATCCTCCACGTTCTCGTAGAGCGATCGGAGATCAAGCCCAAAAAATCCACTAACCAGCAGATTATTCAGTGCAGTATGGTTTAAAGGCTCCAGTACTGCCGCCATCAGCAGCGCGAGGCGGTGAGCTTCAAATGTCGCGAAAACCTGCTGACGCGAGTATGTCACCGAATCAATGCCAACAGATTTCAGAATTTTTTTGATCATCTCAGCATCCTTGTGGCCTGATACCAGCAGTGCCACATCACCTGCCAGAAGTTTTCTCCCTTCTATTGTCACTCGCCCCCGGCCCGACATGTCCAACAGGTTAGCAATCTCAGAGACGGTTTGCTGAAACGTAAAAGCCCTGCAAGAGTCTTTGTTGCTCTCCGTGCCGGTTTTTGCTGTAATCCTGAAATGATCAGCTGGTTTCCCGTCCACAAGAAACTCATCCCCCCCTTTCGGATTGCCCGGACTGGAGTTGAAAAAACCAATCTCCGGCTCAATAAAGGCGTTCCGTTCTCCGCCAAAAACCGCATTCACGGCCTCAACAAGCCTTGGAGAACTGCGGAAATTTTTCTCAAGTGTGTACACCTGGCCGTGTACGGCTTTCCTTGCCTTGAAGTAGGTATAAATATCCGCACCCCGGAACCTGTAAATCGCCTGCTTAGGATCCCCGATCATAAACAAGCCACACTCACCCCCCTCTTCCGGGTAGATACTGTCAAAAATATCATATTGCACCGGATCTGTATCCTGGAATTCGTCTACCAGGGCATAGGGGTACTTGCGCTGCAGGGTATTGGAAAGTTTTGGCCCTAAAGAAGGATCCTTCAAAGAGTTTCTAACATTTCTTAACAGATCATCATAAGTAACTGCTGAAGAATTTATTACAAGATTCTCTCTCATTTCAGAAATTGCCCTGGAGGCTTCGATGATCAATGTTGTTTTTACTTTGCCGAT